>NZ_CP093396.1:0-314168 GCF_029027405.1 Sulfurimonas sp.
AAAAAACAAATATATATGAAGGCACTCACTTTCGAGTGTTATATTTATTTTATATATCTATGAAGAGTATGGCGCCTCCTATGACATGCTGATATATAAAAACACAGTAAACCTAAGATGAATTTTCAGTTAAACTCTTTGCTAAAAATTAGCAAAGAGTTTAAACTTTATTTTAGAAACGACCTCTGATACCAGTAAAATAATATCTTCCAACATTTGAACCTAGTACATCTTCAACCGTAGCATCTCCTACATTGTTAATTCCGCCGTAAAATTCAAAACTTTTATTTACCTTGTATCCAATAGTCAAATCAACTATATTAATTACATCTGTTGTGGCATCTGGATTGGTCGTTTGAGTAGGAGCTCCTCTATTTATGACCTCAGTGTAGTGTTGTTGACCTATATATTTACCCACAATACCAAGATTAAGTGCTTTTGTTGCTTGGTAGTCAAAGCTAAGCATTAAAGTTCTATCTGGGTTAAATTCTAAATCTTTTTTAGTATCTTCATTTTCTGTTTTAAGTTCACTCCAAAAGAATTTTGAATTTAAATTATCTAATATCTGATAGCCAAAAGACAGCTCAAGCCCTTTTGTGTTTGCATCTGATACATTTTCAAAGGTTGTTATAGCGCCGTTTTGAACTTGCTCTATTTTATTTTTAATTTGATTATAAAAAACGACTAAATCATAACTTAGTTTAGAATTGCGTCCACCAAGTCCTAGTTCAAAAGCATTCGTAGCTTCTGGTTTTAAATCATATCCAACTACATCAGCACCTCGTTGAGAACCGTTTGGTGTGTTCATATTTATATACATCTCTCTGATGTCTGGTGTACGAAAACCTTGTGCAAAATTTGCTCTTACTTTTGCTAGTTTATCAAAAGCATAGATTCCGCCAACACGAGCTGTAGGTCTGTTCTCGGCATTACTGATATCTTCGTATCTAGCACCAAAGATAGTGTTAAATTTATCTGTGACTTCGAATTCATCTTGAATATAGACGGATGAATAGTTAACTTTTTTCTCAGTAGTGCTTACATTATTGTTAAAAACAGAAGATTTTCTTTTTTCATTTCTATACTCTGCTCCACCAGTTAGAAGATGTGATGCACTTGCTAAGTATGTCGCAGAAGCTTCATAAACAGTAATATCAACATCAGCATTCATAGCGGGATTTGTAGAAGCATCCTCATCTGCATAGTTAAAATTAGCAAAATATTCAAGGGTTGTTGCATTTCTTTTTTTATAAGCAGAAGCATCCTCATTGGCATAGTTATAATCAGCCCAATATTTAAGGGTTGTTGTGTTTCTTTTTTTATAACTAGAGTTATAAATACGAGCTTTTACGCTTAAATCATCCGTTGGAGTATATACAACATCAACACTTAAATCAAGACGATTATTTTCATCATGTGAGTTAACTGGAGCATTCCAAGTTGGAATATTTTTACCTGCATTTGATCCTGCTGCAAATTTAAAGTTTGACGGATGAAGATAACCTATATAAACACCATCTCTTTCTTCCTTAAAGTAGTTTACATCTACTCTAGCTGTAAAAGTAGAAGTGAAATCATAGGAAAGGCTTGTACCTAAAGTATAGATACTGCTCTCTTCTCTATAAGTTGTATCAACACCATAGCTGTCCTTAATACTTGTCATATCAGGTACAAGACCAGGAATAGGTGTTTGAGATGGTTTTTTTCCCATATGAACCCAAGTATCTGCTGTTTCTGTTTGGGAGTAGGGTTTTGTAGTCGTTAAGCCTGCATAAACACTGTAACCAAAACCATCACTTTTACCTTGGATGCTAAGAGATAGATTTATATTTTGTGCATCGCCATCTTGGTTCGCACCATATCTAGCCCCTACATCTATTTTTGTCTCTTTTGTTGGTCTTTTTGTGATGATATTAATAACACCACCTACAGCATCTGCGCCATAAAGTGAACTCATAGGTCCTTTTACAATCTCAATTCTCTCAATTATAGATGCTGGAATACGCTCTAAATCATAAGGATTTTTAACTTCTCCAGCTAATCTTCTGCCATCAAGTAAAAATAGTGTTCCATTTGCGCCCATACCACGAATAGAAACAGAAGACTTGCTCTTTGATCTTGAACTTGGAAAAGTTCCATATTGCATAGTTAGTCCTGGAGTCATTTCTAAAATATCTTTTAGACTAGCCGCCCCCATTTTCTCTATCTCTTCTTGTGTAACAACTTCAACAGTAGCTGCCACCCCATCTATGCTCTTTTGGGTTTTTGTTGCTATACTTACCACCTCTATAGCTTTCATATTTTCCGCTGCACTAGCAGAATAGCTCATTAGCAATGCTAATGATGCACTAATTGTAATTTTCTTCATTTTCCCTCCCTTTTTTTTATTCAGTTAATATTAAAATTGTAGGATATCTTAACTTAATTAATAGTCGGAATCAAAAACACAAATATATATGAAGGCACTCACTTTCGAGTGTTATATTTATTTTATATATCTATGAAGAGTATGGCGCCTCCTATGACATGCTGATATATAAAAACACAGTAAACCTAAGATGAATTTTCAGTTAAACTCTTTGCTAAAAATTAGCAAAGAGTTTAAACTTTATTTTAGAAACGACCTCTGATACCAGTAAAATAATATCTTCCAACATTTGAACCTAGTACATCTTCAACCGTAGCATCTCCTACATTGTTAATTCCGCCGTAAAATTCAAAACTTTTATTTACCTTGTAGCCAATAGTCAAATCAACTATATTAATTGCATCTGTTGTGGCATCTGGATTGGCCGTTTGAGTAGGAGCTCCTCTATTTATGACCTCAGTGTAGTGTTGTTGTCCTATATATTTACCCACAATACCAAGATTAAGTGCTTTTGTTGCTTGGTAATCAAAGCTAAGCATTAAGCTTCTTTCTGGATTAAATTCTAAATCTTTTTTTGTATCTTCATTTTCTGTTTTAAGTTCACTCCAAAAGAATTTTGAATTTAAATTATCTAATATCTTATAGCCAAAAGACAGCTCAAGTCCTTTTGTGTTTGCATCTGATACATTTTCAAAGGTTGTTATAGCGCCGTTTTGAACTTGCTCTATTTTATTTTTAATTTGATTATAAAAAACGACTAAATCATAACTTAGTTTAGAATTGCGTCCACCAAGTCCTAGCTCAAAAGCGTTCGTAGCTTCTGGTTTTAAATCATAGCCAACTACATCAGCACCTCGTTGAGGACCATTTGGTGTGTTCATATTTATATACATCTCTCTGATGTCTGGTGTACGAAAACCTTGTGCAAAATTTGCTCTTACTTTTGCTAGTTTATCAAAAGCATAGATTCCTCCAACACGAGCAGTAGGTCTGTTTTGGGCATTACTGATATCTTCATATCTTGCACCAAGAATAGTGTTGAACTTGTCTGTGACTTCCCATTCATCTTGAAGATAAACTGATGAATAATTAACTTTTTTCTCGCTTATTCCTACATTATTTGTAAATACAGAAGATTTTCTTTTCTCATTTCTATATTCGACACCACCTGTAAGTAGATGAGACTCAGTAGCTGCGTATGTAGCGGAAGCTTCATAAACAGTAATATCAACATCAGCATTCATTGCGGCATTTGCAGAAGCATCCTCGTTGGCATAGTTATAATCAGCCCAATATTTCAGGGTTGTTGTATTTCTTTTCTTATAATTAGAATTATAAATACGAGTTTTGATGCTTAAATCATCAGTTGGAGCATAAACAATATCAACACTTAAATCAAGACGGTTGTTTTCATCATGTGAGTTGACCGGAGCATTCCAAGTTGGAATATTTTTACCTGCATTCGGTCCCCCTGCAAATTTAAAATTTGATGGATGAACATAACCTATATAAACTCCATCTCTTTCTTCCTTAAAGTAGTTTACATCTACTCTAGCTGTAAAAGTAGAAGTAAAATCATAGGAGAGGCTTGTACCTAAAGTATAGATTGTACTCTCTTCTCTATAGGTTGTATCAACACCATAGCTGTCCTTAATACTTGTCATATCAGGCAGAATAGCAAAAGGTGTTTGAGATGGTTTTCTTCCCATAGGAACCCAAGTATCAGCCACTTCTGTTTGAGTGTATGGGTCAGTAGTTGTTAAACCTGCATACGCACTATATCCAAAAGCTTTTTCTTTACCTTGGATGCTAAGAGATAGATTTATATTTTGTGCATCACTATCTTTGTTCATGCCATATCTAGCTCCTACATCAATTTTCATTTCATTAGTTGGTCTTTTTGTAATGATATTGATAACACCACCAACTGCATCTGCACCATAAAGTGAACTCATTGGCCCCTTTACAATTTCAATTCTTTGAACTATAGATGCTGGAATACGCTCTAAATCATAAGGATTTTTTACCTCTCCAGAAAGTCTTCTACCATCAAGTAAAAATAGTGTTCCATTTGCACCCATACCACGAATAGAGATAGAAGACTTGCTTTTGGAACTTGAACTTGGAAAAGTCCCATATTGCATAGTTAACCCTGGAGTCATTTCTAAAATATCTTTTAGACTAGCCGCTCCCATCTTTTCTATCTCTTTTTGTGTAACAACTTCAACAGTAGCTGCTACCCCATCTATGCTTTTTTGAGTCTTAGTCGCTATACTCACAACCTCAATAGCATTCATATTTTCCGCGGCACTAGCAGAATAGCTCATTAGCAATGCTAATGATGCGCTAATTGTTATTTTCTTCATTTTTTCCCTTTAATAAGTTAATATTAATATTGATAACCAAAATTAATAATTATTAAAATTGTAGGTTATTTTAACTTAATCAATAGTTAAAATGATATTAATTATTAATATTATTAAAAGCTATATTTTTATATTATTTCAAAATGATAAAAAAATTCATAAGTATTAGTATTGAAAATAAGTCTCTAAATCATATACTTTTCATATTTTTACTATTGCTTGCATTTATTTCTTATAATAAGATTCCAAAAGAAATGTTTCCACCAAATACACTCGATATGATAAGTGTAAAAGGACATTACAGTGGTGCAAACAGCACAATACTAGATAAACTAATTGTTCAAGATATCGAAAGTATTCTACAAAATAATCAAAATTTAACTGATATACAAACTATTATTACAAATGGTACATTTCATATAAATGCCGAGATAAAAGATAAAGCTTCAAAACAACAAATAGTCAATAATATAAAAAACTCTATTGAAAATTTAAAACAAGATTTGCCAAAAGACATGGATATACCAACTGTTGATATCTTGGAAAGTTATTTTCCTCTTATCAATATATCTATATCTTCTAACACAAATAAGGAGTATATTGAAGTTGCAAAAGATTTAACTGAAGATATAAAAAAATTAAAAAATCTCTATAGTGTGACTCTTGATGGAGATTATAGCTCTTTACTTGTTATTTCATTAAATCAACAAAAACTCATTGCTTATGGTATATCAAATGAGAAAGCCTACAATGCTCTCATGGGTTTATACTCTCTGTATCCCATAGGTTCTATTAGTTCTAAAAAACAGAAATACTATGTTGAAAGTAAAAATGATAATATAGATATAAATACGCTTCTTGAGTCTGAAATAAAAATAGATGATAAATTGATATATGTAAAAAATATTGCAGATATAAAGTATGACTATGAAAACAGAGATGTTATAACTCGTACAGATGCCGCCCGTAGTGTAATAATCAATATAAAAAAAGCAAAACTTGGTGATAGTATAGAACTCTCTAAAAAAATTACAAAAATTATCACTACATATCAAGATAACTATCAAGATATTGATTTTAAAGTTTTAAGTGACAGCTCTTTTTGGATAAAAACAAGACTCAATACAATTGGCTCAAATATTATAATTGGTTTAATTTTACTCTTTTTTTCCATCTGGTTTTTTATCTCTTTAAAGATTGCTATTGTTGTTATACTTGGAATTCCTGTAAGTTTTGCTTTTGGATTGATAGGTTTAGATTTTTTTGGAGGATCTTTAAATACTCTTTCTATGATAGGAGTTTTATTAAGTCTTGGGATACTTGTAGATGAAGCAATTGTTGTGAGTGAAAATATTCATCGTCACTCCAACATGGGCAAAAGTATTAAACAAGCTTGTATAGATGGAACTAATGAGATGATGCCAATTCTCTTTGCATCTATGCTTACAACCATCATAGCTTTTTTACCTCTAGCAATGCTTTCTGGAGGACTTGGAGTTTTTATAAAAATAATTCCTTTGATTGTAATTATTTTAGTGATTAGCTCATTTGTTGAGAGTTTTATATTTTTACCACTGCACTATAAGGAGTTGTCGTTTAAGTTCTTAAATGATAGAAGTGGCGGAATCAGGGAAAGAATGTGGAATAAGTTAAGTGTATTTTATATGAATTCACTATCTTTTTTCATAAAAAGACGATATATATGGGGTTTTGCTATTGTCTTTTTTACTCTTTTTGCAACATATAATTTGGCAAAGTCAAGTGTATTTCAACTATTCCCAGAGTTTGATGCTATGACTATAAATCTAATTGGTAAAGTTAAAAATGGTGCTATCAACTATACACTTCAAGAAACAAAAGAATTGGAAAAGATTTTAATCAAAGAGTTGGATTCAGAAAATGTAGCTTCAATTTCTACGATAATAGGCATGAATAGTGATGGTCGTTCCATGCATGAAAAAGGTAATAATCTTTTTACATTAACAATCAATCTAAAACAAAAAAAACATGAAGATTTTTTTAATAGAGTTATAAATCCAATATTCGCACCATATAAAGAGCCAGAAAACTCCAATAGAACAAGAATTCTTTATGCAAAAGAGATTCAACACAAGATAGAATCTTTAATACAAAAACATAATCTTAAAGAGAATTTTTTGGAGTTTAGTATAAATATACCTCAAACAGGTGTTGTAAAAAATGATGTGGAGATATCTCTTTCACATAAAGATAATATAAAGATTAAGAACTCCTTGGAGAGTTTGCAAGAAGCTATAAAAAAGATACAAGGCGTTCATAGTATTAAAGATGATATGAAATATGATGAGTTAAAAGCAGAAATTACATTAAATACATTTGGAAATAGTCTTGGATTTACCCAAAAAATAATTATTTCAAAAGTGAGAAACTTTATCTCGATGCAAAAACTCTCAAAAATTGTAGATACAAATGCTGAGCTTATAGAGCTAAGAGTAGATTTCTCAAATCATGATAATTTATACTCGCTTTATAATTTATCTTTAGAGGTACCAAATCAAAGCTACAATGTGTGTTTAAAAGATATAGCAATAGTAAGTTTTTCTAAAGATATTACTACAATAAAAAAAGATGATTTACAAAAGATATTTACACTGAGTGCTAGTTTTGATAAAGATAAAATCTCTTCTAGAGTTTTTTATCAAAAGCTCAAACCGACAATTCAAATGATTAAAAAAAGTGGAGTAGAAGTTTTTATAAAAGGAGAACAAAAAACTAATAATCAAATAAAAAAAGATATTTTTGTATCTTTATTATTCGCTTTATTTGGAATTTTAATTATTTTAACATGGTTATTTTCTTCACTTGGACTCTCTTTCTTCGCCCTGAGTGTTATACCGCTTTCTATTTTAGGTGTGCTTATAGGTCACAAAATTATGGGTATGGATATCTCTTTCTCATCTTTACTTGGATTTGTTGGACTCATAGGTATTGTAATTAACGACACCCTTATAATGCTAAGTATGATTAAAAAATCAAAAAATACAGATGAATTACTACAAAATGCTTCCCTGCGAGTAAGACCAATACTCCTTACTTCTATTACTACAATAGTTGGATTAAGCACATTAATATTCTTTGCATCTGGAGAATCTCTATTGATGCAACCTTTAGCAGTTAGTATTGGCTTTGGACTTATCTACGCAACTATAATTAATTTATATTATCTACCTATTCTATACAGTTTTAAAAACAGATACAACAACCGATAATCGTTATCAATTTAATAGTGAATTAATTAATTAAAAGCTATTATATCGATAATAATAGTTATTATTAATATAACTTTAATAAAAGGGAATCAAATGATTGATACTACAATGTACACAGTTTCACAACTGTTCTTAACTCCAACACTAGTTTTAATATTACTAATGTTTGTTTATTCGTTTATAGCCTTAGGCTCATTTATTTATGAGGGTATATCTCGTAGAAAAAATATTATGCAGTTAAATACAAATGGGGCATATCCTATTATACGACACTATAGCATTGACAAGCAGATAAGTATGGAAAAGTTAGAACTTTTTGCATTTAAAAAACTAGAAAATGTACGTAATGTTTCAAGAATCGCTCCAATGATGGGTCTTATCGCAACTCTTATTCCTCTTGGACCTGCACTTAAAGCTTTAACAGATGGAAATATTCAAGGTATGAGTGATGGATTGATTTTAGCTTTTTCTGGAGTAACGCTAGGGCTGATTGCAGCTTCACTTACTTACTGGATAGGCAATATTAAAAAGAGATGGTACGCTGATGAGTTGCATATCATTGAAGTTGCAAAGGCATCTTAATGGCAGTTAGATTATTAAACGAGGATGATGACAACAATCCAATGAATTCTGTCATAAACTTGATAGATATATTTTTAGTTGTTATTGCCGCTTTGCTTATTATCATATCTCAAAACCCACTGAATCCATTTAGTAGTGATGATGTAACAGTTATAAAAAATGCAGGAAAGAAAAATATGGAAATTATGGTAAAAAAAGGTAAAGAGATAAAAACCTTTAAATCTAAAGGAAATATTGGCGAAGGTAATGGAAAGAAAGCTGGTATTTCATACAAGATGGAAGATGGCTCATTTGTGTATGTTCCAGAGAAGGATATGAAGATATGATGCGCTGTTTATTATTAGCACTTTTGTTATTTATGCCATTTGTTCAAGCGAATGAAGTGGTGAATATCAAAAGTGATATTCTCATCTTGTCAACAAGTGTGGGTAAAAATCGCCAAGAGAGAAAAGCGGAACTTTTAAAAGAACAACTTGCTCCATATAGTATATCTTCAGAGATTATATTTAATCTAGATGAAGACAAAGCAAAAGAAGCCTTTAAAGATAGAAGATTAGTAATCATAGATGCGTTAGATGGTAAACACGGTGTTGCTTCACTTTTACGCAAATATGAAGATATTTTAGAAGATACTAAAACACCATATATTGCTCTAAAGCTGGAGTATGAAAAGTTTGGCAATATGGATGAAGAGTTTGCATCTACGATTTTAGCTTATTTTTCACAAGCAGGAAAATATAATTATGCTCAAGGAGCCGCCTTTTTGGCAAGAGAATATTTTGCAATAAAAATAAATCCTCTACCTGTTCACAAAATGAGTGATACGGGAATATATCATCCAAATAAAGGAAAGGGTACTTTTAAAACTTTAGATGAATACTGGAAAACTTTAAGTGAAAAAGAAAAAAATAGTCCTATGGTTGGGATTGTTATACATAAAGAAAACATATCTTCTGATGATACTGTAATTATAGATATGGCAATTAAAAAACTTACAAGTGCAGGTATTACTCCTATCGCTTTTTACACAAAAGTTGGTGAAGAAGATTTTGCAGGAGAGCGTTTTTTTACAAAAGATTCTAAACAACTTATAGATTTGATAATCTCTTTTCAGGTTATGATAATGGATCAAGAAAAGCTTAGAAAGGATTATGCAAGAATAGGTCTAAAAGTTATGCAGGGTATCATTTATCGCCAAGGTTCACAAGAAGCATGGGAGCTAGATAAACAGGGCGTTTCTGCGAACTGGATACCGATGACTTATATTATTCCAGAACACATAGGTTATACCGATCAGTTAACAGTTGGAGCCTTAGACCCAATTACGAAAAAAACAACACCTATATCTTATCAGTTAGATATGTTTATGAAAATAGCTATAAATAACTCTAAGCTAAAACAAAAGCAAAACAAAGAGAAAAATATAGCTATTTTTTACTACAACTATCCTCCAGGTGTAAATAACTTCGGTGCTTCATATATGCAGTTTCCAGAATCTTTGTCTAGTATTTTATCTAGTATGAAAAAAGCAGGGTATCAGACGCAAAGTGAGAGTAGTGATTACTTTGTCAAGACCCTTCCTAAGTCTATGGCATATTATTATAAAGATAGTGTTTATAATGAAAAATATGCTGATTTATTACCTTATGATGTTTATTATGAGTGGTATTTAACACTTCCACAAGATACTCGAAATCAGATAAATAAAAAATGGGGACATCCAAGAAAAAGTAAATTTCTTCATACTAAAGATGGAAAAAAATACTTCATTATCCCAAGACTGAAAAAAGGAAATGTTACTTTACTTCCACAACCTAGTCGCTCAAATATTGGGCAAGATAGAATGGGAAGAAAAATTTATGAGGGAAGAATCTATCATGATACTGCCTCGCCAGTACCCCATCATTACCTTGCAGTATATCTATATGTAAGACAGCAAAATGATGCGATAGTGCATCTCGGTACACACGGAACTTATGAGTGGACTTATGGAAAAGAGAGAGGTCTTAGCATCTATGATTCACCTCTTCTTAGTGTTGGTGCATTACCAAACATATATCCATATATTACGAATAATCTTGCAGAGGGCATCCAAGCAAAAAGACGCGGTAGAGCAACATTAATTTCTCATCAAACACCGCCATTTGGTGTTAGTGGAACTTACAAAGAGTTAAGTGATATTATGGATTTGATAAACCAGTATAAGCAGAGTAGTGATGCTGTAAAACAAAATAATAAAAAGCAACTCATCTCTTTGACTATAAAGATGAACTTACATAAAGATATGAAATATACTAAAGAGATGATGGAAAATGAAACAGATGTTTTTGTGTCCGATTTGTATGATTATCTAAATGGTTTAAGTTCAACATTAACACCTCTTGGTATGCACAGATATGGCTCATATCCAAAAGATGACCATATGGTACAAACACTTATGTCAATGCTAGGGGATACTTTTATAAAAAGTGTTGAAGGTGAAAATGGACTAGCAGGGATAAACTACAAAGATTTAAATAAAACAAAAGTTTATAAGATGCTACAAAAGTATGTTATAGAAAATAAAAGTCTGGATTCGCTAGATGGCGGCTTAAAACCATTTATACAAACAGCGAAAGTTTATAGAGATAATTTTGTAAACAATAAAGAGATGCAAAACTTACTAAAAGCTTTAGATGCAGGTTATATAGAGACAAGCGTAGGAGGCGACCCTATACGAAGCCCTGAATCTATCCCTACTGGTATGAATATGTACAGCTTTGACCCCCAGCGTATTCCAACGAAAGCTGCCTATAAAACTGGTGCTAAAATTATGAAAGATTATATTGAAAATTATTATGCAAAATATGGGAAATATCCTCAAAAGATAACTTTTAATTTATGGTCACTTGAAACTATGCGTCATTTTGGTGTACTAGAATCCCAAATACTTTATGCGATGGGGATTAAACCTATCTGGAGTGAAGGTGGGATAAGTGATGAGATGGTGCAAAGTATGGCAAAAGGAATGTTAGCAGGGATGCTTGGCGAAGATTTTGCGAAATGGATTGCTTCATTTGTTACAGTCCAGAGAATTAAAATGTTTGATTTTTTAATGCCCCAAAAGATGAAAGATATGTTTTACGCTGGATTAAAAATGGGTCGTGGAAAAATAGATGGTGTTGAAATTATCTCGTACAGTGATTTAAAGAGACCTCGTATAGATGTAGTAATACAAGCTACAGGTCTTTATCGTGATACTTTTCCTAATGTTATGAGAGTGATTAATGAAGGTGTTGAGAAGATTGCAGCTCTCAAAGAAGAGCATAATTATGTTCGACAACATGCTTTATCTTTGAAAAAAATGCTCTTAGATAAAGGATATGATGAAAAAGAAGCTCAGTATCTTTCAACCATCCGTATGTTTTCTGCCGCACAAGGTAAATATGGAAATGGCGTTTCAGGCACTGTGTCTGTTTCTGAGACTTGGGATAAAGAAACAAGAATCGCTGAGAACTATATCCGAACTTCAGGGTATATTTATGGTTCTGATGAGTCTAGATGGGGAACAAGATTAAAAGATGTAGACATGTTTGCACAAAATTTAAAAGGTACAGATGCTGTAATGTTTAGTCGTACCTCAAACTTGTATGGGATGATGACATCTGATGACCCTTATGGATATTTTGGCTCAATTGCATTGGCTATTCGTCATTTAGATGGTAAAAGTCCACAGATGCTAATCTCAAATCTAAGAGATCCAAATAATGCAAAGATGCAAGATGTTAGTGAATTTATTTCTAATGAATTGCGTTCAAGATACTACAACCCTAAATGGATAAAAGAGATGCAAGATAGTGGCTATAGTGGTGCTACTCGTGTTTTAGATGTAGTAAATAATTTTTGGGGATGGCAGGTGGTTTATCCCGAGGGTGTTCGTTCAGACCAATGGCAAGAATTTGTAGAGATTTACTATGATGATAAGTATGATATGAACATGGATGAATGGTTTGAAAAAACAAATCCTACTGCTCGTGCGCAAATGGCAGAAGTGATGCTAGAAGCTGTTAGAAAGGGCTATTTTCAAACAGATGCTAAAACAATTAAAAAGCTTGTGGAGACTTTAGAAGAAATATCAAAAAAATACAATCATAAAACTCTAAATAACAAACTCAAAGATTTTATTAAGGCCCAAAAAGCGGCAGGATATGGCTTGAGTATACCTATTGCCACTCCTGTTGCAAATGCTCTAAAAGCACAGAGTAAGCCAGTTGTAAAAGTAAAACCTAAAATTAAAGGACAAAAACTTGAAGAAGTAAAAAAAGATATAAAAGAAAAAGTTAACTATGACACTTATGCTATGTGGATGTTTATTTTATTTTTAGTCTTTATCGGAGCTTTTTTAGAGATGCGAAATAACAAAAAAGAAAGTTTAAAGTAAAAATTATGATAAAAAAGAGTGAAGATTTTAGTTTTTTAATTGGTGCAATTATCACTACTCTCGTGATGGCATCACTCTTTTTTGCTAAAGATATTAAAAAGTTTGAGACTCTTAGTGAAAGAGCCTCTAAAACAGAGTCCATACACTATGTAACCATAGTAGATGTAACAAAGAAAGTAGAAACAAAGAAATACAAAAAACCTATAAAAAAACCACAAAAAAGAATAAAAAAAGAAGTAGTTAAAGTGGTTAAAAAGTTAATAAAAAAACCAAAGCTTATAGATGAAGCTGCTCAAATAAAAGAAAAAATAGTACAAAAACAGAAGTTATTTGAAAAAGAATTAGAAGAACAACTTTTACAAGAAGAGTTAGCAAGGCAAAAAGAGTTTAGAAAAAGACAGTTAGCTAAAAAGAACCTTCTGGAAAAAGAAAAAGATATATATTTATCGGAGTTAGCAGCGTGGATAAAACAACATTTAAAATACCCACGACATGCAAGAAGAATGAATCAACAAGGCGTTGTCAAAATCTCCTTTATTATTACAAAACATGGACACATAGAGTCAGTAAAGATAGATTCACCTTGTCCATATAAGAGGCTAAATAAGGCGGCAAAGATGCTTTTAGTAGAACTAAATCGTTTTAAGCCACTGCCTGAAAATTTAGATAAATGGGAATTAAATGTGCCAATAATATATGCACTAAAGGATTAAAAAATGCAATACTATTTAGATAAAGGTGGAGTAATTATGTATATATTATTCGCCATGGCAATAGTAGGAACGATAATAATAATATGGAAAATAGCTTCTATTACGCTTTTTAAATTTCGTACAAGAAATATTGATTTACCATCAGATAAAGCAGAATTAAGAGCAGCTGCTTTAATTGCACCACTTGAGATGGGGCTTACAACTCTTAAGATTGTATCAACGATATCACCACTTTTAGGGCTTCTTGGCACGGTTCTTGGGATATTTATGGCATTTGAAGGGATTATGGTGCATGGACTTGGTGATCCAACACAGTTTGCAAAAGGTATCTCAACTGCACTAATCACAACGGTTGGTGGATTAGTTGTAGCGATTCCAGCTTATATATTTTACAATTATTTTATCGGTGAATTAGATAAAACAGAGCAGATATTAATACAAAAAATAGCAGGAATTTATGAAGCGTCGTGAACCCTTAGGGTTAGATATGACCCCTATGGTTGATATTATATTTATTTTATTGATTTTTTTCCTAGTGAGTTCTGTTTTTAAAAAAGAGGAACTCGCTCTTATGCTTGAACTTCCTAACGCGGGAGCAAGTAAAGAAGTACAAGAGAAAAAAACTCTTAGTATTGAATTATCAAAAGACTCACTTGCAGTTAATGGAGATAAAGTAAGTTATGAAGAGATAATGTTTAAGGTACTGCCTTTAGCGAAAGATGGAAAGATGATAATGTTTTATATTGATAAAGATGTCCCATATTCTCGAGTAGTTCGTATTTTAGACTTGTTAAAAACACATTCTTTAAATAAGTTGGCATTGATAACAAAACAAGAGTAACAGTAAAATTTAATTTATAAGGAGAAGAAGACTAAGGTAAATAGTTTTATAAAAAAGGAATATTTTTTTATATTTATTAAATGATAATGCTTATTGTTATCATACACATAAAGGAAAATAGTGAAAAATAAAATATATTTGAGTTTATTGGTAAGTGTTATGTTAATAAATTCTATAAATGCATCTGATGATTTAACAGATGTTATTGTAACAGCAAAAACACAAAGAACAGCTTTAGATACAGCAGGAAGTTTTTCTGTGATTACAGCAGAAGATATTAAAAAGACAGGAGCATCATCGGTACAAGAAATATTAGAAGGTGTTGTTGGTTTAAATATGGGTATGAACGATGCCTCAATAAATGGCAGGCAAAATATTAGTATTCGTGGTACTGATTCTAAAGATACGCTTATCTTAGTAGATGGAGAGAGGATTTCTGGAAGTGATGCGCAGATTGGTCATAGTGATTTTCAGTATAACTGGATACCAATTAATGCCATTTCCAAGATTGAAGTGATTCGTGGACCAATGAGTGCTATTTATGGTTCAAGTGCTATTGGCGGGGTTATTAATATAATAACTAAAAAACCAGTAGAAAAAATTCAAGGAGATATAGCAGTTGAAGGTGGAGATGCCTCAAGAGATGGAGGAAAAAATATAGATTTTTCAGTTTCTGCTGGTGGTAAAATCACAGATAGTTTTTCAATTATTGGATATGCAAGTTCTAAAATAGTAGAGCCTGAAGATGCAGATGATACTACAGAAGTGGAGGGTAAAAAAATTCAAAATTTGATGTTAAAAGCTTGGTATGATATAGATGCTACTCAGAAAATAACAGCGTTTGCAATTTTAGGAAATGAAAAGAGAAAGACAGATGTGCATGCAGAATTATATGAAATAAAGAAAGCTCACTATTCACTTGGTTATCAAAAAGATTTTAATGATATTAGCTTAAATGTAAAATATTACAATAATACATCAGATACTCATACAGATCAGTTTGAATATACTCATAAAATGCGTGATGATACTCTAAATGCTGAACTGAATATTGCTTCATTTGATAATAATTTTATAGTTTTTGGCGGAGAGTATAGAAAAGAAAAGTATAGAAAAAAATATGATGATGCGGCAGATGACACAAGCAAAGGCTTTGAAGATTCAATAAATTACGCTTCTGTATATTTGCAAGATGAAATAGAAATAGGTAGTAGTACAATCCTTACCATAGGTGCTAGATATGACAAGCATGAGAGATTTGGTGGAGAACTATCACCAAAGGCAAACCTTGTTTATAAGCTGAGTGACAATGGCAGACTTAAGGCAGGATACGGACATGGATTTAGTGCGCCTACAGTTACACAGACTTCAGATAAGTATGGTGTTGCAATTCCAGTAAAATTTTATTCAGCAGGACCTCCATTTTATGGAATGCCTAAAATTTTTCACAGATTTCATGGTAATGACAATCTAAAACCTGAAAAATCTGATACATTTGAGATAGGATATGATTATGAAAAAGACCAGATGACATTTGTAGCAACTTATTTTCATACTGAATTAACAGATCTTATAGACACGCTTTATACAGGAGATACAATGGCTGGACCAATGACTTACAGAGAGTATCTTTACTCAAATGTAGGAAAAGCTAGAATAGATGGTTTGGAGTTAGAGTTTACTCAAAATAATATTTCTGAAATTGTTGATGTTAGCCTTAACTATACATACCTTAACACTGAAAATAAAGATACAAAAAAGGAGCTACATAACCGACCTGCTCATACAGCTAACTTAAAACTTTCAGTTGATCTTCCATGGGAGATTGGTAGTAATTTTAGAGTTAATTATGTAGGAAATCAAAAAGTTGCTGATGGCGATACTCTAGATGCGTATACTACTTTTGGTTTACAGTTTTCTAAAGAGTTTGTTCAAGACCTAACATTAAGTACAGGTGCAGAAAATTTAAGTGATGTAAAGCATATCGGTGATGGAGATAATAGATACTATATTAGAGGACGCTATATGTATGCTAGACTAAATTACTCATTTTAAAGAAAAAAACTCAAATGTTGATTAAAGTCAATGATAATTAATATCAATATGTTATTATTTGAGTATTAATTCACATAGGAGATATTTAATGAAAAATTTCATATATACGGGGTTGTTAGCAATATTACTTGCAATGACCTCATTACACGCTGATGCAAAGGTGGACAAAATAGTTATTGCAGGACCTTTTGCATCTGTATCCCATCCAATACTACACATGATACAAAGAGATGCTCTTAAAGATGTAGCAAAAAAAGTTGAGTTTAGGCTATGGAAAAATCCTGATGAACTTAGAGCTATTGTTATAAAAGGAGATGTTGATTTTGTAGCGATTCCTACAAATACAGCAGCTATTTTAAACAACAAAGGTGTTGATGTTAAGCTTTTAAATGTTTCTGTTTGGGGAATACTTGGCATGATAAGTCGAGACAACAACCTGAAAACTTTAAAAGATTTTAAAGGTAAAAAAATTGCTGTTCCTTTTCGTGCTGATATGCCAGACATAGTTTTTAAGCAACTTCTAAAAAAACAAGGTCTTGACCCTAAAAAAGATTTTGAGTTAATCTATGTAGCTAGTCCTATAGATGCTATGCAGATGCTAATAATGAGAAGAATAGACCATTCTCTTCTTGCTGAACCTGCGATTTCAGTGGCTCTTCGTAAAACAAAATCATTCCCTATTAGTATAGTTGCTCCTGATTTATATAGAAGTGTAGACATACAAGATGAGTGGGCAAAAGTTTTTAATACTGATAGAAATATTCCTCAGGCTGGTATGGCTGTCCTTGGTAGAATGAAAGATGAAAAGATTATTTCTCGATTTATGCAAGAGTATGATAAATCATTAGCATGGTACATGTCTCATCCAAAAGAGGCAGGAGTATTAATTGCAGACAAAATAAATCTTCTTTCAGAAGATGGCGTCGCTGATTCTATAGCTCATATTAATATGAAGAGTATTTCAGCTCCAGATGCAAAAGAAAAAATAGAATTTTTCTTTAATATTTTAAAAGAAGAAGACCCTAAAAGTATTGGTGGCAAACTTCCTCAAGATAGCTTTTATTACAAAGCTCAGTAGATGAAATTTGCTCTAAAAATACTTAAAGATTTTCCAGCTTACTTGTGGAGTGGTTGGGGGTCGATAGCATCTATACTTCTTTTTATCGCTGTTTGGGATATGGGAAATCAAATCTATGGAGATTTAGTTCTTCCTTCTCCACTAGAAACATTCCAAACACTTTTTGTAATGCTTGGTGATGAAGAAATCTTAGAACAGATAAACATAACATTGTATCGTGCTTCAGCTGGCTTTGGAATCTCTTTAGTTTTTGGTTCTGCTCTTGGACTTTTAGCTGGGTTTTTTGTAACAGCATCTATGATGAGTCGTCCTATCGTTACCATCTTAGTTGGAATGCCTCCAATCGCTTGGATAGTTTTAGCGATGATATGGTTTGGTATGGGAGATGAAACTGTTATATTTACGGTCATTGTTGCATCTTTTCCTATCATCTTTGTAGGAGCACTTCAAGGAACAAGAACACTTGATGGTGACTTAAAAGAGATGGCAGATAGTTTTAATCTGCCTTGGCATATGAAGTTTTTAGATGTATATTTTCCTCATATATTTTCTTATGTTTTTCCTGCTTGGGTAAGTGCTCTTGGTATGGCATGGAAGATAGTTGTAATGGCAGAACTTTTAGCTACAAGTGATGGCATCGGAGCAACTTTAGCGGTTGCAAGAAGTCAGTTAGATACGCCAACAGCACTTGCTCTTGTAGTTATTATGATAGGTTCACTTATGTTTATAGAGTATATAGTGCTAGAGCCAATCAAAAGAGAGGTTGAGTTATGGAGAAGTTAGAAGTAAAAAATTTAAATCATCATTTTGGTTTTACAGAGATATTAAGAGATATTAATTTTACTCTAAATAAAGGAGAAGTTCTTTCTATCGTTGGACCTAGTGGCGGTGGGAAAACTACACTTTTACATCTTTGTGCAAACTTGTTAGATGTAGAAGAAGGAAGTGTGATTAACACATTTACGAGCAGTGCTTTTGCTTTTCAAGATGCAAGACTTCTTCCTTGGAAAAATGTTATAGATAACATAGCTTTAGGTTTATTAGCATCTGGAGTAAATAAAAAAGAAGCGATTAAACAATCCTGTGAGATTGCTCTAAAGTTTGGTCTTGAAGAGAGTGATTTTGAAAAGTTTCCAAAAGATTTAAGTGGTGGGATGCGTCAACGAGTTAGTTTTGCAAGAGCTTTAGTTGTAAAACCATCTTTACTTTTTTTAGATGAGCCATTTTCTGCTTTAGACATAGGTTTAAAAAAAGAACTACAAGCCATACTTATAGATATGATTTCTAAAAAAGAGATAAGTATACTATTTATTACACATGATTTGATGGAAGCTATACGATTAAGTGATGAAATCCTTCTTTTAAAAGCTGACCCTGGGCATATAATTAAAAAGTTTTCTTATGAACTTTCTCAAAATGAAAGAGACGATAAATATGTTTATAATGAGAGTGCAAAGATACTTCAAGATGAAGAAATTATAGATACATTTGAACTGGAGTTAAAGTAATGAGTGAAAAACAACAAGAAGAAAAATTACGAGCTACAAACCATTATCTTTACTATCCTGATGAAAAAAATGTTCCTCCATATTTAGCTTATGGATTTAGACCAATATTTTTACTTTTAGCTCCATATATAGTTATTAGTATGGTTCTTTGGGGGCTTGTTTGGAGTGGACTTTTAAGCATTCCTTTTATGCAGGATGTACTTACTTGGCATGTTTATGAGATGCTTTATGGTCTTATAACTGCGGGAGTTTTAGCTTTTCTTGCAACAGGACTTCCTGAACTTTTCCCAGGTTTAATCCCACTAGTAGGAAAACGACTTCAATATGTTGTTATGCTTTGGTTAGCAGGGCGGGTTAGCTTTTGGTTCATAGATATTACTGGCATCTACCTAACAGCTATTTTAAATCTTGCGATGCTTGGTTGGATAATTTGGTTTGCAAAAGATGCGGTTCTGGATAAACTTCAAAGACATGCATCTATCGGTTATACGGCAGTTGCTTTGTTTGTTATAGAAGTATGGTTTTTTGCATCACAGCTTGGTTTTGTAAATACGACAGGCATGGATATCTTAAAAGTAGCACTTGGGGCAACTGTAGTTATTGTTTTGTTAGCTCTAAGACGAGTAAATATGGAAGCGATTAACGAACTTATGGAAGATAAAGAAATAGATGATGTTTTTATCTCTCGTCCTCCAAAAACAAATATGGCTGTTTTTATGGTTATTATTTTTACAGCTGTTGAGTTTATGTACCCTCAAAACTCAGCTTTAGCTTGGTTGGGTTTTGGAGTGGGAGCGGCGATATTAGGAGTAACAAGTGAGTACAAACTTAAAGATGAGTTTATACTAAATCAGCCTTATGTCATATACTTAGCATCTGTATATGTTCTTTTTAGCATAGGTTATGTACTTATGGCTTGGGATTTGTTAAATCCAGATATTAATGGCATCAATCATTTTAGACACTTTATAACAAGTGGAGGAATTGGACTTTCATATATAGTAGTTATGTTAATAATCTCGTGGGTTCATACAGGACGAAGACTAACATCAAACATATATACGCATCTAATGGTTATTTTAATTATTTTGGCTACATTTATGAGAGGTCTGATTCCGTTTTTTGATGAATATACAAGCGAGTTATATTTATACTCCTCACTTATTTGGAGTTTGCCTTTTGTTATTTATATGATACAATTTTCTAAATTTTTGATGCTTCCAAGAGCGGATGGAATAAAAGGGTAAAAATGAAAAACAAACTTTTAATAGTATGGTCAAGTGAAGAAAAAGAAGTTGCAAAAAAACTTATTTTGCTTTATGGTTCTGTGATGTTGCCTCGTGGTTATTGGGATGAAGCGACTATTATGCTTTGGGGTCCATCTGCTAGACTTTTAGCAAATGATAAAGAACTTCAAGAGAGAGTTAAAGTGGTTCAAGACACAGGTGTAAAGTTTAATGTTTGTGTAGTTTGTTCAGACGATTATGGAGTTACAGCGCAACTTGAAGAGTTAGGAATTGAGGCTATTCACACAGGAGAGATGCTAACACAAGCTCTCCAAAGTGATGATGTAAAAGTTATAACTTTTTAAAACCTTTTTTTATAACCATGGCAGTAAGGTTGTGAACCTTTTTTGTTATAGTAATTTTGATGACCTTCATCGGCTTTGTAAAACTCAGCATATGGAAGAATCTTAGTTGCTATATCAAAACCATTTTCATCTAAAAGAGCAATGAGTTTTTTTATAGTATTTCTTTCATTTTCATCATTTATAAAAACAGCACTTAAATATTGTTCACCAATATCAGGATCTTGTCCATTTATTTGAGTTGGGTCGTGAATCTCAAAAAATGTTCTTGCAATTTTCTCATAAGAGATTTTACTTTTGTCATAAACAACTTCAACAGCCTCAAGGTGTCCAGTTTTTCCAGCAACAACTTCATAATATCCAGGGTTTTTAACATGACCGCCCATAAAACCAGAGCTAACTTCTTTTACGCCATCTAACTTTTCTAAGTAATACTCAACTCCCCAAAAACAACCACCAGCAAAGTAAGCATAAGACAACGAAGAATCTTTTTTCTCTTTTTTAACATCTAATTCTAAAGAGATAGAGTTCACACAATGTCTAGTGTTTTTATCTGTAAAACCTTCACCCTCAAAGACATGACCTAGATGCCCGCCACATTTTGCACAAACTATTTCGACTCGTCTGCCATCTGCATCTGGGACTCTTTTAACTGCCCCCTTTATCGCATCATCAAAACTTGGCCAACCACAGTTTGAATCAAATTTAGCACTAGATTTATAAAGAGGTGTTTCACATATTTTACAAGTGTAGATGCCATTAGACTTTTCATCTGTATATTTGCCAATGTAAGGTGCTTGCGTACCTTTGTTTATAAGGACATGCTTTTCTTCATCGCTAAGTGTATCTATTTTGCCCTTCCAAGGTTTTAAATCCATTGCATTCATAGTTGTTAGTAGTAGTATAAAAGAAATAAAAAGTTTCATACCACGCTCCTTGATTATAATTTTGTTTATTATAAAGGAGTAGTTTTAAATAAAGTGCTTAAAATATTTTACGATTCTTTTTTCAAGCCAGTATTTAGGTTTTAAATTTGATGAGTATCTAGTAGCCTCTTCATCTCTTTATCAAAGTCAGACTCTATTTTTTGTATTTTGCTGAACTCTTCATACTCTTTTGAAGCTTTTTCTTTGGCTTGCATATGAGATATTGATCCTTTTCCCTCAAGAACTTTAAACTCATTAAATTCTAAAAATTTATTGACTGATTCACTTACATCTTTCATATTTAGTTCTTGCCGATTTTCAATAATTCTTTCAATATAATCAAAGTATGCACCGATAGTTCTTTCTAACTTTTTAATGTCTTCTTCTTGAAGATAGTTTTTTGCTATGCTTGTATCTGACTTTAGTACTCTTCCATCGGGTGAGTTTTTCCAAGAAGTTAAGCCCATGTTTGGCTTCTTAATATTTGCATTTTCATATACGATTTCAGCTGCCGTTTTACCTGTGATAGCAAAGTGAAACTTGTTTTGTACAGTGGCATAAAAATCTTTTGTCGTTTGTGCATTTTCATTATAATCAAAACTACACTCTGCAAAGATGTCAGTTACTTGCTGATATATGCGTCTTTCACTTGCTCTGATAGAACGCACACGCTCAAGAAGCTCTTTAAAGTAGTCTTTTCCAAAGTGTTGACCATTTTTAAGTCTATCATCATCTATGGCAAAACCTTTGATGATATACTCTTTTAAAATCTTAGTAGCCCATATACGAAACTGTGTAGCCTTCGATGAATTAACACGATAACCAACTGAGAGAATAGCATCTAGGTTATAAACATTAACCTCTCTTTTTACTTCTCTTTTACCTTCCATTTGAACTATTGGGAATTTCCCAATAGTTGCAGTCTCTTCTAGTTCGTGGCTTTTATAAATATTTTTAATATGTTCATTTATTGTTGAAACATCTACACCAAAAAGTTCTGCCATCCTCTTTTGAGGTAACCAAACTGTTTCATTATGCATGAAAATTTCTATTTTTAAATCACTTTTATTGGTGGAGTAAAGTAAAAACTCTGTTAATTCATCTTTTATGCTTAAGCTTTTCATTATGTACCTATTTTTTTATTGGTATTTATTATACCGAAACTCAAACTAGTTAAAATTTAGTTATAAATTATGCTAACTTCTGTTTAAAATATTTTACGATTCTTTTTTCAAGCCAGTATTTAGGTTTAAAAATAGTTCCTTCTATAAAACCTACATGACCGCCATATTGATATATTTCAAGTTTAACGCTCGAAGATATTTCATCTTCATTTGGAATGATTTTAGGTGTCATAAAGGGGTCGTCTAAAGAGTGAATAATAAGAGTATCTGTTTTTATGTGTTTTAAAAACTGTTTGGAACTTGATTTTGTGTAGTAGTCTTGAGCAGATGCAAAACCATGAATAGGAGCGGTATAAGCCTCGTCAAAATCCCAAAAAGTTTTTAAGTTCTTTACATCTTTTTTTTCTAAATTTATAAGAGTTTTGAAATCATGTGTTTTAAACTTTTCTATTAAAGTGTCATTTAGATTTTTTACAAGGATATATTGATAAAACTTTGCAAAACCTTTGTTTATGTGATTTGCACAAATATCTAACAGCATCGGAGCAGATACTGAAACAGCAGCAGTTATCGTAGAACTGGAAGATAATTCACCTAAAAGTTTTAAAAGCATATTGCCACCAAGTGAATAACCGATGCAAAAGAGTTTGTTATCTGTGTACTTTACTTTTAAAGAGTTTATAAACTCCAAAGCATCATCCGTTCTCCCACTATGATAAGAAGTGGCACTTTTGTTCATAACACCAGAACAACTTCTAAAGTGAACGACCACACTATTGAAACCATTTGCATCTAGCTCCTGCATCGTTCCTTGAATATATGGAGATTTATATGAACCAGCAAGACCGTGAAAAAGTAAAACGATAGGTTTTTTAGACTTGCTTGTTTGTTTGTTATACCAAAAGCAATCTATAAAATCACCATCACTTAATTCAAATCTCTCTACTTCAAACTTATGTGATTTTATTTTTCTAAAGGCAGATGAATATAGCGTTTGAACATGCTTATTTTTTAGTAAAAAAGAGGGTTTAAATTGATTTATCATAATGTAAGTTTAGCAAAGTTTTAGATATAATCAGTAACTTAAAAAATAGGCTTCAAGATGAACAGAAAAAAAATTTATAACCCAGAATCAACAGAAGATGTAAATGATAGAAAAATATTTGGTGGAGACCCAACAGGTATATTTGAGTTAAATAATATCAAATACCAGTGGGCATATAATCTTTGGGAAGTGATGCTAAACAACACTTGGTTTCCAAAAGAAGTAGATATGACTCGTGATATAAATGATTATAAAAATCTTACTGAGGCTGAAAAAGCAGCTTATGATAAGGCTCTTTCGCAGTTGATTTTTATGGATTCATTGCAAACAAATAATCTTATTGACAATGTAAACCCTTATGTGACTTCTCCAGAAATAAATCTTATTTTAGTTCGTCAATCATTTGAAGAAGCTCTTCACTCACAATCTTACGCAGTAATGGTTGATAGCATCTCCACAAACTCTGAAGAGATTTATGAACTTTGGCGTCGAGACATGATGTTAAAGAGTAAAAATGATGCAATTGCCGCTATTTATCAAGAGTTAGCAGCAAACCCAACTGAACACAACTTTGTAAAAGCATGTTTTGCAAATCAGATTTTAGAAGGCATCTATTTTTATAGTGGGTTTGCTTATATCTATACTCTAGCTCGTTCAGGAAAGATGCTAGGAAGTGCGCAGATGATTCGTTTTATACAAAGAGATGAAGTAACACACCTTGTACTTTTTCAAAACCTCATAAACACTCTTCGTAAAGAAAGACCAGACCTTTTTACCTCAAAGCTTAAAGAAGAAGTGATAGCGATGTTTAAAGAGGCCGTAAAACTTGAAAGTGACTGGGGTAAATATATAACTCAAGGTCAAATCTTAGGTTTAACAGATGAAATAGTTGAACAATATATACAGTTCTTAGCAGATGAAAGATTAAACGCAGTCGGATTTGAGAAACTTTATAATGTAGATAACCCTATTAAGTGGGTTGATGATTTTGCAAAATTTAACGATCAAAAAACTAACTTTTTTGAAGGCACTGTAACTAACTACTCAAAAGGTTCTTTAACTTTTGATGATGATTTTTAATAAATAAAATTAAAGGAATAAGATGGCACATATAGATTTACCAGAGTTTGAAGAAATGAGTCCAGCAATTCAAGATAAAGCTAGACCAATTTTAGAAAAAACAGGAAAACTAGGAGAGATATTTAAACTCTTAGCAATTGATGAGAAAGTTTATTTTGCAACTGACGAAATGATTCAAAAGTATCTTCTTGATGAAACTTCACTTTCTTATGATATAAAAGAGTCTATAGCACTTCTTATTTCAGTAGAGAATGGTTGTAAGATGTGTGTAGATGTACATAAAAGCATTGCAAAAATGCTTGGACTAACAGAGCAAAGAATTGAAGAAGTCTTAAAAGGTGTAGATGCTATAAGCACTACAAAAGAAGAAAAAGCACTTTTAAACTTTTGTATAAAAGCTTCTAAAAAAGATAATTATAAAATCTTAAAAAAAGAAATAATTGCTCTTAAAGATATGGGTTACAGTGATGTTCAAGTTATAGAAGCTGTTGCTATAACTGGATATTTTAATTATATAAATACTCTTTCCAATGTTTTTGCTTTAGGGGAGTAGTTGTACTCCTTAAACTCTTTACTTTTTGATACAACGACAAAAGACTATAACACTAACTTACAAACACTTTTAAAACTCATAGATGTTTGCGGAGACAACTCGCTTATTGTCGCCCCAGAAGTTTGTTTGAGCAGTTATGATTATGAAAATTTTGATGAGGTTTTGGATTTTGCTGATGAAGCTATACGAGAGATTAAAAAGGTCTCTTTTTCTAAAATAATTATACTTACTATTTTAGAAAAACGAGATGGAGAAGTTTTTAATTTTGCGAAGATTTTTCATAATGGTGAAGTGGTTTATGAGAGAGCAAAAGCTAGACTGTTTCGTTTTGGTGATGAGCATAAGTATATGAGTGAAGGAAGTGATGAAAATATAAAAATAGTAGAAGTTGATGGAATTAAAATAGCTATTTTTATATGTTTTGAGCTTCGTTTTAAAGAGTTGTGGCAAAAATCGCAAGGCGCAGATGTCATAGCCGTTCCATCTTGGTGGGGAGTTTTAAGAACTGAACATTTTGCCAACTTAACTCAAGCCTTAGCTATTATGAACCAATGTTATGTAGTTGCAAGTGATTCTTTAAATGAAGACTGCACAAAAATGAGCGGGATTATAACTCCTCATGGGGTGGTGCAAAGAAATATAGATAAGCCTTGTTTAAGTCTTGAGTACAGCCCAAAAGAAATAAAAATTATGAGAAAATATATGGATGTTGGGATAGCGTAAGATAACTCTAAAGTTTTGTTATTTTCCGTAATGAGTCCAAATTCTTGATATTCTTACAAGTTTCCTGTCAACAACGGAGTAAAAAACTGTTGTTGATTACGATTTGTATTTCTTACTCAACAATACCTCTTTAAGCCCAGAACATAGACTTTTACCAACTGCAACTTATATTAGCTTTAATAAGAAATTTATAAATTTTATTT
Source organism: Sulfurimonas sp. (assembly GCF_029027405.1). NCBI lineage: Bacteria > Pseudomonadati > Campylobacterota > Epsilonproteobacteria > Campylobacterales > Sulfurimonadaceae > Sulfurimonas > Sulfurimonas sp. Next base: position 26,422 of record NZ_CP093396.1, read on the forward strand.
AAGTTATTTTTAGATATATTATATTTTATTTAATAATAAGGTCTTTTATGGAAAATTCTGTATTTATGACAATCAACGGTTCAACACAAGGTTTAATTACAGAAGGTGCTTTTACGCCTGACTCAGTTGGAAATATTTATCAAAATGGGCATGAAGATGAAGTGGCAATTAAATCTTTTGATTATGGAACTTCAACTCCTCTAAATCAAGCAGGTCAAATTTCTGGACAACGTTCACATCAACCATTAAGTATTGTTAAGCATCAAATAAAGGTGAAACACTTACATCAGTTGAGTTAAAAGTATATAGAACTTCATATATGGGAAAGCAAGAACATTTTTATACTATTGCTTTAGAAGATGCTGTTATATCAAGTCTTACGGCATCAAGTAATGGAAGTGAACCTGTAGAATATTTGAATTTTTCTTATAGAAAAATAGTATTAAGACATGAAACATCAAGTACCTCTAGTTCAGATGATATTAGAACAGGTGTACCTAGTTAGGAGGCAGTAATGAGCGATGTTGTAATTCCAATTGTTTTTCCTGATTATAAAATTTCTGTTAGTGTACCTAAAGCTAAGTTTGACCCGATTCCATATTTTGAATTTGATAACTTTTCTACATCAGCATACAAAGAACGCTTTTCAGGTTTAGGTCATGCAGGTATTCTTTTTATTAATGGTCAAACAGGTTCTACTAAGTATTTTGAATATGGACGCTATGACCATCCAGCATACTTAGGCAAAGTTAGAAAAATTATGAATCTTCCTAATGTGATTATTTCAAATGGAAAAATCAACTTACAATCTTTGAAAAGAACACTTTATGTGATTTCAGATAAGTCTGGTCATAATACTAGAATTCAAGGTGTTTATATTGAGGTTCCAAATAAATTCGATACTATGCTTGGTTACGCTAGATTAAGAAAAGAACAAAATAAAAATTCTAACAGAAAACCTTACAACATACTTTCTAATAGTTGTGTCCATTTTGCAAAAGAAGTGACTCAAAAAGCAGGAGTAAATACTCCTTGGATGATTGACCTTAGACCAAATTCTTATATAGGAGAGTTCAGAGATGACTTTATAGACCTTGATTTTAATTTTCATAAAAATCAGTTAAAAATTGAAGGAAAAGGAGTATTTTAATGCTGTATAATATTAATAAGCTTAAAAAAAATATCTTATTATTAATAATATCCTTATTCTTTTTTGGTTGTGATATTCAAATAGGACAATTCCATGATGAAAATGCAACTAGACATGAAAATATACCAAAAAGTGCTATGTGGATTGGTGGTTTAGATGGTGGTGTTTATATTGATATAAAAAAACTACCGATAGATGAAAAAACTATATATAGGGCAACAGTATTTTATGAAAGTGGATCTATTGACTACAATGGCACATTAAAAATAAATTTATTAGGAAAAAACTTTAACTATTCTGATGTCAACGCATACTCAGGTTGGGATGGAGATACGTTGTATTTACGAGATGGAAGGTTTTTACAAGTTGTTAAGTAAATTATTTACATTAGTTCTATTGCTTACTAATGCTTGTGCAAGTAATGATTTAAACACAAAAGCACAAGAAATAGAATCAAAGTTTTTAAAAGCAAAGCTAACTCGACTGAGCGATATTGATTCCTCTATTAAAGTAAATTTAGTTAACTCAAACACCGATAACAACTTTTTTAAGATGAATTTCTATGGAAACTTAAATGAATGCTATTTACAGAAAAAAATTATTTATAAGTTAAAAAAGGCACAAGCATTTTTAAAGAAAAGTAATCCTAACTTAAGCTTATTATTAATGGACTGTGCAAGACCAAGAAGTGTTTCTTGGCAAATGTACAATAAACTAAAAGGGACACCCTTTGAGAAATATGTGGCAAATCCTGCAACGGGTTCAATGCATAACTATGGTTCCGCAGTAGACATAACTTTAATTAATGCTAATGGGTCTCACTTAGATATGGGGATGAATCCATTTTATAAAAATAGATTTGAATTACTTTACGCTGTAACAAAAAATAAGTTATTTCCATCTTTATCAAAAGAACAAAGTAAGAATAGACTTCTTTTAAAGTCTGTTATGGAAAAAGCAGGCTTTAAATCTATTAAACTTGAGTGGTGGCACTTTAATGGTTTTTTAAAAAAAACAATTAGAAAGAAATATAAGATTATAGAATAACTTTTCCGTATTTTAATATTCAAATGCATTCAAAAAAGTCAGCTTTATAAGCCTATAATATATCTTCCAGTATAGTAAACTAACGACTAAGTTAAGCTTCACTTAGATATATCTCATAAATCCACTTGTAGATTTCTGGAAGATGTCTTAGCATGAGTCTCCTGTCATTTGTTTGAGCAGTTATGATTATGAAAATTTTACCAAAATTTTTTATAATGGTGAAGTAGTTTATGAAAGAGCAAAAGCAAGACTTTTTCGTTTTGGTGATGAGCATAAGTACATGAGTGAAGGAAGTGGTGCAAAGAAATAAAAATTATGAGAAAATATATGGATGTTGGGATAGTGTAAGATAACTCTAAAGTTTTGTTATTCTTCGTAATGAGTCCACATTCTTGATATTCTTACAAGTTTTTCATCTTCAATAATTTCATAAATTATTCGATGTTTAATATTTACTCTGCGTGAGTATGAACCGCTTAAGTTTCCAACTAGTTTTTCATATGGAGGTGGTTTTTGAAATGGATTGTTTTTAATAAGTCCAATTAATTCTTTGGCTTTTTTATCTAAAGAAGCAGATGAAAGTTTTTTTGCATCTTTTAAAGCTTGTTTTGAATAAATAACTTTGTAGGCTACCATTCAATATCTTCACTAAATTCGCTATTAGGAGCATCCATAGCTTCTTTTATAGAAGTTGCCATACCTGGTATAGCGTTTAAGAATAAGGTCTCTTCAATCGCGTTCCAGTCTTCTTCACAAAGCATTACAACATTATTTCTTTTTCCAGTAATCATAATAGGTTGATGCGTTTGGGCCGTTTCATCCATTATTTTATAAATGTTTATTCTAGCTTGACTCACTGTCATTACCTTTGTCATAATCAGTCCTTTTTATAATAGTACCAAATATCGTACGCTTAGTCAAGTTTTAATTTATTATCCTTATGATGAAGAAAGTTAAAGCATAGTGCAAAGATGAGTTTTAGATATAATTGCAATCTAAATTAATTTTAAAATATATGGATGTTGGCGTTGGATAGAATAACTGCAAGTAAAACAGCAAGATTAGCAAATGAGTGTCATCAAAATTTTTCTTTGAGTGATGATGTAAAAGATGCCATTGCTAAAACAAATAGAGAAGAGTTTGTTCCATCAGGATTTAAACATAATGCTTATAAATTAGATGCTTTGCCAATAGGTGCAGCACAATACATAAGCTCTCCTTTAACGGTTGCCAAAATGACTCAATATTTAGAGCCAAAAGGTGCAGATAGAGTCTTAGAAATTGGTTGTGGCAGTGGTTACCAAGCAGCGGTTTTGTCACATCTTTTTCGTGGTGTTTTTAGCATCGAACGCATAGAATCCTTGATGTTAGAAGCAAAAAAAAGATTTAGAGATTTAAATATTAATAATGTCCATACAAGAACAGATGATGGACAAAATGGCTGGATACAATATGCTCCTTATGATAGGATTCTTCTTTCTGCATCTACTAAAGAAATCCCACAAAAATTGTTTGAACAGTTAGCGGATGGTGGAATTTTAGTTGCTCCTATTGAAAAAGCAAACAAACAAGTTATAACAAGTTTTAAAAAAAATGGCAGCTCAATAAAAGTTAGTGAACTTGAATCATGCTTATTTGTTCCTATATTAAATGGAATACAAAAGTAAATTTTATGATGAAAATATTAGTATTAATAACTATTCTTACGACACTTCTTTTTTCCTCTTCAAAAAATTTTGAGAATGCTTATAGACTTTATAAAAATGCTGAATTTGAAAAATCATTTGTTATATTTGATGTTTTGGCAAAGAATGGAGATGCAGATGCCGCTTATTTTTTAGGTAAAATGTATAAAAATGGAGAGGGTTGCCAAAAAGATAAAGAACTTTCTGCGAAGTGGTATAAAACTTCTTCAAAAAGCTACTATAATCAGATGAAATATGATACTTCAAGAGATATTGATAAAGAACAAAGAGAGCTGTATAAAAGTATAGAAAAATCTAAAGACTCACAAACTCAAGATACAATAAGACAATATACACAATCTCTTTACAACATAAAAGCATATAAAGCGAACTATTTTTTACCTCTTAGTTATTTAACAAATGGAACCTATGCCGATACAAATAGTTATAAGACAAAAGAGATAGAAGCAGAGTTTCAAGTGAGCATAAAGTTTGATTTTGCTTCAGATTTGTTGGGATTTGGCGAGATTTATTCTGTCGCTTATACTCAACTGGCTTTTTGGCAACTCTATGCTGATTCGGCATATTTTAGAGAAATAAATTATAACCCAGAGCTTTATATTATGATTCCTACTTCTGAGTTTAATGATGGTAAGTTTTTAAAAGCTGTAAAGTTTTCATTTGAACATGAATCAAATGGTAGAGGTGGTGATGAAGAAAGGTCATGGAATCTCTTAAGCAGTAGTTTTTATTTTCAGTATAAATATATATTTTCTGAATTGAAGTTGTGGTATAGGTTGGCTGACAACTTTGATTATAACCCTGATTTAATTGATTATATGGGACATGGGCATCTAAAATTTATATTTCCATATAAAAAGCATTTAGCAGAGCTAAAGTTGAGACATAACTTTTCTAATCATAGTGCGATCGAGTTAAGCTACAGCTATCCTATTTTTGGCAGAAAAGATTTATTTTTATATGTAAAAGGCTTTAGTGGTTATGGAGAAAGCTTGATAGATTATGACAATAAAGTAGATAAAATCGGAATCGGCTTTAGTATATCAAGATAATAGTAAAGACAAATTATAGTAAAATATCAATAATTTAATTTAGGGAAGATGTATGGAACAAATGTATGGCATCGAGTATTCTAAACCAGAAGTGATTTTACTTCAAGATACTGGTATCGGTGTTGCAGAAACAGCGGCTAGAACTTGTTATGACTCTTTTTCAAATAGTGAAAATGAAGTTATAAACTATATCGAAGATAATCTCCCAGATGCAAATATGTGTGATGATATAAACTCAATCGAGGACTCAAGTCTTTTGGGCGATTTATCTTGGACATATTTTCATCACTCTATTTTAGAACATGCTAATTTATCTTTTTTAATAAGAGGAACATCAAGAGGAGTTCTTCAAGAACATGCCCGTCATCGCATCCAAGCCATAAGTGTTAGAAGCACTCGTTATACGATGAGTTCAATCATAAATGCTTTTGTAGCCGCACAAGGTGATAAAGAATTTTTTATAAATAAGATTTTGAGTTTTGATATGTTTGTTACTTGTGATGAGGGTTATAACAGAGTTGAGATAGCATCTATGTTTGATAAGCTAAGCTATCAGCAAACAAAGGTAGAAGATTTCAATTCTATCTCTGTTGCCAAAAGTTCTCTTGGATTTTTGCAGGATTTTAAAAATGATTCAGATGGGCTTTTTGTGGCGCTTCAAGCTGGAAAGAAAAAAAGAAATGTTGGAGATGCTTTTAAGCATATAATTACGGATAATGTAAAAGTTGATATGGTTGTTACTTTTAATCTTAGAAGTTTAAAAAACTATTTTACACTTAGAGATAGTGGTGCCGCATATTTTCAAATTCGTTGGCTTGCTCAAGAGATGATGAAAGTTACTCCTAGTAAATATTTAGATTTGATTGTAAAGAAGAAGTGAAAATTATGTATAAATATATTTTAGTATTAGCATTTTTATTTAGTGGATGTTCTCATCTTACATTTAATGCGTCTATGTGCGAGCAAATTGCATCTGAGCCAAATACTGTGATGCCTGAGGAGTGCAGAAACTACAATGAAGAAGAAGCGGACAAAGCTTTTAATCAGACTAAGCATAAACAAGAAAGTGAAGTTGATTCTCTCGAGTTTAATAAAGCTAAAAATTAAAAGATTCTGTCTTAAGAATTTTTAATTTTGTTACTTCTTTATTGTTTTGAAGATTTAGTTTTTTAGCTGCTTCCTTAGAAATTCTTCTAACTCCTAAAATTAATGTCACTTTATCCCCAGTTAAAATTTTACTCTTAAAAGTCACATCTTTTTTCGCATAGATTAGAGTGTCTTTTAGTGTTTCATTCGCTAACCAAGGCATAACTTCTTTTCCATCTTTTGCTAAAATTCTTGTAAAGATAAAAGGTTTTAAGTTGATGGTTTTGGAATCTCTTAAAATATTGACCTGTAAAACACCCTCTCTAAAAGCTTGACCAAAAAGAGCATGATTTGATTTGTTTATGATTTTTACACTAAAATTATTTTCTTGTCTTTTTATACTAAAATCAATATATTTACCCATCTCTTTATTCATATGATAGATGCCAGCAATCCCATGAAAAGCGTGAGTTTTGCTCTCATTTAAAGTAACTTTTGTTCCGCTGACCTGTGGCATATGACAAGTTACACAAGTATTTTTATCTTTCTTGTCAATCATAGCATCTAGCATTGTAATATCAAAATTATGCTCATTATTTACATGCGAATGACAACCCATACAAACATTTCCATTATAGTAGTTTTCATTATTATAGTCTATCTTATGGAAAGGTGAGTTTTGTGACACTTTAACCAAGCCAAAAAATGAGCTTTTTGTTGCATATTCAGCTTTTTTTGAGCCTTTTTTTTCTTTTTGCGCAGTATAAAATTCTCTATTTTTATTTGTTATTAGGTTAGTGTTTGAACTATCCCCTTCTTCTACTGTTTTGATAGTATGACAATAGACACAAGAGATAGGCTCTTCTCTTTGAATTTTATTATCTTTTAAAATACCTGTTTGCATAAGTTCTTTGTCACTTGGAGAGTGACACTTAGCACAGCTATATCCATCTGTCCCTTTAGGATGTTTGTCCCAAAGGGCTTTATGAATAGGATTATTTACAGTTGAAGCTTTGCGATGCGAAGACTTGCAGTATTCATCATATATGATAGGATGACATTTTTGACAAACTTTACTTTCATTTGCGTAAGCAAATGAGGACATTAAGAGAGCGAGTGTTATATATATTATTTTTTTCATGTGCGGATTTTAGCATAAAGCAAAATCTAAGTTATTAATACAAATCAAGAAGGTATAATTTCATGATTAATAAATGAGGCATGATTTGATGAGTATAGAAAAAGAGTTAATATCAAGAAGTGGAAATAAGTGTGAACTTTGTACAAATATCGAAGATTTAAGTGTTGTAGAAGTTTCTCCATCTGATGGTAGTGCTGATAAGGCTATTTATATTTGTGAAAAATGTTCTAGTGAGATATCTAAAGAAACAGATTTTGATGAAAATCATTTTAACTGTTTAAACGATAGTATGTGGAGTGAAGTTCCTGCTGTTGTTGTTACGACTTATCGTCTTTTAAATGCTCTTAATCGTCAAGATTTAGTTGATATGATGTATATGGAAGAAGATGTAAAGACTTATGCGAATGCACAAAAGATTGGAGTAGATGCAGATGCTCTTATTTATAAAGATGCAAATGGAGTAACACTTAGAGCTGGAGATGCTGTTGTAATTACAAAAGATTTAGATGTAAAAGGAACAGGTTTTACAGCAAAACGCGGTACGGCAGTTAGAAATATAGGTCTGGTTGCAAATGATTCAGAGCATATTGAAGGTCGCGTAAATGGTGTTAAGATTCATATACTTACAAAATTTTTAAAAAAGTCGTAATATTTATGCAATCTAATGAACGATTTCATAAGATAGACAAGGATTTTAGAAATCCTTATGCGAGAGATAGAGATAGAATTATTCACTCTGGAAGCTTTAGAAAACTGGAATACAAAACACAAGTTTTTTTAAATCAAGAAGGTGATTTTTTTAGAACTCGCTTAACTCACTCTTTAGAAGTTTCTCAAATCGCACGATCTATTACTTCTCATTTAGGTTTAAGAGAATCCTTAGCAGAAGCCATAGCTTTAGCACACGATTTAGGGCATACCCCTTTTGGACATATTGGTGGAGATACTTTAGATAAGTGTTTAAAAGAAGATGGTTTTAAAAATGGTTTTGAGCATAATTATCAAAGCTTTAGAGTTGTATCATCTTTAGAAAAAAGATATAAAAATTTTGATGGATTAAATTTAACCTTTGCTACATTAGAAGGAATTTTAAAACATTCATATCCCTATAAAAAAAGTTTTCTGCCATCTTGGATAGATGAAAAATTTAATCTTGATACGCATCCATCTGTTGAAGCTATGATAGTTGACCGTGCTGATGAAATTGCTTACATGAGTCATGATATAGATGATGGTATAAACTCTGGACTTATAAGTTTTGATGACTTAAGAGAGAGTGAATTAATACAAGAAATACTGCAAAAAGTTTATGATGAAGATATATCACAAGATGAAGATGAGATGTTTCGTTATCGTTTTAGCTCACATTTTATAAATCATCTTGTATATTCTCTTTTGGATTACTCAAGAAAAAAAATAGAAGCTAAAGAGGAGTTTCCTATAGGTTTTGATGCTACATTAGAAACGAAAATAAAAAAGCTAAAAAAGCTACTTTTGAATAAACTTTACCAGCATAAAGAGATAGTTATTCGAATGTTTGCAGGAAAACAGGCAATAAAAGGTCTTTACAGCGCTTTAATGCAAGAGCAAAAAATGTTACCTAAATTATATTTTGAGCAGTTAGAAAAAAGACACGAACACCGTGTAGTAGCGGATTACATAGCATCTATGAGCGACAGATATGCACTGAGTTTTTACAATGAAATGTATGGAAAACTATAACTATATAGTTTTTTATATAATAAAATATATAATAACTGATTTAAAATGAAAAATTAGAATTTGACAGTAAGGAAATGGGACTTTATACTTTAAAGATATGTCTCAAATAAAGAGTTTAATTATTGGTCAGGTAAAGTTTTGAGGGAAGTAAGTTAAGCCCGAAGGCTTATCTTATAGGCGTGATTCGTAGCGTCTCATCATATAAAGACGCTTAAGCATTTTCTTACGAGAAGCTATTTTGAATTTCTTACGCTTTTCAGTTTCTGTTTCATGGAAACGGCGAGCACGAGCTTCAGTAACTATTAAGTTACGGTCAGTCTGCTTCTTGAAACGGCGGTAAGATGCATCAAAATTATCATCTGAACGAAGTACTATTCCTGGCATATCACATCACCCACTTTCTTTAAAAATTTGTCGAGACGGAATTATAACTAAATCTTGCATAAATTCAAAATAAGTTAAATCAGACAATTTTTGTCCTTTATTGATTCATATCAATATTGATTCTTTTTAAATCGGATAAAATTCCTCCGATTTAAAAATTTAGAGTGTGATGCACTCTTATCAAGGATAAAATATGACAAAAATAATTTTAGCAATAGCTTTAACAATAGCTGCCCTTCAGGCTGCAGATGTAGTAAAATATGATATTAGAGAGACAAAAAAACCTCAAATTACTAAACCAAATCATCCAACTACTGAGCTCTATATAAATAAATAATATTTTTGCTCCTTTAATGTTTTTTGAGTATAATTATTCTTAAAAAACTAATGGGAAGAAAAATATATAATGATAGCGCAAGACTCCATAGAAGCTCTAAAAGCACGACTTGATATAGTTGATGTAGTTGGTTCTTATGTGGAGCTAAAAAAAGCAGGTGCAAACTACAAAGCACCTTGCCCTTTTCACGATGAGAAATCCCCATCTTTTGTAGTAAGTCCTCAAAAACAAATATATCACTGTTTTGGTTGTGGTGCTGGTGGAGATAGCATCAAGTTTACTATGGAGTATGAAAAACTAAACTACCCAGAAGCTTTAGAAAAGTTAGCAGATACTTATAATTTTATACTTTCATACACAGATAACAAACATAATAAACCTCGTTCTCAACTAATGGATAAATTAAACGAGTGGTATCAAAACTTACTAACATCAAAACAAACGGCACTAGCATATATAAAAGAGCGTGGCATCTATGAAGGAAGTGTAGAAAAGTTTGGAATCGGTTATGCTCCAGATACTTCCTCAACAATCAACTATATAACATCCGAGCAATTTAGTATAAATGAAGCTGTTGAGATGGGAGTTGTTGGGTACAATGAAGATAACAGAACTTCTTATGCAAGGTTCATTGAGCGGGTTACTTTTCCTATACATTCAGCGAATGGTTCAATTGTTGGTTTTGGCGGAAGAACTATAACAGGACATCAAGCAAAGTATGTGAACTCCCCACAAACATCTTTTTTTAATAAATCTCGCCTCTTATATGCTTATCATCATGCCAAACAAACACTATATAAAACAAAAGAAATAATCGTTACAGAGGGTTATCTTGATGTTATTATGCTTCATCAAGCAGGTTTTACAAATGCAGTTGCAACTTTGGGAACAGCACTAACACAAGAGCATTTACCGCTTTTAAGAAAAGGAGAGCCAAGAATTGTTATGGCTTACGATGGAGATAAAGCAGGTAGAACAGCCGCTCTTAAAGCATCTAGGCTATTGAGTGCTGGTGGATTTAGAGGAGGAGTAGTCATTTTTTCAGATGGCCTCGACCCTGCTGATATGGTAAATAAAGGAGCTGTTGAAGAATTGTCAAATATGTTTAGAGAGGCAAAATCTTTTATAGAGTTTGTGCTAGAAGAGATTTTATCTTCATACAATCTTCGTGATCCAAAAGAAAAAGAAGATTGTATGCAAGATGGAGTATCTTTTTTAAAGACTCTTTCTCCTCTTCTACAAGAAGAGTATAAAACTTTTTTGGCTTCTCGTTTGGGTGGATTGGGTGTTAGTCCTTCTTTAGTTAAGATTACGCAAACAGTTTCAAATCAAAATACCCCTTTAATTCAAAAAAACACTCATAAAGATATGTGGGAACTAAGTTTAATAAAGACAGTTTTGGAGCATCCAGAATTAATTAACCAAATCTTAGATGCTCTTGATGCAACTCTTTTACAGTTTCATTCACAAGAATTTTCTCTTGCCCTTTTGGGTAAAACAGATGAACCACAAATAATGGCAATTATGGTTGACGAACAGATAAAAGCATTAAAAGATGAAGAGGCTTTAAAAGCAGAACTCATTATATTTTTAACAAGACACTATGAGAGAGAATTGAAAAGAGTACCGCTACAAAATTCTATCCCTTTTGAGGAAAAAGCATTTTATATTCGAAAGATTCATAGAAAGATAATGAAGCTAAAACAAGGCGAATTAGTACCTTTTGAAGACTAAGTTTTAATATTTTATAAATTTTTGATATACTGAGATTACATAAATAAAACAAGGAAGTACTCATGGCTGGTATTCACTTTCAATTTGAAGATTTTAAACAACTTCTTCGCTTAAATATAGGTATTGCTGATAGACTTGATGAAAATAGAGCAGAAAGTTTTACTATCTTATATTGTGATTTATCTTCTCAAAAAGATGATAAAATAGAGGCGGCCTTAGAGAAAATACTTAGAGCTTCTGACACAATAGCTAATAAGGAAAAGGATTACTTTTTTGTTTTTCCCTATACTGATAAATATGGAGCAGAAATTGTAAAAAAACTATTTGATAATTTTTTTGGTAGTTTTTTAAACTCTTTTCTTATAAGTTATCCCGCTAATGGAGAAAGTGCAGACGAATTAACGGCTGTTTTACAAAATAGTGTAAAACATTTTTGTAAAAAAGATTTAGACTACTTAGATTTACTAAAATAATCTTTAGAGTTTTTATAAAACTCTATTGCATCCGCGATTCTTTGTTCCTTATAAACTTTTTTATCACATACTAATCTACATTTTATTTTTTTATTTTGAGAAGCTTTTTTATTTTCAATACTTTGTTTTTTTTCAAACACACTAAGGTTAAACTTTTTTGCTTTTTTGGTTTCAAAAGGACTTGAAGCGAACATTAGCAAAGGAAAAAGTAGACAATACATTCTAATCATACTTATAGTATCGACAAGAGATAACTTTTATTAAATAAATTTTATGGAATAATTAATGCTTGAATATATTAAAATCCCCATTTTAAAGGGTTGAAAAGGAGTAAAAGATGATTTCATTAGAAACAAAAGCTGATGTGACTCCATCTTTACCTTTAAGTTTATCTACTCCAGATGAAGAGTCAACGCTCTCTTTCTCGGAGCTGCTTAGAGGAGCCGGTAAGAAAGATGATAAAGTTATTCAGAATGGTATTTTAGTCTTATCTCTTGGCGTAGATGAAAAAGATATACAAACTACTTTAAAATCAAATAAAAAACAAGACACACTCCTTTCTTTATTAAAAAATGATGAAGCAGTAAATGCAGAGACTAAAGAAACTTTAGAATTAAATCCAAAGTTAATGCAAAACTTGAGTTCAAAAGAATTAAAAATTTTAGTAGCAGATGCTAAACAATATCTCAAGTCTAAAATTATGAATAGTGATGGTTATAAAAAACTAGATTTAGAAAGATTTCCTAAAACGCTAAAAGGGCTAGCATCATTAGCTAAGAAAGTTGGTATTGATATCTCTAAAATAAGTATACAAGAGGTAAGAGAAACAAACTTAAAAACAAATGAAATAAAAGTAAAAAACACAGATGCTAAAGAGTTAAAAACAACGGAGACTAAAGAACAACATCTTGTAAATAATAAAAGTACAAAAGTACAAAAAACACAAATAATACAAAGTCCAACAACTCAAGAAAATACTCATAAAACAACAAAAACAGTGAAAGAGGTTGGCACACTAAAGACTCATGAAGACAGCACCCAAGAAGATAAAAAAACAGTTGTTAGTAAAAATATTGCAGAAGTAAAACCAACTCTACTTTTCAAAGCACAAAATATTAAAGAGTATACAACAGAGCAAATAGTTCAGGCAAAACAGTTTAAAATAGAAGTAAAAACACCAAAAGAAAAAGCAGATGATACTCTTAAGCTACTGCTCCGTGGTGAAAAAGTGACTCATAGTTCTTTAACAGCGGATTTTTCCGTAGCAACAGCTAAAGTAATAGCTCCAAAAATAACAAGTGATATATCAAAATCATTAGAAGTTTTACTTCATGGTGAAAAAAATGAATCATCTCAAACAAATGTAAAAACAGATTCTATCTCAACACATAAAACAGATAGTTTTGAAGTGAAGTTAAACGAAGCTAAACAGATGATTAAGTATATTTCACAAGATGTAAAAACAGCATTGCAGGAGTATAAGTCACCATTTACTAGAATTAAAGTTCAATTAAATCCTCAGAAACTTGGAGAGGTTGATTTAACTATTGTTCAAAGAGGTAAAAATTTACATGTAAATATTAGCTCAAACAATACAGCAATAAATACTCTTGCAATGAATGCAAGTGAGTTAAAAACCCAACTAAGTAACAGTGGAATAAATAATGCTACATTAAACTTTAATAACTCTTCACAAAACAGTGAACAACAATCTTCACAGCAACAAAACCGCCAAAATGAGCGAAAAGCTGAAGAAGAATATGCGATTCACGGGCAATTTGATAAGGAAGAGACAAATGAAGAGATTTTAAGCTCTTTAGAAATTGTAGTTCCTAACTACGCATAAAGGATATGAAATGGCAATTAATGCAGTAGGTCAAGACCTAGCGACATATGGTAGGGTACAGACGAAAAAAGATACCGAAAATAAAGGTATTTTAGGCAAAGATGATTTTATGAAACTTCTTTTAGTGCAGCTTCAGCATCAGGACCCGACAGAGCCTATGGATAGTCAAACTATTTTAACTCAGACTTCTCAGCTAGCAACCTTGGAAGCTTCGGGAAATACCAATAAAGCTTTAACAAACTTAGCTACTTCTTTAAAGGCATCCCAAAATTTTTCATCAGTTGCAGCAATTGGTAAAACGGCAGATTTAGGAAGCAATGCTATCGGATATAAGAAAATGTCTACAAGTACATTTGAAGTTTATTTCCCACAAGAGATAAAAGTTGGTACTGTAGAAATTCTAGATAATAAAGGTAAAATAATTGCTACTATGCCTATTGACATGAAGGATAAAGATGGTAAAGCCTTAGATAAAAAGGCTTCTGGTGTGTATAAGTTTGATTGGGATGGTAAACTTACAGGCGGGGCTACTGCTGAAAGTGGAATATATTATGTGACTGTTAGTTATAAGAATCCAAAGGGAGAAGCTCAAACTACTAGACTTGGAACTTATCCGATAACAGCCGTAAGGTTTGAAGATGGTAATGTACAAGTTAAACTAGGTTCAAACTATGTTCCATTAAATAAGGTAAAAGAAATTTATTAAATGTAAAGGAGTTCGTTATGATGACTCAAGCTTTTTATTCAGGTATATCTGGTTTAAAATCAAATCAAACAGGTATAGATATTGTATCAAATAATATAGCAAATATTTCAACTGTTGGTTTTCGTGGCTACAATGTGGAGTTCTCTTCAATATTTGAAAAATCCATAAACACTGTTGTAAACTCTTCAACTTATTCCTCAGTTGGGGTTGGGGTTAAAGTTACCGCATCAACAATGAATAGAGATATTGGTGTGATTCAACTAGCAGAAAGTAGTACAAATTTAGCAATAATTGGTAATGGCTGGTTCGGAGTTAAAGGTGGAGCAGAAACACAATATACTAGAGCAGGTAATTTTACTTTTGATAGAGATAATGATTTGGTAACGCCTGATGGGTATTATGTTCTTGGAACAAAGGGGGGAAATATTAGTGATGATAATGTCTTAACCACTGTTTTAGTAGGAGTTCCTTTGGGAAATGTAGATACTCAAGAAAAACTTCGTTTTCCAAAAAATTTAACATACCCGTCAAAAGCAACAACAACGGCAAAATTTATGGGAAATATTGGCAATGAAGCAGAAGTAAGAACTATTGGGGCTAGTGTAATTGATCCACAAAATAATAAAAATCATTTAAGATTAGAGTTTACAAAAAAAGCTGTACAGACACCCCCAGGAAGTCAATGGGATGTAAAAGCTACAACACAAACGCTAGATGGGACAACAATTTATGATACAAAAACAGGTGTTGCAAATTTTGACTCAAAGGGTGCTTTGATAAATACTACTTTGACAAATATTGATAATAATGGAGCAAGTGTTGCTATTAATTTAGGTAGTGACTTTGATGGTGTAAAAGCAATTGCAAACTTGTCAATTAGTGCTTCTTCTACATCAGATGGAACACAAGGCGGTGATTTAAGAGGTTATAGTGTAAATAAAAATGGAGAGGTTATTGCAACTTTTACAAATGGCTTGCAAAGTAGTGTTGGTAGAATTGCTGTTTATCACTTTAGAAATGAGCAAGGACTTGAACGCGCAGGTGGAGTAAGATTTACTGAAGGAAGCAATAGTGGAGAGCCAATCTTTTATAAAGATGCAAATGGTCAAAATATTATAGGCACTGATCTAGCAAATTTCAATCTGGAAGGCTCAAATGTTACCATGACTCGTGCACTTACTGAGCTTATTATTCTTCAGCGTTCTTATGATGCAAACTCAAAATCAATCACAACGGCTGATCAAATGATGCAAAAAGCCTTACAGATGGATGCATAAAAGTTGGAACACTAAATGCTGTACATCCTTTACTAATAGCTATCATTATAAGATAGTAAATAAAGGATAGAAGATGCTTAAATCATTATTTTCTGGTGTGTCCGGGCTACAATCGCACCAAGTTGCAATGGATGTAGAAGCAAATAATATTGCTAATGTAAACACAGTAGGTTTTAAATACTCTCGTGCAAATTTT
Organism: Sulfurimonas sp.; assembly: GCF_029027405.1. NCBI lineage: Bacteria > Pseudomonadati > Campylobacterota > Epsilonproteobacteria > Campylobacterales > Sulfurimonadaceae > Sulfurimonas > Sulfurimonas sp. Next base: position 42,279 of record NZ_CP093396.1, read on the forward strand.
TCAGATCTCCTTGCTCAAACAAAGGCTATTGCAACGGCTCCACAGGGAGAGTTAGGTGGTAAAAATCCTGTTCAAGTTGGACTTGGTTCTACCGTTTCTTCAATGACTCGTATTTTTTCACAAGGTTCAGTTCAAAATTCTGATAAAAATACAGATGTTGCAATTCAAGGAGATGGTTTTTATATTGTTTCTCCAGATGGTGGAAATACTTATAAATACACTCGTGCAGGTGACTTCAAATTTGATGCAAAAGGAAACTTTGTGGATAATAATGGATTTATCGTTCAAGGTTGGTTGCGTGATTCTATAACTGGTAAAGTTGACGCAACTGCACCAATTACAAATATTAATATTCCTCCAGGATTAACAACCCCAGCAAGCGCAACAAAACAGGTTGTTTTAAAAGCAAATTTAAATTCTGGTCCAACTGTTGATAGTTTTTCTCCAGCCTATCAAATAAATTCAGGAAGCACAAATATTCAACCAGCGGCTGTTGACGCAAACGGAAATGCAATTTCTGCAGGAAATATAGGTGTAATGTTTAATGAAGTAGGAGAAGCTTTTGCAATTCAAGAAAATCAGGGTGTTTGGGCTTCATTCTTAAGTTCTAAATTGACAGCAGGAACAGTTGTAGCTAATACAGCTTTAGATGTAACTTTTAATGTAGACCCAGAACTTGGGATCCCTGGTAATGCTGTACAAGTTACAGCAGTTGCAGGGGCAACTGTAGCAGAGACAGCAAATAATTATGTAAATGCAATTAATGCAAAAAGTTCAATAACTGGCATTGCAGCTTCAGTAGACGCTGCTAATGAAATAACATTTATTAATACAAATGGCTCAAATACAGCTTCTCATAATATAAATTTTGTTGTTGCTTCTGGGTCAGGGTTGGCATCAGGCACCAATGTTACTGCGCATAGATATCAGTATAATAAATCTTCGGCTGCTAATATTGCCGGCGGAGATAAAACTTTTACATCTATGGCAGATTTGAGAAAATGGATGGAAGATGAAGCTAGGAATCAAGGTTTTATTAGTGGTGGTACCTTAACCAATGGTATTACGGTTGAAGTTAATGACGCTGGAAAATTTGTTGTTAAAAATCCAAATAATGGTGTTGATGATTTTGATATAAATCTTAAAATTACAGCATATACAGATAAAACAATAGGCGCAGTTATAACAAATAATACTAAATTTACGAAAAATATGGAAGCTTTAAGTACTGTTCTTCCTCAAGCTAGTGGTGGTCAAGCAAGTTCAGGGAGTTTCAATGCGGCAACACACTCAAGTTCAATTGATGTTTTTGATTCACTTGGTTCTAAACATACACTTAGAGTGGTGTTTAGAAAAACACAACTTGATATTTCAACTGGTAGTACATGGGATATGCAAGTAAGTGTTCCTTCTCCAGCAACAATTGACACAACCCCACCATTTAATGAAAAAACAGGTTCTATTCGTTTTAACAATGATGGCTCTCTATCTACTTATAATCCACCAAACATCTCTTTTTCTGGGAATAATGGTTCGGCACCAAATCAGCAAGTAAATTTGATTTTTGGTTCTGGAAGCTCTTTTAATGGAATGACAAGTTTTGACTCAAAGTCATCAACTTCTAAAATTGCTCAAGATGGATATACTGGTGGTGATTTAGTTGGAATACGAATTGATCAAAGTGGTACTTTAGTTGGTTCTTTTTCAAATGGTCGTTCTTTTGCTCTTGCACAAATTGGTATGGCAAAGTTTACTAACAATGAAGGATTATCTACAGAAGGTGGAAATATCTTTATTCAAACTGCCAATTCAGGAGACCCTATTATCGGGACAGCTGCATCGGGAGGTCGTGGTTTTATTCAGGCAGCAGCTCTTGAAGCTTCAAATGTTGACCTTTCACGAGCATTAACTCAGCTAATTATTATTCAAAGAGGTTTTCAGGCAAATGGTAAAACAATTACTACATCTGATCAACTTCTTCAGACATTGATTGGATTGAAAAACTAGTTTCAATCCGTCCGCTAAAGGAAGTAAATTCCTTTAGCTTCGCTTGGACTGCTGTGGTCACTAAAGCTAAGCTCTTTCGAGCTAGATTTTTTTCTTTTTAAACTCATTACGATATAATTCATGTAATATTTTACATTAGGAATTATTCACATGCAATTCTCTGCTCCCCTTAAATCAAACTCAAAAAAAGTAATGTTACTAGGTTCTGGCGAACTTGGAAAAGAAGTAGCTATTGAAGCTCAAAGATTAGGTCTTGAAGTTGTAGCAGTTGATAGATATCAAAATGCTCCAGCTCATCATGTAGCACATCGTTCATATGTTGTAAACATGCAAGATAAAGATGCTCTTTTAGAAATTATATATCGTGAAAAACCAGATTTTATATTACCTGAAATAGAAGCTCTGTCTATTGATGCCCTTTTCGCAGCAGAGGATAAAGGTTACAATATTATACCAAATGCATCTGCAGTTAGCAAAACTATGAATAGAAAAAATATTCGTACATTTGCGGCAGAAGTTTTAAATCTCAAAACAGGTCCTTATGAATTTGTATCAACTGAGGAAGGACTTAGAGAAGCATCTAAACGAATGGGTTACCCTTGTGTAATCAAGCCTGTTATGAGTTCTTCAGGGCATGGACAAAGCGTACTTAAATGTGAAGAAGATATAGGTAAATCTTGGGAGATAGCAAAAGAAGCAAGAGGCGATGCAAGTGAGTTAATAGTTGAAGCTTTTGTTGATTTTGATTATGAAATAACTTTGCTAACTGTTAGAAATGGAGAAGAAACAGTTTTTTGTGAGCCAATAGGACATGAGCAAAAAGATGGAGACTATGTTTTTTCATGGCAACCAATGCAAATGAGTGAAGTTGCAAAACAACGCGCACAGGAGATGGCAAAAACTATTACAGACGGGCTTGGTGGTCGAGGTCTTTTTGGAGTAGAGCTTTTTATAAAAGGTGATGAAGTATATTTTAGTGAAGTTAGTCCTCGTCCACATGATACGGGAATGGTTACTTTAATAACTCAGTCCCAAAGTGAGTTTGCATTACATATAAGAGCCGTTCTAGGACTTCCATTAGGTTTTACATTTTATGGAGAGGGTGCATCTGCTGCTTTTAAAACAAGCAAGCATAATTACGCTCCTGTTGTGGATGTGGATGAAAGTCTCTTTAGCGATAACTCTTTTGTAAGAATTTTCTCAAAACCAGAGGCACATGAAGGCAGAAGACTTGCAGTTGCTCTTGTATTTGATGAAGCTCAGAGTGCATTAGAGAAATCTCGTGAACTTATCCAAAAGATAAGTGATTCTTAAATGATAAAAACTAAAGTTCAATGCAGGAAGGCACTAAATGCCGAGTAGTAAAATAGTTCTTTTAGATGCTCTAACTTTCGGTGAAACAGATTTAAGTGCTTTTGATAGTTTAGGTGATGTTAAAGTTTATCAAACAACTTCCGCTTCTCAAACACAAGAACGCATAACAAATGCAGATGTTATTGTAACTAACAAAGTTGTTATAACAGATGAAAATATGAAAAATTCCCCAAGTTTAAAACTTATATGTGTCGCAGCTACTGGCATGAATAACATTGATTTAGAGAGTGCAAAAAGTAGAAATATAAAAGTAAAAAATGTAGTTGGTTATTCAACTGCCTCTGTTATACAACACACATTTTCAATGCTTTTTTATCTTCTAGGGTCTTCAAGATATTATGATGATTATGTAAAAAGTGGGGAGTATGTAAAAAGTCCTATCTTTACAAATGTATCAAAACCATTTTTTGAAATCAAAAATCAAAAATGGGGAATTATTGGACTTGGAAATATTGGTCAAGGAGTAGCAACCATAGCATCTGCGTTTGGTGCGGAAGTATGTTACTACTCAACAAGTGGAAAAAATCATTCTCAAGCGTACAAACGAGTTGAGTTAAGTGAGCTTCTAAAAACTTGCGATATTATATCAGTTCATGCACCTTTAAGTGAGAAAACAAAAGACCTTTTAGATTATGAACAGTTGTTAACTTGTAGAGATGCGGCCTTTGTTTTAAACCTTGGGCGTGGAGGTATTGTGAATGAAGATGCAGTCGCTAAAATAATTGATGAAAAAAATATCTCATTTGCTTTAGATGTTTTAATCAAAGAACCAATGAGAGAAAATCATAAATTATTAAATATAAAAAATCATAAAAATTTGTATATTACCCCTCATATTGCTTGGGCATCTGTTGAGGCAAGAGATACTTTAGTAGCATCTATACAACAAACTATACAAGAAGAAAACTTTTAGTTGCTATGGCTGAAATAGCTCTTTTTTTATCTGCTTTTTTAGCAGCAACTATACTTCCTTTTTCTTCAGAACTTGCATTTGTGACGGCACTAGCAAATGATATGCCTCCTTTGCGGGCTCTTCTTTTAGCATCTAGTGGAAATGTTTTAGCTATTTGTTTGAACTATTGGTTAGGTTACTGGCTTTATGAAGCAACAAAGACCTCCCTGCAATCTTCAAAAATCGGAATAAAAAGTTTAAAGTATGGACATAAGTATGGATATTATGCACTTTTACTTTCATGGCTTCCAATCATTGGTGACCCACTAACATTAGTTAGCGGTGTTGTTCGTTTGAAGTTTGTTTGGTTTGTTATGATTGCTGGAACACTAAGGGTGCTAAGGTACTACTTCTTAACGCTTGTGGTATAATATAACATGAAATACATTCTGCTTTTGTTCACATTTTTTTTAGTATTATCTGCCTCATCTAAGCCTTTAGACAAAGTATCTTTGCAACTTATTTGGTTTGACCAATTTCAATTTGCTGGATATTATATAGCAAAAGAAAAAGGATTTTATAAAGATGCAGGACTTGATGTAGATATTAAAAAGTTTAAGTACTCTATGAATACTGTAGATGAAGTTTTAAGTGGAAAAGCTACTTTTGGAGTAGGTCATTCAAGTATTATACTAGAACGCTCTGAAGGAAAAGAAATAGTTTTATTATTTACTATACTTCAGTCTTCTCCTCTTACGCTTTTAGCTTTAGAATCTTCAAATATAAAAAGTATTAAAGATTTTGTAGGTAAAAAACTTATGCTTACCAAAAATGATGCTGTAACTGCATCTATAGTTGCTATGATTCTTTCAAATGGAATTAGTGAAGATGAGATTATTAAAGAGTATAATTTTGATTTTGAAGAGTTTATAGCAGGTAAGGTGGATTTGTGTTCAGCTTATACCTCAAATGAACTATACATTTTAGAAAAAAGAGGCATAGCGTATAAAATATTTTCTCCAAACAAATTTGGTTTTGATTTTTATAGTGATATTTTATTTACATCGGAGAAAGAAGCTCAAAGAAACCCATTAAGGATAAAAGCTTTTAGAGAAGCTTCACTAAAGGGGTGGCGATACGCTTTTGAGCATATCGATGAAGCGGTAAAAATTATAGAAAAAAAGTATAACACTCAAAATAAAACAATAGATGCGTTAAAGTTTGAAGCAATAGAGTTAAAAAAACTAGCATATGCTAACAAGCAAGAATTAGGAACAATTACTGAAGAAAAGATAATCAGAATACTTGATGTTTATAAATTAATGGGCTTCACAAAAGGCGGTATAGATGTATCTAGCTTTATTTTTAACAGTCGTACGATTTTTTTAACAACTATAGAAAAAGAGTATCTAAAAAATAAACAAGAGATAAAGATTTGTGTTCCTCCAGATTCTTTGCCATATAGTGGAGTTGTTGATGGTAATTATGTTGGGATTGGTTCTGATATTTTAAAAATTGCAAAACAAAGTTTAGGAGTTTCATTTAAGCTTATTAAAACAGATACTTGGACGCAGTCTTTAGAAAAAGCAAAAAAAGGAGAATGTGATTTACTTCCTATTTTAGAGGAAACTCTATCAAGAAGAAAATATTTAAATTTTACAAGCTCGTACTATCAAGACCCACTTGTAGTTGTGACAAATAATTCACAAAAGTATATACTTGATATACAAACTGTTTTAGATGAAAAGTTTGTAACAATAGAAGGAAGTTCATATATAGAAAACTTACTTTTAAAGTATCCAGAGTTAAAATTGAGTATAGTTTCTTCTAGAGAAGAAGCATATAAAGGTGTGCAAAGCGGAAAATATTATGGTTACATAGATGTTATGATGATTGCAGCGTATTATATGCAAAAATACTCAAAGCATGATTTAAAAATTTCTGGACAATTTGAGGATAGTATTGCAAGTAGTTTTGGTGTAATAAAAAAGGATAAAATACTTTTTTCAATATTTGAAAAAGTTGCTCGCAGTCTTGAAAACAGAGATATTCAAAAGATTTTAAATGAGTGGGTTTCTATAAACTATACAACTAATGAAAATTATGAAAATATAAAAAAACTTATTATTTTTATATTTATTGCTGGAGTAATATTTTTATATAGACAATACATATTAAAGAAAAAAAATATAGAGTTAGAAATACTACAAAATGAACTCAAAGAATTAAATAAATCACTAGAAGCTAAGGTAAAAGATTCGGTTGATGAAATAGTAAAAAAAGATGCCTATTTGCTACACCAGTCAAGGTTAGCTCAGATGGGAGAGATTCTAAGTATGATAGCTCATCAATGGAAGCAACCACTTAGTTCTATATCAAGCACTCAAATAGCAATTAAAATGTCAATAGAATTAGAAAAATATGATTTAAGTAAAAAGCTACAAAGAGAAGAATTTATAAGATATGTAGATGAAAAACTAGACAAGATAGGAAACTATACTCAAAATCTTAGTCAAATAATTTCAGATTTTAGTGATTACTACAAACCAAGTAAAAAATTAAAAATAATGAATATAGATAAAGCTATATTAAAAGCTTGTGCTTTAGTAGAAGAGAGTATAAGCACAAGAGGAATATTTTTGGAGCTTAAGCTAAATTCTAAAAAAACAGTGCAAATTTATGAAAACGAATTTATGCAAGCTATTTTAAATATAGTAAATAATGCAAAAGAACAACTAGTTGACAATAAAATAAAAAATGGACAGATAGAAATCAAAAGTTACGATAAAGAAGATTTTGTTTTTTTAGAGATAAAAGATAATGCTGGCGGAATAAATAATGAAATAATATCAAATATATTTGATCCGTATTTTTCAACAAAGATGGAAAAAAATGGAACGGGTCTAGGACTCTATATGTCTAAAAAAATTATTAACGAGCATCTAGATGGAAGTATAATAGTAAAAAACAGTGAAGATGGTGCTATTTTTATCATAAAAATCAAAGCACAGGAAGAGAGAAGAATTGCTAAAGTGTGATGTTTTAGTTGTTGGGGCAGGCGGAGCAGGTTTAGTAAGTGCAATCAAAGCACATGAAAATGGCTCTAAAGTTGTTGTTATAACAAAAGAGTACCCAACTCGAAGTCAAACATGTATGGCCCAAGGTGGCATAAATGCAGCTTTTGGTAATGCTGGAGATGATAGCGTTGAAGCTCATATACAAAATACTTTAAAGTCTGCTCATGGTTTAGCTGATGAAAAAGCTATAAGATTTTTATGTGAAAATGCAAAAGAAGCTGTAGAGTGGTTAGACTCGTTAGGTGTTTGTTTTTCTAGAACTCAAGATGCGAAAATAGCACAAAGAACACTAGGCGGAGCATCTGCTTCTCGTGCTTGTTACGCTCAAGACTATACAGGCTTAAAAATACTTCATACTCTTTATGATGTTTGTCTTGGTTTGGGTATAGAGATTTTAAATGAGAGATATCTACTTGATTTTTGTGTAGATGCAAATATGATTTGTGGTGCAAATATTTTAAATATACGAAGCGGTGAACAAGAATATTATAGTGCTAAATCTGTTATAGTTGCAACTGGCGGATATAGTCGTATTTACTCTAAGTACTCAACAAACTCAACGGCTACGACAGGTGATGGAATAGCAAGTGCAATAAGAGCAGGAGCTAAAGTCAGTGATATGGAATTTGTGCAGTTTCATCCAACTGCTTTAAAAAATTCCTCTATTTTAATTTCTGAAAGTGCTAGAGGTGCTGGTGGACTTCTTTTAAATTCAAAGAACAAAAGATTTGTTGATGAACTTCTACCAAGAGATGAAGTGGCAAGAGCTATAAACGATGAAATATCTAAAGGAGAAGAGATTTTTTTAGATATTCGTCATCTTGGAGAAAATTTTATTGATACTCAGTTACCACAAGAGAGAAAGTTAGCAAAACTATATGAAAATATTGACCCCGTATATGATTTAATACCTATAAAACCTGTTGCTCACTATACTATGGGAGGGATAGAGGTAGATGACAATACTATGACAAATATTAAGGGTTTATTTGCTGTTGGAGAGTGTGCAAATCATAGAGTTCATGGAGCGAATAGACTTGGAGGAAACTCTCTTTTAGAGTTAATAGTTTTTGGAAAACAAGCAGGAAAAAGTGCCTCTAAGTTTGCTTTAGGTGTAGATGCTCAAAGAATATGTAAAGAACAAGTAAGCCTAGAGATTTTTTTCAAAAAACCAAGTTTTGATTTTTATAAAATAAAGGAACAACTTGCTAGCTCTTTTTATGAAAATGTTGGTATATCAAGAGATGGAGATGGTCTTCAAAAAGTTTTTGATGAGGTAGAAGTATATAAAAGTCAACTTGCTGATATGGGTGTAGAGGATAACTCAAAAATTTATAACACTAACCTAGTAGAGTTTTTAGAATTTAAGAATATGTTGGAGTTGGCTAGTTTAGTTCTAAATAGTGCAATGCAAAGAAAAGAGAGTAGGGGTTCTCACTTTAGAACTGATTTCCCACAAGAAAATGGAGTGAAGAAGTGAAAATCTTTGTACAAAGACAAACTAAAGTAGAGTATGAAGTTCAGATGCAAGGTGCTACTCTTTTAGAAGTTTTACAAAATATAAAGACTTCTCAAGACTCAAGCTTAAGTTTTACTAGTGGATGCAGAAGTTGTGTATGTGGGAGTTGTGCTGTTCGTGTAAATGGCAGAGAAGTTTTGGCTTGTTCTTATAAAGTACAAGAAGGTGATCTTGTAGAGCCACAAAAAAATTCTGAGCTTATTCGTGATTTAGTTGTAAATATGGACAAAGCATACAAGTTCAATAAAAAAGCAAAAGCTTGGCAAAATCCATTTATTTCAGATGCAAAACCAACACAAGAAAATGAAAAAATAAATGAGATTCAAAGTGATTGTATTTTGTGTGGCTCATGCTATAGTGCTTGTCCTGTTTATAGTGTAAATGAAGATTTTTTAGGACCATTTTCACTAACAAGGGTTTGGAGATATGTGAGTGATGTTAGAGATAGTGATGAGTCTTCTAAAATAGATGCCATACAAGTAAGTGGCATTTGGGATTGTACTTTATGTAACGAGTGTACGCTTGTCTGTCCTCAAAATATTTCAAGTAAAGCAGATATAGAAAAGCTTCGTGCAAAATCTATGATGAAAGGTTATAGTGACCCAAATTTTACATCTTTTGGTAGTTATGGTTCTTTTGATGGAAGCCTAAGTTTTTAAAACAGCTAACAAACTTAGTAATATGTTATAATAATCAAAACCGTTATAAATTAGAAGTTCAATCACACTAGTGTGATGGGCTTCCTGCCGAAGGAAACTTAGCGTTAGCGTAGTCAAAGAAATTACTTTCTTTGGCGTTGCAAACAGATAAAAGATTTCCTTCATTTTATGAAATAAAATTAAGGAATTACTGTGGCAAAAGAACATTCATTTGATATTAGTGCGAAAATAGATATGCAAAATTTTAAGAATGCTATAAATATGGTAGATAAAGAAGTTGCTAATCGTTACGACTTTAAGGGAACTACATACGAAGTTACTTATAATGAAAAAGCAAAAACACTCATTCTCATAGCATCTAGTGATAACAAACTTGATGCTCTAAAAGACATAGTGGTGGCAAAATTTTTAAAACAAGGACTCTCTTCAAAGGTTTTAGAAGAGTTGCGTGTTGAGGATTCTTCAGGAAATAATAGAAAAATCACCTTTAAAGTTGTTGATTACATAGAGTCAAAAGAGGCTAAAAAAATAACAGCAGATATAAAAAAGATGAAGTTAAAAGTGAACGCTCAAATAGAGGGAGATGCTATTAGAGTCAAAGGAAAAAGCCTTGATGATTTACAAAAAGTGATGACTGAAATTCGTTCAGGTGAGTGGGAAGCACCACTTGTCTTTGAAAATATGAGGTAACAGATATGAGTAAAATGAGTATAGCGGATGCTGCGATAAAACTTGGTGTATCAAAAGAAGCAATCCATAACCGAATAAGAAGAGGTTCGTTAGAGTGCATAGTTGAAGATGAAATAAAGTATGTTGTCATTACAAAAAATTTACAAGTAGCTAAGAAAACTAATGTGAGAAGAGTGGTAAGTTCAGACACAGATGCAAAGTATTATAAATTTCTAGAAGAGCACAACCAAAAGCTACAAACAAAAGTTGAAAAACTTGAAGGTGAAACAAAAACTTTAAGAGATCAAAAAGAGCAGATGCTAATTTCTGAAAGAGAAAAAATCGAGCAAATATATAAAGATAAAGATGAACAATTAAAAAATATACTCAATGCTATTTCTTCAAAGTTTTTATTAAATGCTCCTGATGAAGAAGAGTTAGTAGAAGCGGAGATAGAGCCGCAGGTAAAAGAAGGCTTCCCAATCTCTTTAAAAAGTTATTTAAAAGATAGTAACATTTCAAAAAAGAAGAGTATTAAAATCAAACAAAGATTTAAAAAGATAGAAAAATCTGATAGCAGAATAATTAGAATTGGTAAAAAATACTATATCAATTTAATTAAATATGATTATAGTGATCTTTTAAAATAATAAATTTAAAACTATAAATCAGTACTTTTTAGGGTTAATCCTTTGAGGTGCGATACGGGGTAAGAGTAAGATAAACCATCTCCTTTCCCTACAATGTCTAGCTTTCTCATTACTGCGAGAATAATCCCATCAACTTTTTTACTAGGCACAATAAACATTAAGTTTACATCTGTTGGATCACTATAGAGTCGTTTATAGAAGTTGTCCATCTCAAGTAAGCCCATGCCATGAGCGTCCATAATAGTTACACCACCAGCACCAGAATCACGAGCAGCTATAATAGCTTTGTCCTGATTTTTCTTAGGAACTATAACATGAACAGCTGAAAATGGCATCTTGTATGAATGACGCTCTCCTGTTTCTTCTATATTTATAGTTGAAAGCCCCATGTCGTATGCATGTTCTAGTGCATTTTGAAGCTCATGTTTGTGAATTTCTTCAATTTCTTGAATACCTTTTATACCCATCCTGTCAGTTATAATGCCATAGAGCATAACTGTAAGCATTGGGAAAAGTGAGGCAAAAGCAATCAAACCAAATCCATCAATAAGCGGATCTCGTCCATCTATGTTTGTAGCAAGACCAAGACCAAGTGCGGCAACAAGAGGAACGGTAATGGTTGAAGTTGTAACTCCACCACTATCATAAGCAATAGGAATAATATATTTTGGTGCCATAAATGTAAGGGCGATTACAAAAAGATAACCCGCCATAATGTAGTAAACAATCTCTCCACCAACAACAATTCTATATGCACCAAGTGAGATGCCAATAGCAACACCAAGAGCAACAAAAAGACGAAGGGCAAAATCATTTATTTTACCGTCACTAATTTCTTTTGCTTTTTTTGCGATAGCAGTTAGAGAAGGTTCTGCCATTGTTGTAGAAAAACCTATAAGAAAACCAAAAGAGTAAATAATGAAGTTATTGTCGTATTGGGTTAGTTCAAACGCCATTAACTCACCAACAGAAAATAGACCCATCTCTAAGCCGACTACAAAAGCATCTAGACCGATAATAACTAAACCAAAACCGATAATAACTTCTTTTAAATTATCGATTTTTTGTTTAAGAATTACATATTGAAAAAATAATATGATAGCTAAGATAGGAATAACATCTATAACAACGCTTATAAAACCTTTGATAATTGTAAGAAATTTAAACTCAAAAACTACAGGAGTTTTTGCCATTTCAACAATGGAAGGGTTTATTATATTGTTCGCATCTATAAACTCATAAACAAAAATACCATAAAATTGTACGAAAATCATAGGAGTTAAAGAGGCAAAAGCGATGAGTCCAAAACCATCTAAAACAGGATTTCTGCCTTTAATAGTAGATGCTAGACCAATTCCAAGAGCTGCTACAAGAGGAACTGTTACTGTAGAAGTTGTGACTCCACCTAAGTCATAAGCAAGCCCAACTATTTCTTGTGGGGCAAAGGCAGTAGCTGCTACAACCATTATATAGCCAGAAATTATATAGTAGTGAATTGGGTGACCTTTTATAATCCTCCAAACACCAATAACAATAGCAAAACCAACAGAAAAAGCAACAACAATTCTTAAAAATGTAGCGTCAATTCGCCCAGCACTAATACTAGCTGCTTTTTGTGCAATAACTATAAGAGCTGGTTCGGCAACAGTTGTACCAAAGCCAATCATAAAAGCAAAAATGATTATCCACTTTGTTGAGCCTTTTTTTGCAAACTCTCCAGCAAGACCTTCACCAACGGGGAAGATACCAACTTCAAGACCTAAAAGAAAAACAGCAAGTCCAACACCAACAATAGCAAGTCCAATAGAGGTGCTTAACCAATTTTCAGGGACACTTTGAATAATCGCTAGTTGAAAAAACATAATAACAAGAATGATTGGTAGTAGGTCTCTAAATGACTCTTTTAAGAGCTTTAAAAATGAAGCAAAGCTTAACATCTTCATCCTTTGTTATAAATAATATGTGATTTTACCTAAATGAAGATAAAAGTTTGATTTTTAAGTGTGATAAAGGTAAAATGCGGTTTCTTTTTAATATGGTCGAGTGTCCGAGTGGCCGATGGTGCAACCTTGGAAAGGTTGTGTAGGGTAACCTACCGAGAGTTCGAATCTCTCCTCGACCACCATATCAAAAACATCCCTTTTAGTTCCGTTATAATCCTTCCTATATACCCCCTTGAAAACAATACATAGTGTATTGTTTTCAAATGACATTAAATCCCTAAATATAGGGCTTACTAAGGTGTTGAAGTTGAAAGTTTTATATTTCAAAGCTCTTTAGCAGTCTTAAACTAGGGAACACACAAACACAGAACTAAGATGCACTAGAGTAATCACACAACTCACGCAGAAATTACACAGGTAATGCACAGATGATACTCACATACCAATAAACCACCCCAATGACTATCCACCCGATACGGGGAAGCAATATCGTGGGTAGTGGAACGGGTAATCTGTATTTTGTTGTAGTGAAATGACTAACATGCTATAATCTAAATTATAAAAAATATTCAAAAAGGAGACCTCATGCAATTAGCAATAGATATCAAAAATGAACCTATCGCAGATAAAGTTCTGTGGATGTTAGATCGCTTTAAAAGTGATGGTGTCGAAATTTTAAAATTAAACTCTAAAAATGAAAAAGAAGTAATAAATAATTTTAGAGAGGGGTTAGAAGAAATTAAAGCTGTTAATAATGGCAACTTACATTCAAGACCTGTAAAAGAATTACTTGAAGAACTTTAACATTGAAACCATTCCTCGGTTTGATAAAGATGTTAAAAAATAAAAGAAACGATTTCCAAAAATAAAAGAAGATTTGTACCTTCTTATTGAAGAGCTTAGTAAGAATCCAGAATTAGGGGTAGCCCTTGAAAGTGGACTATATAAAGTAAGACTTCAAAACTCATCTATACCAACGGGTAAAAGAGCAGGTTTTAGAGTTGTGACATACTATGTCAATGGAGATAATTTATATCTTGTTACAATGTATGCAAAGAGTGATAAAGATACAATTTTGACTCATAAACTAAAAGAAATTATTCGTGATGAGATATAAAAGTATCATGCAATAACAGACATAGTGTTACCTTTTTTTAAAATACATATCTTAAAAGTACCTGGTATAGGGCTATATAAGGCTTTTCATTAGTGGACTTGATCATCATGTTTTAGATGATTTTGGTTATTTTTGATTTAAAGTAAAAAAATGGTATCTTTATTTTTAGGGGCATTATACTAGGAAATATTAAAAATAATACTTCCTAGTTTTCATAATATCTTTTGGTCTTAATCCAAATCTATTAAAAAATGCATTTGAAAAATTTGAAGCATATTTATATCCGATTTTTTGTGATATTTCAGTTATATTTAATTCACTTTTTTCTAAGAGTAATTTTGATTCTTGTAAACGGTATTCTAATGAAATAGAATAAGGTGTTTCATTAAAAAACTTATGAAAACCTATTTTTAATTTTAAATCATTTATAGCAACTTTTCTTGCCAACTCTTTAATGCTAGGAGGATTGCTAAGATTATTTATCAAAATATTTTTTGCTCGATATATTGCATCTTTGTCAGCACTAGATAATTTAATAGTTTTATTTATTTTTACTTCATTTTCTTTGAATAAATCTGTAAACTCTGTATAAAGTAATTCTAATACTTTTGATTCTATGAACATCTTCTCTAATTTATCTTTATAGGTATTATTAAAAATTTCATGTGCAATTAATTGCGTTTTTTGATTTGTTTTTTTATAACTTATATTTTCTATATTTTTATTACTTTGAAAAAAATTAATATATTTTTCAGTGTGTCTATTTTCAGGTAAGTTTTCTTCTAGAAATTGTTTACTAATAACTAATTGTAAAAATTGTTTATGAGTATTTCTTTTTATTTTTGATATACCTTCATCTTTATTTATTAAATCAATAATAGTATGTTTTTTTTCAGTTTTAATACTGTAGTTATCTAATAAACTTGTATATTCATTTTCCATATCTTTTTCTAAGTTTATATATAAGATTAAACCATTAATATTGCTTTTTCTAAAGTTTGAACTATCTTGATTGAAAAATTCATCAACTTTATGTAAAGTTATGTGACTATTTATTTTATATTCATTTACCATATAATATCTTTCTAATAAGAAATAATATGTTTTTAATATTATTGCTCTTGATTTTAATAATTGTTATTGATTATACTACTAGCTACTTAAAATTTAATAAACAAGGATTTTTGATGGTTAGAAAAAGAATAATACTTTCGATTAGTATTTCATTTATGTTAGTAAATAATATTTTTGCAAAAGAGATAAAACATTTAGATACTGTAACAGTGACGGCACAAAAAGTTGAAGAAAATATGCAAAGAGTACCTATTTCCTTGACAGTTTTTGATGAATTTGACCTTAAAGACAAGAATATAAAATCAGTTAAGGATATTGCTTATTATACTCCTAACTTATTATTATTTGATTCAGGTGGTTTTGGTGGCTTAGCCCCAACAATTAGAGGGATAAGTACAGATCCTCAACTGTCTTCAAGTTCAGTTAGCATCTACATTGATGGAATTCCTTTTAGCAGTAGCACAGCTAATGATATGCTTTTAAACAATGTTAAAAGGGTAGAAGTATTAAGAGGACCACAAGGAACACTTTATGGTAAAAATGCAGAAGCTGGTGTAATTAATATTATTACTAATAAACCAAATAATGAGTTTAACAGTGAAATAGGCATAGAGCTTGGACAAGATAATAAAAAAGAATATCTAGCAAGTGTTAGTGGTCCGATTATAAAAGATAAGTTTTATGTTGGTCTTGATATAAAACATTATGAAAAAGATGGTTTTCTTTATAACTCAAATTTAAAAAGAATTGAAAATGATAGAGAAAATAATTTTGCAAAACTTTATCTGCGGATGACTCCAACTGATAATTTGGATGTTAGTTTGATATCTACAATTTTAAAAAGAAATGATGGAACAATTTCTCAAAATAATCTAGGAGTTGTTGATAATAGAGTCACTACTAGTGATTTAATTGGCTATATAAAGAATGTTACAAAAACAGCTGCTTTAAAAGTAGAGTATACTTTTGATAAATATAAGTTAGAATCAGTTACTTCCTACAAAAAATATATTGATAAAAGATTAGGAGACTTTGACTTTACGGCAGGAGTTCCATATACTTTTCATAGTAAACTTGATATACCTTTAACAGACTTATCTCAAGAATTAAAGTTAAGCTATGTAGATGATAGAATTACTTGGATCACTGGTTTATTTGCAGATAAAAGTAAGACTGAGGGTGGTTATGTTCTTGATTCCACTATCCCTAATAAAACTGGTACTTATTTAAGTACCTCGGATGATGATTCTCTTGGAATATTTGCACATGTTGATTATAAATTAACAGATAAACTTTCTGTTTTAGGAGGAATCAGATATGATAAAAGTAACAAAAAGTTTGATAATAAAAAAACTAATATTAAGTTAAGTAACTCTTTTAGTGCAGTATCCCCAAAATTTTCTTTACAATACCAAATAAATCAAGATAAAATGGTTTATGTAACTATTTCAAAAGGTTATAAAAGTGGAGGATTCTATCAATTTGCACCTACTGATAAAATATCTTTTGATGATGAAACTATTTGGAGTTATGAAATAGGCTCAAAGAACTCTTTTTTAGATAATAAGTTAGTATTCAATTTCTCTTTATATTATATGGACATTAAAGATATGCAAGTTATGACGGCAATTGATAATGCAAGTAGTTATATATCAAATGCAGGAGTTGCAAGTTCAAAAGGTATTGAACTGGAATTAAACTATAATATAATTGATGATATTACTCTATTTTCATCTTTTGGATATAACAAAACTATTTTTGGAGAATTCAAGGATTACTTCGGTCAATATAAAGGAAATTATAATCCTTATGCTCCAAAATATAACTATAGTTTGGCAGTACAGTATAGAAATATAAATGGATATTACGCAAGAGCAGATTTAAATGGAGTAGGAGATATGTATTTAAATAGATCTAATAGTCTAAAACAAGATGCATATGAGCTTGTAAACTTAAAACTTGGTTATGAATCAGAGGATTACGATATTTATTTATATGGGAAAAATATATTTAATAAAAAGCATGACACCGAAGGTCTTTATGATTATTATACAGTTGTTTCAGAGCCAAGAGAGGTTGGTATACAGTTAAGTTATAGATTTTAATAAAATAAACTAGAAAGTATTAGGGACTGTTCAAAAATCTGTGTCAATCGGGTAAAATAACAAATACCCAAGGAAACACAGATGAAGATAGAAATAGATGTAGAGCAATTTGCTCGTGATATCGAGGTACCCCTCGAAGGTAGAAGACCGGTAAAAGTATCAGTGCATCGCCAGTTTCGAAGTTTGACTAAAACAAAAGGTGGCTTTCCTAACGATAATAGCTTACTAGAACTACTATTTATGGGTATTCAAAATGCCTCAAAAAAATGGACAATACCTGTAATAAACTGGAGCTTAACTATCTCTCAACTTGCAATTCACTTTGAAGGGCGTTTGGATAAAGCTTTAAACTTATGATACAATTTTAGGAATTACTAGATGCTGACACAGATTATTGAACACTACCGTCGAATGTAATCTTTTTTGTCGCTCGGCTTAGGGATTCATTATAGCATTAATAATAATACTTCCTATTCTTCATAATATCCTTAGGTAATATTTTAAATTTTTTAGTAAAAGCAACTGTGAAATTTGCATTATATTTATATCCTACTTTATTTGCTATCTCCCCAATACTCATATCAGAATCTATTAAAAGTTTTTTTGCTAAGTCTAGTCTATGTTCTATCAAAAGATTGTAAGGCGTGATATTGAATATTTTTTTAAATCCTGATTTTAACTTAAAATCATTTATTCGTACAAGTTTTGCTAACTCTACGATACTAGGAGGATTTTGTATATTTTGCATCAAAATTTCTTTTGCTTTTTTTATGGCATTTATATCATATTCATCAAGTTTTAGATTTGATATATTTAAGGACGAGTTTATTTTTGGATATAAATTTTTAAATTCTAAGAAAAGAAGTTCTAATATTTTTGAGTGTACATACATATCATTTAAATTATTAACAAACGATGATGAAAAAATATCATTTAGTAAAAGTTGAGTATGGAAAGATGTTTTTTTACTACTTAATAATTCATGGCAAATGTTATTTTCTAAAGAGTTTAGAAGTTTGTCTTTTCCATTTGATTCTGGTAGGTTTTTTTTGATAAAGTCTTTTTTAAGGACTAGCCCTATCATATCGATTTTTCCTTTTTGTATGGTTGTTTTACTAATTTCATTTTTCGTTAGTATTATATTTGTATCATTTGTATTATTTTTCAATTTAAAATCAGATATTTGACTGCTGTGTTCACTATGACCTTGTAAGTTGAAGCTAAACATAATGCCATCAACTGAAAAATTTGAATCCATTGAAGTATCATCTTTTAATTCCAAATCAATTTTTACTAAAGATATGTTTTTATCTATTATTTGTTGGTTTACTGTTCCTTCAATTTTAGTTTTTGAATGCAATACACTCTTTGTCTTATTTTCATTAAATTTATGATTTATCTCTTTATAGGACATAAAATACTCCCTTTTTACTTAAAATTACTACTTATATACATAAAATAGCATTGATTTTGATAATTGCTATTAAGTATAATCTACTTCGAATTAATTCTTAATTAAAAGGGAAAATATGAAAAAAAGAAAAATAGTTTTATCATTTATAATATCATTTATTTTAGTAAACAATTCTTTTGCAAATGATATGAAAAGTCTAGATACAGTAACCGTAACAGCACAAAAGATGGAGGAAAATATACAAGATGTACCTGTTTCACTTACAGTTTTTGATGAGTTTGCTATCGAAGATAGAAATATAAAATCTGTTAAAGATATAGCACAATATACACCTAATTTTACTATATTTAATCCAGGTGACTGGGGAACTGTAGCACCTTCTATTCGAGGTCTTTATTCTGATGTTGCGATGACTTCATCAACTGTAAGTATGTATATAGATGGTGTTCCTACTCAAAGTACTATGGGTTACGATGCTGTTTTAGAAGATATAGAAAGAATCGAAGTTTTAAAAGGTCCACAAGGTACTTTATATGGTAAAAATGCAGAAGCTGGAGCTATTAATATCATCACTAAAAAACCTAACAATGAAACAAAAGGAAAAATAGGTTTAGAGTTTGGAAGTGATAATAAAAAAGCATACACATTTAATGCTAGTGGTGCAATCATAAAAGATAAGTTTTATGTAGGAGTATCTGGTAAATTATACGAGAAAGATGGATATATGACAAATAAATATCTTAATACCGACCATAATAATAGAAAAAGTAAATATGGTAAAGTAAATTTAAGATATACCCCTACAGACAACCTTGATATATCTTTTATATCTTCAAAACATAAAAGAGATGATGGAGCATTATCAGTAAACAAAGCAACAGCACAAAATCTAAAAGAGGTAAATAATGATGTGTCAGATTTTGCAAAATTAGAATCAACAGCACACTCTTTAAAGATAGATTATAATTTTGGACAATATAACTTATCTTCAGTAACAGCTTATAAAAAAGACCATGATTTGAGATTTGCTGATTATGATTATAGTACTGTAAAAAGTTACCATAGTCTCATGGATGTAACTTATGAGAATTTATCACAAGAAGTAAAATTAAACTCACAAACAGATACTTTAACTTGGTTAGCAGGAATATATGCAGATAAGAGTGAGTCTAAAGGTGGAACAACAGTAGATTCTATTTATCCATCGATGAGAGCCAGAGGTAATCAAAATACTACAGAGGATAGTTCATTGGGGCTTTTTAGCCATGCAAACTATAAAATAAATGATAAATTATCTATATTAGGAGGGTTACGATATGATATAGATGAAAAGAGTTTAACAGACAAAAAAACAAATACAAAACTAGATATGTCTTATAGTGAAATATCTCCTAAGTTAGCTTTTAATTGAACCCTCTGAACAAGCCAGATGATTCTTCTTTATACTAATATTCTATCATTTTAAAAATTCTCTTTCAATTTTGAAGTGAGTTTCTGTCTTGTTTTTCTATATTTCTACTATTTATTAGCATGTTAGAACCTTATTTTGTTCCTTTTGTATCAGTTCCTAGCCCTTACCAGTGCAGGTGTCCGTCTCAGATTATAACAAGCAGCCAACATAAAAAAGTGTTGTTGATTTTTCTCTATTCCCCGATATCTGGTTTTTCTGAAGTTCATATGTTGTTTTATAAATGCGAATGGTAATTCCACGAGACATCTTATCTTTGAGAATCTTGTATTATTTCTTGATTGTTTAGGTCTTAGTTTCGATTGACCTCTTACTCGTCTTTCAACTATACCAGCAAAAATACCTTTTGCTCTTAGTGCCACTTTTCTTGCCTTTTGCATATAGCCGCTATCTGCGAATATTGCTTTATTTTCATCTTCTGTCAGCTTATCAAACTGTGTACTATCGTGTGTTGATGCAGTTGTAGCTATTACTTTTTTGATGATACCGTTTGTATCAGTTGCTATATGCATCTTTAATCCATGATGTTTACGACCTCTTTTTGAAGTATAGGTTGCATCAGAATCATGGGCTTTATTTGAAATAACTTTACCCTTGTCATCTTTTTTTCTCTTTGGTTCGCTTGAGTGGATGAGAGTAGCGTCTATAAGAGTTCCCTCATTGAGTATAAGTCTTTTAGATTCCATCATCTTTTTTACTTCTTCAAATATATCACCAAGTATCTCTTCTTTGATAAGCTTGTTTCTAAATTTACAAATAGTTGTTTCATCTGGAATAGTATCTTCATCTCTTATATCAAGAAACTTTCTGAAGCTTATACGGTCATGTATAAGCTCTTCGGTCATTGGGTCTGACAATCCATACCAGTTTTGTAAAAAAAGTGAGCCTACTAATATCTTTGATGGAATAGATGGTCTTCCTGTCTTACCTTTGTTGGGTTTGTATACATTTTTCTCTATAAGTATCTTCTCAATAGCTTCAAATGGAATAATCTCTTTCATCTCATTTAAAAACTTCATACTCTTCTTACCACCTTGGTATTTCATGGCATGGTCAAAAAAACTTAGTTGCATATTTATCCCTCAAACTTGGCTTCTTAGTATATTTATTTTAGCTAATTATTGGTTTGAGGGAGGTTAAGTTAAATTGCTTGATTGTTCAGAGGGTTCAATTATAAATTCGATAAGAATATTATGACATACATTACTGTAGCAAAAGGTTATAAAAGTGGTGGTTTTTATATGTTTGCACCTGCTGGAAAACAGTCTTATGATAAAGAAACTTTATGGAACTATGAAATTGGTTTAAAAAGTCAATTTTTAGATAATACCTTAACTTTTAACACCTCCTTATATTACATGAATATATCAGATATGCAAGTTTTAACAGCAATAAATAATCAAGAAGGGTATATCTCAAATGCTGCAACAGCAACTTCAAAAGGGTTTGAACTAGAAGCGAACTATAAAGCAACAGATGAAATAAGTCTGTTTTCAGCTTTTGGGTACAACAGAACAACTTATGACACATTTAGTGATGTAAGTGGAGATTATAAAGGAAACTATGCTTCTTTCGCACCAATATATAACTACAGTATAGGTGCTCAATACAGAGCTACTCAAGGGTACTATGCAAGAGCTGACTTAAGTGGCTACGGAAAAATGTATATTGATAAAGCAAATAAATACGAACAAAAAGCTTATGAAATTGTAAATGCAAAAATAGGTTACGAGCAAACAAATTATGAGATATATCTGTACGCAAAAAATTTATTTGATAAAACACATAATATTGAGGGATACTATAATGACTCATATACTTATCTTTCAGACCCTAGAGAGATAGGCGTGCAGTTGGCTTATAGGTTTTAATCAATGAATCCCTAGGAAGTATAAATCTAACTGTGTAAACCTTAAAAATTAGATTCATTTGATAAACTAATCAAGTGAATTATTTAAAGGATTTACATAAGTTTAATCAACCACGAAGAGTTAAAAAACAATTAGCATCAGGAGAGATAACTTCTCTAGATGATATTGCAAATGAGTTTAAAAATATACTCAAAGAAGTGATACAAATTGCATCCCAAGAAGAGCTAACTCCGCTGTTGACAGCAATAAAAGCCGTTTATCCTAAAGCTGAGATACAAAGATGTATTGTTCATCAAATCAGGAGCTCCCTGAAGTTCGTATCTTGGAAAGATAGAAAGGCAGTTGCTAAAGATCTTAAGTCTGTGTATTCATCCATAAATGAAGAAGATGCTCAATTAGCACTTACAGATTTTAACGATATTTGGGGTAAAAGATATCCTAACATTACTGTTTCTTGGACAAATCACTGGGCTGAACTCTCAACTTTTTTCAAATATCCAGATTCAGTTAGAAAACTAATTTACACTACAAATCCAATAGAATCTATAAATGCAACAATAAAAAGAAAGACTAAATCTAAAGGTTCATTTCCTACTGTAGAATCTGCTTATAAGCTAATGTATCTCGCTACACAAGAGCAACAAAACAAATGGAATATGTCGAGTGTCAGAAATTGGTTTGAGATTTATACCCAAAGGGCAGAACCTCCTCAACTTAGTATATTTTTCAGTGAAATTATGTCAAAATATACTAAGTATTAATGGATAAGAGGTGGGTTTACACAGTTTATTTTACAGTCTCGAATAAATAATTCTAGAGAGTGTGAATTTAAGTTACCACTCCAATATCTATTCTTTTATTTAGTAGTAATACTTTCTACTTTTCATCAAATCACTAGCTTTTATTCCAAACCTCTTAGAAAAAGCAGTGCTAAAATTTTGGGTATGCTTATATCCTATATATTGTGCAATTTCATTTATATTCATATGCTCATTTAAAAGAAGTTTTTTCGCTATATCCAATCTATGATTTAATAAAAAGTTATAAGGAGTGATGCCAAATATCTCTTTAAATCCTTTTTTTAATTTAAATTCATTTAAAGCAACTAATTTTGAGAGTTTTACTATGCTTGGTGGATTTTGCATGTTTTGTAGTAAAATTTCTTTTGCCTTTTTAATTGCATTTATATCAAATTCATCTAGTTTAAAAGTGTTTATATTTAGAGTCGTATCATTTTGTATAAATAAATCATTGAGTTCTAAATACACTAATTCTAAGACTTTTGACTGGATTAAAATATTCTTAAGTTGTCCATCAAAAGGTGATATGAACAAATCATTTAACAATAGTTTTTTTTGAAAATCTATCTTTTTTTTTGAAAGTAATTTAGTGCAAACATCTTTTTCTAAATCATTAAGCAGTTCATCTTTGATTTTTCCATCTGGCATATTTTTGATTAAAAAATCTTTTTTTATCACTAAAGAAATTTTATTTAAAATTCCTTTCATAGATAAGCCCTCACTTATATCATCTTTTGATATAAGCATATTTGAATAATTTTCTTCTAAATTCAGTTTATAATCAGTGATATAGCTCTTATGTTTACTCATACCTTTTAAATTATATCCTAGTATTATTCCATTTATATGTGTATTTGAAGTCAGTTTTATATTATCTTTTATATTAAGATTTGCTTTTATAGTGTAGATACTATTTTCTATAGTATGTTCTTCTATACAACCTTCCATTTCCCCATCTGAAAATGTCATACTATTTGGAACATAGTTATCGAAACCATAAGTTTGTTCGTTAAAAGACATAAAAATTCCTTTTGCAAGAGTATAAATTCCTTTTTTAAGATTATCAGTATTGATTTTGATAATTGTTATTTAGTATACTATAAACTAAATAAACTTCAAATTAAAGGTATAAAATGAAATATAAAATAACACTATCACTTATAACTGCGGTATGTTTATCAAATAATATCTATGCAAAAGATGTACAAAAACTAGATATAGTAACGGTAACAGCTCAAAAAGTAGAAGAAAATGCACAGCGTGTCCCTATATCGTTAACTGTATTTGATGAGTTTGCAATAGAAGATAAAAAAATTGAAACTATTGAAGATATAGCTCAATACACTCCAAATCTAATGATGTTTTCTTATGGTAGAAGTGATGCTATCTCTCCATCACTTAGAGGAGTGAGTTCAAATATCGTAAATCAAGATGTAACAGTTGGAGTTTATATAGATGGTGTACCTATGTTTGATGGTTGGTCTTTAAATGAAACTTTAAACGATATACAAAGAATAGAAGTACTAAAAGGACCACAAGGCACACTCTATGGTAAAAATACAGAAACAGGGGTAATCAATATTATTACAAAACAACCAAATAATGAAACTATATTAAAGTCAACTTTAGAGCTAGGAAATGACAACAAAAGACAAATAAAATTAAATGCAAGCGGTGCAATCATAAAAGATAAACTGTATGGAGGAGTATCAGTAAATCACTATGAAAAAGATGGTTTTTTAAAAGATAAAGTTACAGGTAAAATCTTGGATGATAGACAAAGAGACTCAGGGAAAATAAACCTAAGATATACGCCAACAGATAAACTAGATATTTCGTTTATAAACTCTATTATGAAACTTAATGATGGAGGTGCAAGATGGGGAATGGCAAATCAAACAAGAAATGATATATCAAGTGATGTAGAGAGTTACAATAAGTCTAAAATAATAAATAGTTCCTTGAAAATAAAATACGATATTTCAAATTATAGTTTTTTAGAATCTGTTACAACAAGAAGGTTTTTTCACAATGCTTCACTTGGCGATTGGGATTTTACAAATGATCCAAACAAAAAATATCACTTGACTCTTGATAGTGAAACGACATCTTATTCTCAGGAGTTAAGATACAATCATAATCTTATAAATGATAGATTAAATTTACTTTTAGGTGTTTATACAGATACTGTAGATGAAGATAAATCTCTTTTATTTGAAACTATTCCAGCTTATGGTGGGACTTTACTTAGTCTTTCTACTTTTAATAATAGATCATTAGGAATTTTTGCCCATGCAAAATATGCTCTTACTAATAAATTAAAAGTTTTAGGAGGGATAAGATTTGATAAGGATACAAAAAAGTATAAAGATAGTTCAATATCAATAGATGAAAGCAAAGATTATACAGCTACTTCTCCTAAACTAGGACTGGAATATCAAATAGATAAAGATATTATGACTTTTTTAACCATCTCAAAAGGATATAGAGCAGGAGGATTTAATGAAGCATTAAATACAAGTAAAGATGATATTTTTTATGATAAAGAATCTTTAACATCTTATGAAATAGGAATAAAAAGTTTACTTTTTAACAATAGACTTCTTTTTAATGCAAATATATACTATATGGATATAAAAGATATGCAGGTTACAGAAGTAATATCTCCAAGACTTGAAATAGTAACAAATGCAGGAGAAGCACACTCTCAAGGTTTTGAAATAGAAACACAATATCAGATAAATGATAGTTTAGAAATATTTGCAAATATAGGATATAACATCACTATATTTGACAAATACACAGACAATACTTTTGATATGATGGGAAATCCAATGGGGACAGTAGATTACAAAGGTAAAATCAACCCTTTTGCTCCCAAATATAACTATAGTATCGGTGCTCAGTATAGAGATGCTAGTGGATATTATGCAAGAGTAGATATAAATGGCTATGGGAAAATGTATTTTGATAAAGCAAATGAATATGAAAGAAAAGCTTATACACTAGTAAATACAAAGATAGGTTATGAGCATAATAATTTTGACATTTATTTTTATGCAAAAAATTTATTTGATAAAAAATATGATTCTAAAGGGTTTAATAAATTTTATACTATTTATTCTGATCCTAGAGAAATTGGGGTACAGTTGGTTTATAGGTTTTAATAATCTCGATAAAACTCTAAATCTATTTTAGGGTTTTATCAAATAATATTTCTAATGCTCGTGACTATGATCATGTTTTGGTTTTAAAAATGTATATAGCATCAAAGTAAACATAGTAACTGTACTTACAGTATCAAGCAAAGAAAACTCATTTGCATGACTATGTATATCAAATACTTCTAAATTATAAAAGAAATTATCAAAAACATATCCAAAAAATATACTTAAAACTGAAATAACACCTAAATATATAAAGAGTGATTTTTCTCCAAACATGGAAGCTACCACACCCATAGTCACAGAATTTGTAGCAGGTCCTGCACTTAAAAATACAAATACAGCTCCACTACTCATACCACTTAGTAAAAAGGCTGCAGCAATTGGTAAGGATGCTGTTGCACAAACATACAAAGGTAGACTTATAACTAGAATAGCAATATATGTTAAGAACTGATATTCAAAGAGTGGTTGTAAAAGTTCTTTTGGTAGTAAACTTGTGAAAATACCACCGATTATTAGTCCTATAAAAAGTCCTACATATATATCTTTAAAGAGTACATTAAAAGCATAGTTAAAACTCTCTTTTATACTAAATCTTGAATTTTTTGCATGAGTATCTCCGCTACAACAACTTGTTTCACAAGTATTTTCATCGCTAACTTCACTAGGTTTGTCTACAGAAAAAGTTATAGCTTTTTCTTTTTTTTCATCTTGTTTATCTACATAGTTTTGAAAAATACCTGTAACTATAGCAATAATAATAGCTGTAACAACTCTATAAATAGTGAAAATCCAACCAAAAAAACTGTAAGTAGCCATAATAGAATCAGCACCAGTAATAGGAGTAGCTATTAAAAAACTCTGAACAGCACCTTTACTAGCACCTTCTTTTTGTAAAGATTTGGCAAGAGGAATAACACTACACGAACACACAGGCATAGGTATACCAAATATCGTAGCTTTTATAACTGAACTTATTTTATTTGCTCCTAGTTGCGAACTTATAAAATCATCAGGTATTAGTTGCTTTAATACACCAGCGATTAAAAGACCTATCAAAATATAAAAACTCATTGCATCTGATAAAATCATTATATTGTCAAATATCTTTAATAATATTTCCATTGTTTTCTCCTTAATATACTATAGGGGGGTATAGTATATTATAGAAACTTTAAATCTGCTTAGTCTCAATAAATATAATTTTTTAATCCTTTAAGAATAAAAGATACTCCCTTTATAATAAATCTTGTGTTTATTAAGAAGGTATACTATATACTATACCCCTATATAGTATAATAAAAGGAATCAAAATGGCATATTGTTGTGATGTAGAGAGAAAAAAACTTCAAAATAGAATAAACAGAATTGCAGGGCAAGTAAACTCTTTAAAAAATAAGTTTGCAGATGATGAGTTTAACTTAGATACAGATCCTTATGAAACATTAAGACAACTTACAGCTATCAAAGGTGCTGTAAATGGAATGATAACATCGTATGTAGAACATTATGCAAAAGGTCATATGATAGAAAAAATCAAAAATGGAAATAGTGCAGAAAGCGAAGCCCAAATTGATAATTTATTAGAGATTATAAAGGTGTTTGGTAAATAGATAAATATTTTAGAAACAATACTTCCGATTTTTCATCAAATCCTTAGGTAAAACTCCAAATTTATGAGAAAAAGCTGTACTAAAACTTTGAGTAAATTTATATCCTATATGATGTGAAATTTCATTTATATTCATATCTCCATCAGTTAAAAGTTTTTTTGCATATTCCAATTTATAATTTATAAGTAAGTTGTATGGTGTTATGCCATACAACTGTTTAAAGCCTTTTTTTAGTTTAAAATCGTTTAGTTTTACTAACCTTGAAAGTTCTATTATGCTTGGTGGATTTTGCATATTTTGTATTAAAATATCTTTCGCTTGTTTTATTGCATTTATATCATATTCATCTAATTTTAGAGTATTTATTTTTGATATATTTTGATTTTCAAAAAGTTCTTGAAATTCTAAAAATACTATTTCTAAAACTTTTGACTGTATAAATATATTATTTAATTCACCTTCAAAAGGA
Organism: Sulfurimonas sp.; assembly: GCF_029027405.1. NCBI lineage: Bacteria > Pseudomonadati > Campylobacterota > Epsilonproteobacteria > Campylobacterales > Sulfurimonadaceae > Sulfurimonas > Sulfurimonas sp. Next base: position 70,167 of record NZ_CP093396.1, read on the forward strand.
GATAAAAATATTTGATTTAAAAGTAGTCGTGTTTGATAGTTTGTTTTTTTGCTAGATAATACCTCATGACAAATATCTTTTTGAAGTGAATTTAATAATTTATCTTTAATTTTACTATTAGGTATATTTTGTGATAAAAAATCGTTTTTTATCACTAGACTAATTTTGTTTACTTTCTCTTTTTGTGCTATAGATTCTGTGATACCATCTTTCATAAGTTGAATATCTGTCATATTATCGGAGGTTGTTAATTTAAGATCAGATATTTTACTTTTGCATTTTATATTCCCTTTTATATTAAAATCCAATATTATTCCATCAATTTTAGCGTTTGATTCTACGATAATATTTTCTTTAAATGCTATATCTGCTTTTACTAAGAAGATACCTTTAATTATCTTTTTTTCTATTATAGAACCTGTAATTTTACCATTAGAAAAAGTCATTACATCTGTTTGATTGTTGCTAAATTCAAAAGACTTATCATTAAAAGACATAAAAACTCCATCTATCTTAATATAAATTACTTATAACAAACTTTTAGTATTGATTTTGATAATTATTATTTAGTATACTATAAACTTATTAAAATTAAAATTAAAGGCGAAAAATGAACAAACAAAATAAAATAGTTTTATCACTAGTAACGGCGTTTATTTTATCAAATAATATTTATGCAAAAGATACTAAAAGCTTTGATACTATAACAGTAACAGCACAAAAAACAGAAGAGAATATACAAAATATTCCTTTATCTATTACTGTATTTGATGAGTATTCTATAGCAGATAAGAATATAAAAACTATCAAAGATATAGCAGCATATACACCAAATTTAGTGTTTTTTGATGGTGGTGGTGTAGGTGTACCAAATCCAACAATAAGAGGGATATCCTCTAATACAAATTTTTCATCTAGTGCCACTATGTTTGTAGATGGTATTCCAGTTACTAGTAGATTTGGATATAAAGAAGTTTTAGAAGATATACAAAGAATAGAAGTATTAAAAGGACCTCAAGGTACGCTTTATGGAAAAGATACTCATGCAGGGGTCATAAATGTTATTACAAACAAACCTACAAATGAAACAAAAGGTAAAATAGGACTTGAATTTGGAAGTGACAATAAGAAAGAATACTCTTTTGGCATAAGTGGAGCTATTGTAAAAGACAAATTTTTTATAGGAATTAGCGGAAGACATTATGAAAAAGATGGATTTATTAAAAATACTAATCCAACAGGTAGCACCGATACAAGAAAAGATAATTTTGGAAAATTATATCTAAGATACACTCCAACAGATAATCTTGAAATTTCATTTATAACTTCTATGTATAAACAAGATGATGGTAGAAAAAAAGACAATGTAGTAAATAATGATACAAGAATAGTTTCTACAAATCTAAAAGAATTTAATAAATCAGAAACTCTATCAAATGCTTTAAAAGTAAAATACAGTATTGGTGACTACACACTAGAATCAATAACTGCCTCAAGACAATACAATGATAAAGCAGCTTGTGATACTGACTATAGTCCAGGTGTATTTTTTGAAATACCAAAAAAAGATGGTGAGTTTAAAAAGATATCACAAGAGTTTAAACTAAGTAAAATAAAAGATAATTATAATTTTGTAAGTGGTGTTTATTTTGATAAAGAAACAAATAACTTAATTGCAAATGCAAATATGTATATTCCTCTAGCAAATCAAACTTTTTATAATATGCCTTATATAAATACAAATGAAGATGGAAAATCAATTGGTATATTTGCCCACTTAAATTATAAATTAAATAATAAATTATCAATCATAGGTGGACTTAGATATGACAAAGATGAAAAGATTTTCAAAGACAAACTAAACGGAGATGATTTAAGTAATGAGTATGGTTCATTATCTCCAAAATTGGCTTTTGAATATAATATTAATAGTTCTTCAATGATATATATTACTGTTGCTAAAGGTTATAAATCTGGTGGTTACCATTCTTTTGCACCTGTAGGATATAATAAAAAATACGATAAAGAAGAACTGATATCTTATGAAATAGGTTCTAAAAATATACTACTAGATAACAAACTTACCTTTAATACAGCAATTTATTATATGGATATCAGTGATATGCAAGTATATAATGACATTAATGCTCAAGGACAATCATATATATCAAATGCTGCAAAAGCATCTTCAAAAGGTATTGAGTTTGACCTTAATTACCAAGCAAGTACGAATATAAATGTATTTGCTGCTATGGGATACAATATAACAAAACTAGAAGACTACAGCGATAGTCAGGGTAATTATTCAGGAAATTATAATCCTCATGCTCCAAAATACAATTATAATTTAGGTGCAAAATATAGAGATGGCAGTGGGTATTTTGGAAAATTTGATATAACTGGATATGGAAAAACATATCTTGATAAAGCCAATAAATATTCAAAAGATGCTTATAATTTAGTAAATACAAAAATAGGATATGAAACTGAAAGTTATGATTTATACTTTTATGCCAATAATTTATTTGATAAAATACATAACGCAAATGGAGAAATAAATGGGCAAGTAGTAACTTATTCTGAACCTAGAGAAATTGGGATTCAGCTGGCTTATAGATTTTAAATTAAGATAAATTTAGAGGAAGTATTAGTAATAATAATATTTCCGATTTTTCATTAAATCTTTAGGTAGTATTCCAAACCTTTGTGCAAAAACTTTTGAGAAACTATGGATATATTTATATCCAATTTTATTTGATACCTCAGTTACATTCATATCACCTATCTGTAAAAGATGTTTAGCTTGTTGCATTCTATATTCATGTAAATATTTATAAGGTGTGGTATCAAAAAGTTTTTTAAATCCTATTTTCAATTTAAACTCATTTAGTTTTACCATTTTTGATAGTTCTATTATGCTAGGTGGATTTTGGATATTATTTAATAAAATATCTTTTGCTAAATAGAGTGCATTTATATCATAATCATCAAATTTAATTTTTCTATTTGTTTGTACAAATTTGTTTGAAAATAAATCATTAAATTCAGTATACAAAATTTCTAAAGTTTTGGAATGTATAAAAATTTTTTCTAAACTTCCTGTAAAATTTGAAAGAAAAATATCATTGGCTATAATGGCGGTTTTATGATTCATTTTTTTATTTTTAAGGAGTAGATTACAATTTTTATTTTCAAGAGATTTAAATATCTTTTCTGTTGTTTTATTTAGAGGTATATTTTGTTTAAGGAACTCTTTTTTTACAATAATATTTATACTTTGTATTGATGAGTCTTTTTTAAAATCTTCTATACCTTCTTCTCTATTTATCAAACCTATAGTTGTAAAGTTATCTTTTGATTCTATATTATAATCTGTAATTAAACTTTTATATTTATGATTTGACTTAAAATTAAAGGTTAATAAAAGACCACCTATATCTGAATTTGTTTGTATTTTTGTATCTTGATTTATAATAATATTATTTTTCATTAAAAATATATCGTCTTGTAATTTGGTTTCTAAAATAGTATTACTCTTATCACTATTTGGAAGTTCAAAGGTATGAGTATGATTAGAGTTTTTATTTTCATACAAAAGCTTATTTAGGTGATGATACTCATTTTTTGACATGATAATCCTTTATTCGTTTAAAAAGATACTCCACTCTTTTGTTTAGCATTGATTTTAATAATTATTATTAAGTATACTTGAAATTATTTAAAAATCAATTAAATAATTTTATTTTATAAGGAAAAAATCATGAAAAAGAAAATAAGTGCATCTCTTGTAGTGAGTTTGGCACTATGTTTATCGGTTGGGCATAGTCTTTTTGCCCAAGATTTAGAAGAGGTGGTTTCAAATCTTGACACCATAACAGTAACAGCAGATAAAAGAGAGGTAGATATACAAAAAATACCTACAAGTTTGACGGTATATTCATGTACTCAGCTTGAAGATTTCAATATCAAAACAGCCGAAGAGTTATTTAGTGTATTACCAAATATTCATTTAGTAAAAGCAGGACCAGCGGCTGATATAGCATCTAGTATTTCTATTAGAGGTATAAGTCAGTTTATGGCAGGTTCTCCCTCTTTTGGTTTTTATATTGATGATGTGTATTATAATGAGTATGATTCAAATCTATTTGATATCCAAAGAATTGAGTTATTAAGAGGACCGCAAGGGACACTTTATGGTCGTAATACTATTGGTGGTGTTTTAAATATTATAACAAAAAAGCCTGACAATGAATGGACTGGTAAAGTAGGAATAGGATATGGGAATTATAATACTTCACAACTTGAAGCTAGTGTTTCTGGTCCTATTATTAAAGATAAGTTACTTCTTCGTTTATCTGCTCAATATGAAAAATCTGATGGCTTTGTAACGAATAAATATAATGGAGATGATAAAATAAATAGCCCAGAAAATATTGATAGTCGTTTATCTCTTAGATATTTACCAACTGGTAGTCTTATGTTTGATTTAGGAGTAGATGCTCTTAGGTATAAAAGTGGCTATGCTGATTATGTACTTTTATCTAAAATAAATTCAAATCCACATGAGGTAGATGTAGATTATGCAGGAAATTCACTAAAAGAAGCCTACGGTGCAAATTTACGAATTCAATATGATGCAAAAGATACAAAACTTATATCAGTTACAGCAGTAAGACAAGATAACAATAAACTAGACCATGATATGGATTTTACTACGGTTGATGGTCAAAGACAATTATATCAAAGAGACTATTTTACTTTAAGTGAAGAGTTGCGTTTAGTTTCTGATAATAACACCCCTTTAGAATGGCTTGTTGGAGCTTATGCTTTAAAAGAGGTACAAGATCATAATCTTGTGTATACATTAGGAAATGATTGGGGTAGTCCTTCTTTTCCTGCTGGACAATATCCAATTACTGGTAAGACCAATACTATAGGTTTGGCTTTATTTGGAGAGTTAAGTTATACCACTATAAATAAATTTAAATTTACTACGGGTATGCGTTATGACAGAGAAAAGCAAGATTTTTACTATGATGCTCTACTAGCAGGAGGAGCAAAAGGGAATACTTCGGCAACATTTAAGGCAATATTACCAAAATTTTCTGCTAGTTTTGTAGGGGATGATAAACATATGCCATATTTGACAATCTCAAAAGGGTACAAAAGTGGTGGTTTTAATCTTCAAAATAATCAAGGTGAAAAATATGATCCTGAATATACATGGAATTATGAGCTTGGTTTAAAATTAAATTGGCTCGATAACCGTCTCTCTTTAAATACTGCTATTTATCATATTGATTGGCAAGATTTACAAGTAAATGCGTCTAATGGAATCGATTTTCTTACAACAAATGCAGGAAAAGCTACAAGCCAGGGAATAGAGTTTGAACTAAATGCAAAACCAAAAGACAATATTGAGATTGTTGCTTCATTTGCATATACAAAATCTAAATATGATGAGTATTATGTAAAAGCAACATCATCTACTGCTTCTTCTAATTTTTCAAATAAATATCTCCCTTTTGTTCCAAATTATACCTCTCATTTAGGAATGACTTATAAATTTATAAATGGATTTTATGTAAATGCTGATTATACCTATACTGGTCATGTTTATATGAATAATACAAATACATTAAAAGAAGATAGTTTTTCTTTGGTAAATGCAAAAGTTGGATTTAAACAAAAAAACTTTGAAGTAAGTATCTGGACAAAAAATTTACTTGATAAAAAATATGCAACTGTTTATACAGATTTTACCGATTCAGGAGGTGGTTTATGGGCTAGAGCTGGTGCTCCTATGACTTTTGGTATACAAACAAAATATAAATTTTAAATCAAATATATAATAGTTTGGGCTATATACCTAAACTATTACTAATAATACTTCCGACTTTTCATTAAATCTTTAGGCAAGACTTTAAACTTTTTAGAAAAAGCAGTACTAAAATTTGCAGTAAATTTATATCCTATATGTTGTGAAATTTCATTTATATTCATATCAGCATCTAAAAGTAATGTTCTAGCTAAAGTTAGTCTATAATCTATAAGAAGATTGTGAGGAGTAGTCCCAAATACTATTTTAAATCCTGACTTTAATTTAAAATCATTTATCGCTACCATTTTAGCAAGTTGCATTATACTTGGTGGATTTTGCATATTTTGTATTAAAATTTCTTTTGCTTTTTTTATAGATTCTATGTCTTGAATACTTAGTTTTAATTTTTTTGTATCTAAAAAACTATTTTGATTTATAAATAACTCTTTAAATTCAAGATAAACTAACTCTAAAACTTTTGATTGAACAAACATATCATTTAATACACCATCAAAAGGGGAATTATTTATATCATTTAATAATAATTGTGTCTGATAGTTCGTTGTTTTATGAGATAATAATTCATTGCAAATATCTTTTTGAAGTGAATTTAATAGTTTATCTTTTATCCTACCATTAGGTATATTTTGAGCTAAAAAATCTTTTTTCAGTATAATATCAATTATACTTATTTCTCCTTTTTTTATTGATGTTTTACTATTTTCATCTTTTGATAATATGATATTTGTAATATTATTTGATGTTTTTATATTTAAATTTGATATATTGCTTTTAAAATCACTTTGACCTTTGAGATTAAAACTCAATACCATTCCATCTATTGTAACACTTGAATCAGATAAGGTATCATCTTGAGATGTTATATTTGTTTTGAGTAAAAATAAATTTTTATTTATCTCTTTTTCCATAATCGTGCCAGATATTTTTTCTTTCATAAATATCATACTATTTGTTTTATCATCGTTAAATTTATACGACATATTATTTAGTGACATAAAAAACTCCATTTTTACAAATAAAAACTACATCTATCAAAGTTTTTCTATTGATTTTGATAATTGATATTGAGTATACTATAAAAGATTAAATTGTAAATTAAAGGGAAAAAATGAAAAAACAGAACAAAATAGTTTTGTCTTTAGCTACGGCACTTATTTTGACAAATAGTGTTTATGCACAAGAGACAACAAATCTAGGTGCAATAACTGTAACGGCAAATAAAGTTGAGGAAAATATAAAAAGTATTCCTCAAAGTATAACGGTGATAAGTGATGTAGAGATAGAACAAAAAGGGATAAAAAGTGTAAAAGATTTAATCAAAGAGATTCCAAATCTTACATCATCTTCTTTCTATTCTGAAACTGTAAATTTTAGAGGTATAAACACCTCCCATTTTACAAATACTAATCCAGTTGTTATTTATATAGATGGGATACCTTATAGTGATATATATGGATTTGATAAAGCAATATCAAATGTTTTAAGAGTTGAAATACTAAGAGGTCCACAAGGTGCAATTTATGGAAAAGATTCTATTGGCGGAGTGATAAATATAGTTACAAAAGAACCAACAAATCAACCAGAGGGTAGTATATCAGCTCAATATGGTACAGATAATTTTCAAGAAACTTCACTAGAATTTTATACACCAATAATAGCTAATAAACTATTTCTAGGATTTAATGGAATCATATCAAAAAGTGATGGATATGCAAAAAATAGCCATCCAAACCAAAGAGATAATGCAAATGAAAATGAAAAACACTTAGCAAATATAAAATTAATATATAACGCAACAGATAATCTTAGTATAAAATTTAGTGCAACTAATGATAAAGACACAAGATATGGGATAGAAGGAGGAATAACTTCTTCCACTAATATCAATGATTTTAAAAGAGAAGATTTTAAAAATGTATCTTATGATGAAGATATATACGCAAAAATCAAATCAAATGCACAAGCTTTAAATATAACTTATGATTTTGATGATATGACATTTACTTCTTTAACAACACATAAGAAATTGGATACAGATATAAATGCTGGATTTGATTATTCAAATAATAGTTTATATGACAATCTATCAGGATTTGAAGAACAAAGAACAAAAAATATATCTCAAGAATTTAGACTATCAAAGAGTAGTGATGGTGTTAGATGGTTGGCTGGATTGTATTATGAAACAAACAAACAAAGCAATGATAAATATGGTGGAACATTCCCAGCTTTTATGATGGGGAATCCATTTGGTACAGGAGTAAATGTACAGTTGAATGCAGTATCTCAAACAGACAGTACAACCCTAGCTACATTTGGACAAGTTGTTATTCCTTTTTCAAATGCCTATGAACTAACTCTTGGAGGAAGGTATCAACAAATCAAAAAAAAGATTGATTTAGATTATTTTATGTTACCTGCAAATACTACAGGTGCAAAAATGTACTCTTTAAATGAAAACAATACTTGGAATACTTTTTTACCTAAAGTTGCCCTCTCTTACAAGGTCAATAATGATTTAACTTCTTATTTTAGTGTAGCAAAAGGATATCTTCCAGGTGGATATAATAAATTTGCTGATAGTGGGGAAGAATCGCAAAATATGTTTGATGCACAAAAATCAATAAATTATGAGTTGGGTATAAGAGGAGATTTATTAGATAAGCAACTTTATATGGCACTAAGTGTTTTTTATATGGATATAAAAGATATACATGTTTTTACTTGGGATATGCAAACAGGGGCTAATTCTGTTTCAAATGCAGGAGAGGCTTCTTCAAAAGGCTTAGAAGTAGAATTAAACTATACTATAAATGATGATTTTAGAGTTGATAGTTCGCTTGGAATCATAGAGGCCAAGTATGACAAATACAAAGGAAAAGATGGCAATAAAATAGAGATGACCCCTTCTCATACCGCAAATATAGGATTGTCTTATTCAAATATCAATGGAATATATGGAAGATTTGATGTAAAAAATCAAGGAAAAATGTACTTTGATGATGCAAATACTATGAAAGAAGATTCATATACTACAGCAAATATAAAAGCTGGATATTTATTGGATGATTGGGATATATATGCTTATGTAAAAAATATAACAGATAAGAGCTATATCACAACAGCAACACAAATGCCTACAGGAAAAGTATTGACATTTGGTGAGGGTAGATTTGTAGGTGTTGGTGCTAGATATAGTTTTTAGTGTTTTAAATTTTTATCAGTAATAATACTTCCGAGTTTTCATTATACTTGTCGGTGTTATTCCATATTTTTTTATAAAAGCAGCACTAAAGCTAGCAGTGTATTTATAGCCTATATCTTGGGCTATTTCGCCTATACTTAGATGAGACTCAATTAATAGTTTTTTTGCATATTCTAATCTATAGTTTAAAAGAAGATTATAAGGTGTAATTTTAAAAATTTCTTTAAATCCTATCTTTAGTTTAAAATCGTTGATTCTAACCATCTTAGCAAGTTGAAGTATGCTTGGGGGATTTTTCATATTTTGTATCAATATATCTTTGGCTTTTTTAATCGCTTCTATATCATAATCATCTAGTTTTATGTTATTTACAATACTTTTTTTGTCATTAGACAAGCTAGTAAATTCAAGAAAAAGGAGTTCTAAAACTTTTGATTGTAGAGAAATATTATTAAGTGGTTCATCAAAAGAGAGTTTATAGATATCATTTAAAATAAGATTCATATATGGATCAGTTTTTTTATGAAACATAAGTTTATCGCAAGATTCTTTTTCAAGAGATGATAAAAACAAATCTTTTATCATATTATCATTTATATTCTTTTCAATAAACTCTTTTTTGACAACAATACCTATTTTATTTGAAATTCCTTTGGAAACAGAAGATATATTATGTTCATTGTTTACAATTGACATATTTGATTCATTGGCAGAAAGTCTTAAATGATGCCCTGAATTGATATTTTTATGTTCACTGTATCCAAAAAGATTATATCCTAGCATCAGACCATTTACATTTGTCGAAGATTCAATTTTGAATTCTTCTTTTACTTCAAGCTTTGATTTTATGATAAATATTTCATTATTCATATTGTGTTCAAGGATAGAACAATCCATATTATTATTTGAAAACTTCATAGTACTAGAATTATTTTCACTAAAATTATACTCCATATCGTTAAAAGACATTTAAAACTCCCTATATATATTCAAAAAATACTTTTATCAATACATCTATGTTGATTTTGATAATTGTTATTGAGTATACTCTAAACTAATTAAATTTTAAATAAAAAGGGTTTATAAATGAATAAAATAGCTTTAAGTTTAGCGGCATCTTTATTACTTACTTCAACAATAGAAGCAAAAGAATTAAGAAAATTAGACACAGTAACAGTAACAGCACAAAAAGTAGAAGAAAATCCTAAAAATGTACCTATTGCAATGAGTATTTTTGATGAATACTCTATAGAAGATAAAAAAATTGACAATATTCAAGATTTGACAAATTATGTTCCTGGATTTTATCTCTTTAATACTTCTGATAATGGTACAGCTGCTCCATCAATGAGAGGGGTTTATTCAGATTTTAGAACTGGGTCTCCTTCTGTTGCTATGTATATAGATGGTATACCTACATTAACGACAACAGGTTATAATACTTATTTGAATGATATTGAAAGAATTGAAGTTTTAAAAGGTCCACAAAGTACTCTTTATGGAAAAAATGCAGAAGCTGGAGTAATAAATATTATTACTAGACAACCTAATAATGAAACTAAAGGTAAATTAGATATTGAACTAGGTGAAGATAATAAGAAACAATTAGGATTGAGTGTCAGTGGAGCAGTTATAGAAGATAAACTATTTATAGGTTTAGCAGGTCAGTATTATGAAAAAGATGGTTTTATAAAAAACACTTATCTTGATAAAGATGTAAATGATAAAAAGCACTATTCAGGACGATTAAATTTAAGATACTTAGTAAATGATGATTTGGAACTTTCGTTAGTTGCGAATAAAGAAATAAGAAGAGATGGGGGAGGAAATTCTTCAACTGTACGGAATCCTAATCCTCATAATATTGCTCTTGATTTAGATGAAACAAATAAAATGGATACTGATTCTATAGGATTTAAAATTAATTATAATATTGATGAAAGTAGCAGTATTGAGGCAGTAACTGCTTACAAAAAAACTTCCCTTACTATGATAGAAGATTTTGACAAAACAGCAGATCCAAGTTATAAGCAACATGCTTTTTTCCCAATAGATAATAAAACTATATCTCAAGAGATAAGATATAATTTAAAAGAAGATAACTATAGCTTACTTCTAGGACTTTATGCAGATAAAAGTAGCGATAGAACACTTAATGAATTTGATACTGCTGGAGGTTTATTTATATATGGAAACCAAAAAGTTGATGGTACAAGCTTAGGTATTTTTACTCATCTGAATTATAAAATTTCAGATAATTTCTCAATACTTGCTGGACTTAGGTATGATAAAGATACAAAAAATTTAGACAATAGAGTTACTTTTGCAAAAGAAGAAAAGTCTTTTACTGAAATTTCACCAAAACTTGCTTTAAAATATAAAGTTACCAAGGATAGCCTTATTTATGCAACTATAGCAAAAGGATATAAACCAGGAGGGTATTATATTTTTGCTCCACAAGGTCAAGAGTATTATGATCAAGAGACACTTATAAGTTATGAATTTGGGTTAAAAAGTTCATTTTTTGAGAATAGATTAAATATAAATACTGCGTTATACTTTATTAGCATATCGGATAAACAAATTGTTGTACCTCTTAGTAATATAGCAAATTATATTAAAAATGCTAAAAGTGCAACTTCAAAAGGATTTGAGCTTGACCTAAGCTATATGATGAATGAATCTTTCAGTATAAACTCCTCTTTTTCTTATAATAAAGCAACGTTTGATGACTTTAAATATACAAGTTTAATCTTTGACAATCAATATAATGTAATAGGTACACAAAATGTAGATAATAGTGGAAAATATATGCCAAATACTCCAAAATACACTTATTCTTTAGGTACACAGTATAGAGGAAATAATGGGATATATGCAAATATAAACTTAAATGGATTTGGAGATTTCTATATAGATGATAGCAATACATATAAAAGAAAAGCTTACATACTTGTTAATGCAAAAATAGGTTATGAAACTAAAGACTATGATATTTATCTTTATGGTAAAAATATTTTTGATAAAGATTATAGTACACAAGAACATTATAATGCAGGTTTTATTCACCTATCAAAACCAAGAGAGATAGGTATTCAGTTGGCTTATAGATTCTAAAGTTGATGACTTAGACCAAGTGTCAACAGCGGAGTTAAAATAGGCAGTATGAAAGCTGCCAAAAAAGTAGTTTTTAGAGTCTTAATATCAGGTTAAAGCATAAATTGAACATTTTTATACGGTTACTATATTTTTGAGTAAGGATTTGAAAAATCTTTAATTTAGCGTTGACAAGTTCAACACATATACGAACTGATGCTTCTATTTTATTCTTTAATTGTTCATATTTACTCATACAAACTTTACAGCATTTTTAGTGTCTGTTTTTTATAGTTTTGCAAGAAGTCTATTTAGTAAATTATAAGAAAAAATTATTTTACACTCTCAAGACTCCCTTTCATCAATAATAGTATTTTCTACTTTTCATTAAATCTTTTGGGCGTACTCCAAATTTTTGTAAAAAAACTTTTGAAAAATTGTGTACAAATTTATACCCTATTTTATTTGCTATTTCGCTTACATTCATCTCACTTGTTTCTAAAAGGTGTTTTGCCTTTAGCATTCTATGTTCATGTATCATTTTGTATGGACTTGTATTGAAAATATTTTTAAATCCAATTTTTAATTTAAAATCATTTAATGCAACTGATCTTGAAAGTTCTTTTATGCTTGGAGGATTTTGAATATTATTTAACATAATTTCTTTAGCTTTATGAATTGCTTCTATATCGTAAGAACTGAATTTTACTTTTCCAATATTTTTTGGAGTATTGGATTCTAATTGTAAATGATTAAATTCATTTAAAAATATTTCTAAAACTTTTGATTGAAGAAATATTTTATTTAAACCTCCGCTATATTGTGAATTAAAAATTTCATTTGCAATTATTTGATTTTGTATACTTGTATTGGATGTTTTTATATTTTTAGCATTTTCATTTTTTTCAAAAAAACTTAATATTTTTTCATATATATCTATATCTAAAAAATTCTTTCTTAAAAATTCTTTTTTGAATATGATATGTAGATTTTGCAAATGTGTACCAGCTTTTATTTCATTAATGCCTTCTTCTGTTTGCATAAGATTTATTGAAGTCATATTTTTGTTTATATCTAAATTAAAATTACTTAGATGACTTTTATGTTTAACTGAACCATTTAGATTAATAGTAATCAATAATCCATCTACTTTTGAAAGTACATTTATATCTCTTGATTCTGTAAATTTAATATTACTTTTTATTAAATAAATATTATCATCAATATTAAATTCTTGAATACTATTATTCAATTCTAATATTTTTTCACTATTTATTACATTATAATTATTACAAGACATAAAATACCTCCTTAATTTATAAAAATACTAATGACAGCTATTTACTCTTTCATTTTAATATTAATTATCATTATAATAAAATAAATATAAATTAAGGATTAATTATGAAAATAGTAAACAAGTTAACTTTATCAACCATAGTTTCGATGTTGGTTTATAGTAACATCTATGCAAATGATATTAAAACTTTGGATAAATTAACAGTAACAGCACAAAAAAAGGCAGAAAACATCCAAGAAGTACCTATATCTATGACACTCCTAGATGAGATAAGTATAGTAGATAACAATATAGAACTTGTAGAAGATATAGCGGCATACACTCCAAATCTAATGTTTTTTTCTTATGGTTCCGATTCTCAGATTAGCCCATCGCTTAGGGGAATATTTTCAGATATGGAGGCTAAAACTGTTCCTATGGCTATATATATTGATGGTGTTCCCATTTTAGATGGGTGGGCTATGAATGAAGAACTTAATAATATAGAAAGAATAGAAGTCCTAAAAGGTCCCCAAGGTACACTATATGGGAAAAATGCTGAAACAGGGGTGATGAATATTCACACTAAACAACCATCAAATATTACACAAGGATCCATAAGTCTTGAAGTGGGAAGTGATAATAAAAGAAAAATAAATTTAAATGTATCAGGTGCCTTGATAGAAAATAAACTATTAATTGGAATATCTGCATCTCATTATGAAAAAGATGGATTTTTAAAAGATAAAAATACTGGGAAAACAATAGATGATAGAAAAAGAAATTCAGTTAGAGTAAATATTATATATAAACCTACTGATAATTTAGAGATATCATTTATAAACTCTATTTTAAAATATGATGATGGTTCTGTTAAAATGAGTTATGTAACACAAGGAAAAAATGATATTTCCCAAAATTTTAAAGGTTACAATAAATCACAAATTGTAAATAATGCTTTAAAAATAAAATATACAATATCTGATAGATCATATATAGAATCAATCACCACTAGAAGAAGTTTTAATTTAAAAGATGGTGATGACTGGGATTTTACAAATAATCCTGTACCTCAATATCATATGATTAGAGATACAAATACTAAATCTTATTCAGAAGAAATTAAATATATAGATAGTTTTTTAAACAATAAATTAGATTTTTTAGCTGGTATTTATATGGATGAAAAAGATGAAAATTTTGATTTTGCTTGGTCTGGCTATCCTATCGAACGAGATTTTAATGATAAGTCACTTGGGTTGTTTACGCATATCAAATATCAAATATCAAATAATTTATCTATTCTAACAGGAATAAGATACGATAAAGAGAATAAAGAATTTACAGATAAGAACAGAAATATAAAAGAAGATAGTACCTATAGTGAGATTTCACCTAAAGTTTCACTTGAATATAACTTTGAAAATAATAAAATGGCTTATTTTACTATAGCAAAAGGTTATCGTGCGGGTGGATTTAATCATAATGCACCAATAGGACATGCAAATTTAATATTTGAAAAAGAAACATTGTGGAATTATGAAGCAGGATATAAAAGTGTAATGTTAGATGATAAATTGACATTTAATACATCAATTTATTATATGGATATAAAAAATATGCAAGTCACATCAGCAATTTCACCTGCCGAAGAATATGTATCAAATGCAGGAGAAGCACATTCGCAAGGTTTAGAGTTGGAAGTAAATTATCAAATAAATGATGAATTAAATATATTTTCATCTTTAGGAGTCAATGAAACTAAATTTGATAAATTTAAAGATTTTAATGGTAATTATAAAGGAAAGACTAATCCATTTGCACCTAAATATAATTATTATATAGGAGCTAAATATAGAGCAAATGCTGGTTATTATGCAAGTGCCAATTTAAACGGCTATGGTAAAATGTACTTCGATAAAGAAAATAAGTATGAGAAAAAAGCATATACACTTGTAAATACAAAAGTAGGATACGAAACAAAAAAGTTTGATATATACATGTATGCAAAAAATTTATTTGATAAAAATCATGACTCTGTTGGTTATCATGATTCATATACAATTTATTCTGAAGAAAGAGAAATAGGCATCCAAGTTACTTATAGGTTTTAAAATTCCATTCCCATATAATTTTTTTTGAGTAGAGTAATTTTATCCCTCTACTCAAAATATTTCAGATATTTTTTATAATAGACTTCTTGCATAACCCATTATTTAACAACGAAACCTCTATAAAAGTTTACTAAACAAAATCTTTTTCGTCTTATAATTATTTATAAATTATGAATAGCAATTTTTAATCCCTTTAAAATAAAAGATAATCCCTTTATAATAAATAAGATATTGATAAAGATTCTTAATATCTATATAATATCTTATTACATTAATTTAGGATAGATATGGAAAAAAAACATAAACAAAAAACAGGTCTATGGGCTATTTTAGTCCCTGTAAATTTTGAGATACGCATAGCGATATTACTCTCTGCTATTGGTGCTATTAGTTTAATAGCTAGTTTGACTCTTCTTTCTTTTACTTTATCTAATATTTTAGAGGAAACTCCTATAAAAATATTTGATATAGAATTTGACCTTTTCAATACTATCATTGCACTTGCTATTATTACAGTCATTGCTTTTGTCACGAGGCTGAGTGCTTTTATTGTTTCTCATCTTGGTGCTTTTAGATTGGAGCAAATTTTAAGAACAGATTTGTCTTTTCATCTTTCAAAAGTGCCTTTAGGATATATAATCACTACAGGTTCTGGTGCTTTAAAAAAAGTGATGCAAGAAGATGTAGCAGCACTTCATGCTTTTGTAGCAGATAGTGTTCCTATGATTGCTAAAAGTATTGTTGCGCCTATAACAACTTTAATCATTTTATTTGTTGTTGATTATCGTTTGGCACTTGCTGGTATTTTTGTTTTAGTTATTGGGGCAAGTATTATGTCAATGGCGATGAAAGATTCCCAAGAATATAGAATTAAATATGAGAAAAGTCAAACAGATATAAACAAAGCCGTTGTAGAATTTGCTCAAGCTATGCCGGTTGTGAGAACATTTGATGATGGAAGTGAATCTTTTAAAAAATATAATGATTCTTTATTTTCTTATAGAAAAAACTTAAATGCTTGGATGGCAAAAACTAACAAAAGTGCTAAATTTGGTACTATTTTACTTACTCCTTTAACAACTTTACTAGCTATTTTATTAACTGGAATCTATCTTCTAAATAATGGCTCATTGGAGTTGTCTTCTTTAATTTTAGCACTCTTTTTAAGTACAGGCATGGCAGATGCTCTTATGCCTGTTATGTGGCTAAGTAATTTTATTAAAAAATCACAAGCTTCAGCTTTAAGAATACAAGAGATTATGGATACAGAAGAGTTGCCATTAGCAATAAGCAATAAAACACCAGATGATATATCTATTCATTTTGAAAATGTATCTTTTTCTTATGATAAAACAGATAAAAAGGCTTTGGAAAATATAAGTTTTGTAGTTCCATCTAAAAGTACAACCGCTATAGTAGGACCAAGTGGAGCTGGAAAAAGTACAGTAGCTAAACTAATCCCTAGATTTTGGGATGTAACGCAAGGAAGTATAAAAATAGGAGATACAGATATAAGAGAGATTTCAAACGATACACTTATGGATATAGTTTCTTTTGTATTTCAAGATACTTTTCTTTTTGCTGATAGTATTTTTAACAATATAAAAATGGCAAATCCAAATGCAAGTGATGAAGATGTAGTAAATGCAGCAAAATCAGCACAAATACATGATTTTATACTTTCACTTCCAAATGGCTACGATACAAAAGCAGGTGAACGAGGTGCAAACCTTTCAGGCGGACAAAAACAAAGAATTACAATAGCTAGAACTATTTTAAGAGATAATCCTATCATCATATTAGATGAAGCGACAGCTTTTGCAGACCCAGAAAATGAAGAAGAGATTATCAAAGCTTTAGCAAATCTTATGAAAGATAAAACAGTTATCGTTATTGCTCATAGACTTTCAACTATCAAAGATGTAGATCAAATCATTGTTATAGATGAAGGTAAGATAAAAGAAATTGGAAAACATCAAGAACTTTTAGATAATAAACAAGTTTATTTCAATCTTTGGAGCAATTATGAAAAAGCACAAGAGTGGAACTTAGAAACAAAGGAGGCATTATAATGAGTCAAGAAGTATCTTCATTTGCACAAAGTTACAAGACAACAATAGAGATTGCTAATAATAAAGCAAGCGCTTTAAAAAAAAGTTATTTATTATATATATTGTCATATATCACTAGAGGTTTAGGATTTGCTTTCTTTTTCCCATTATTGTCAGTTATGTTTAGTGAAAAATTTATTCTAAATGATGCATTTTTTTGGTTTGGGGCTATAGTGATTTCTACTGTAGTATCACTTATTTTTCATTGGTTGGCTTTAGAGTTTAACTATTCTACTGATTTAACAGATGTTACACATAATTTAAGAGTAAAACTAGGTAATAAAATCAAAACTATGCCACTTCAACGATTAAATAAATATCGTACAGGAGAACTTAACTCAATTTTGGCTACAAATGTAGACCAATCAGTTCTGCATATGGGTATAGTTGCAGGTATGGGGCTAGAAGCACTTATCGTACCTATTGTTATAGTTTTAGCAACATTTTTTATCAATGTAAAAATGGCTTTTGCTATGCTTCTTGCATTTCCTTTAGCTGTTCCTATTTACAAATGGAGTCGTGGCAAAATAAAAGTTGAAAAAATAGAAAATGTAAAAGCACATTCTACACTAGAAGCTGATACCATTGAGTATCTACAAGGATTACCAGTATTACGATCGATTAATCAAGTAGGAGTTAATGCCAAAAATTTACAAAAATCTATAGCAAAAGCACGAGAAGTACAAAAAAAAGGAACTTTAGGTGCAACTTTACCGATGGTTGTTATGATTACACTAATAGAGTTTGTATTTTTGATGGTATTGTCTTTGGGTGCTTTATGGATAGCAGATGCTAGTATAAGTATAGCTACACTTGTAGCATTGTTGGTTGTATTGGGAAGATTATCTGAACCTTTAGCAAATTTTTTAGCGATTGCTAGTGTACTAGATACTATGGAGATAGGATTTAAACATATTTTAGGGGTCTTGCGTCAAAAAGATTTAAAAATAAATGAACCTATTTTAACACCTAAAACATTTGATATAAAATTTAATGCGGTTGATTTCAACTATTTAGATTATGATAATAAAGCTATGGATAATGTTTCATTTCATATCAAAGCCAACTCTTTAACTGCAATAGTAGGACCAAGTGGTTCAGGAAAAACAACTATCACAAAACTTATCATGAGATATGATGACCCTAGTTGTGGAAATGTAGAAATAGGTGGAGTTGATATAAAAAATATGACACAAGTTGGGCTTATGTCTTATATATCTGTAGTATTTCAAGATGTATATCTTTTTGATGATACTATTTTAAACAATATCCGTATGGGAAAACCAAGTGCCAGTGATGAAGAGGTACAAATAGCAGCACAAAAAGCATATTGTCATGAGTTTATCACAAGACTACCTCATGGATATGAAACGACTGTAGGAGAAATCGGTGGAAATTTAAGTGGTGGAGAAAAACAAAGAATCTCAATAGCGAGAGCAATTTTAAAAGATGCTCCAATTGTTATATTAGATGAACCAACATCAGCATTAGACACACAAAGTGAAGTAGCAGTTCAAAATGCTTTAGATGAACTAATACAAGATAAAACAGTTATCGTAATAGCACATAGACTTTCTACAATTTCACACGCAAATACAATTTTAGTTATGCAAGATGGAACTATAACAGAGCAAGGAAGTCATAAAGAATTAATAGATAAAAAAGGAAAATATTATGATATGTTCCAAGCTCAACAAAGAATAAAACAGTGGAACCTATAATATGACACAAAAATTAACTAAACAGCATATAGCTTTACTTTTTAGTTTATACATTACGCAATTTGTAGGATTTGCATTTATAACAGAATCGTTAATTGCTATTTTGAGACAAAATGGAACATCATTAGAAAATTTAGGTTTTATATATATGTTGGGTTTATTTTTTGTTTTTAGATTTTTATGGGCTCCTTTTGTAGATAAAATAAAGTTTAAAAGATTGGGTCATTATCGTGGTTGGATTATAATCTTTCAAACTTTTATGGTTTTTGTTTTAATAGCTGTATCATTTTTTGATATATTGACAAATTTTAAAATTATAATTGCATTGAGTGTATTATTCGCATTTTTTGCAGCTTCTCAAGATATAGCTTTAGATGCACTTGTATTTAAAACAGTTCATAAAGATCAAAGGTCTGTAGGTGGTGCTTTAAAAACGGCAGGTGGACTTGTAGGTGGTATATTAGGTGGTGGAGTAGCTTTGATTATTTACTCTTATGTAGGTTGGGAACAGACTATACAAATACTAGCCTTTACAACTTCTATCTCTTTAATCCAACTCTACTTTTATAAAGAACCTTCATCGCAAAATGAAGAAATAGAAGATAAAATAAACTTTAAACAATACATAGATTTTTGGAAACCCTCAGGAAGAAAGAAGTGGTTATTATTATTATTTCTTTATCCTATTACAATTAGTTCTGCTTATGGATTATTAAATCCTATGTTGGTAGATGCAGGGTGGACACTTGATAAAATTGGTTTTGCAGTTCATATTGTAGGATATGGTATAGGACTCATAGCTTCTTTTAGTACATCTTGGGTTATTAATAAATTTGGTAAAAAAATAGTTTTAGTTATATCTGCACTAGGGCAAAGTATAGGAATGCTATTATTACTTTTTATTATAAATGGATATAGTGACAACTTGAGTGTTATGTTAATAGTTGGTTTCATTTTTATGTTTTATATGCCCTCTGCTGTTGTCATGATAACAATAATTATGGATCAAGTATCTTCAAAATCTCCAGCCTCACAGTTTGCAATCCAACATAGTGTTTATATGTTTTCAGGAGTATTATTCGCAGGTTTTGCTATATCTTTATCTGGTGTGTTTGGTTATTCAAGTGTAATAATTGTTTGTTCAATTATTGGATTATTTGCTGTATATTTATCTACCACTATAGATGATAGCATAATACAAGGGGAGTCTTAAAATGAAAGAAATAAAAATTTTAATGCTTGTAAATGTCTTGTGCGTATCAGCAATGATGGCATTTTTAGCAGTAGTTGGCCCAATAATCAGAGCTTTAAATATGCAAGAGTGGCATGCAGGACTGACTGTATCAGTAGGTGGTATTTTATGGGTTTTACTCTCAAGATATTGGGGTAAAAAAAGTGATATAGTTGGTAGAAAACCTATATTACTTATTGGTGTTGCAGGTGTTGCTATATCGTATCTGATAATGGCGATTTTTATTGATTTTGCTGTTGTCACTCCACCTCTTGTAATAATATCTTTAGTAGTGTTAGTATTAACGCGTGGTGCAATAGGTGCTTTTTTCTCAGCGATTACCCCAGTATCAAATGCACTTATTGCAGATCATATTGAAGAATCAAAACGAACTGCTTATATATCAAAACTAGCAGCATCAAGTGGTATCGCTATGGTTTTTGCTCCTAGTATTGGTGGTGCCTTGGCTTCTTATGGTTTGTCAGTTCCATTATACACCTTTGCTGTTTTACCACTTTTAGGTGCTGTTATACTGTACTTTTATCTACCTAGTGAAAAAGTTGTAGTAAAAAAAGACATGCCAGTACCAAAACTTTTTGATATAAGATTAAGACTTCCTATGATTACTGCATTTATTACGATGTTTGGAGTTGTTACAGCTCAAGTTTGTTTAGGATTTTTTGTAATAGATAAGCTTAATGTAGATTTAATTGAAGGTGCAAAGATCACAGGATTTGTACTTTCTTGTATAGGTGTAGCATTTATAGTAGCACAAATTATCATCTCAAAAGTTGATATAAATCCATACAATTTATTGAAGTTTGGTTCACTTGTAGGTTTGCTAGGATATATTATAGTAGTTATGATGACTTCTCAACTAATCTTAACTATTGGTTTTAGTATCACTGCCTTTGGTATGGGTATGCTTTTTCCTGCTTTTCAAGCCTTGGCTGTAAATCTTGTAACCAAACACGAGCAAGGAGCATCATCTGGAACAGTATCAGCAGCACAAGGTATGGGTATTGTTGTAGCTCCTATAGTAAGTACTGCAGTTTATCAGATAAATCCTATTGCGCCATTTATATTGACAGCTTTAGCGTTTGGACTTTTATTTATAATATCATTTCAACATATAAAGAAGCTAAATGCTTGAGGTTTTAATCTTAGCCCTAGCCCTTAGCATGGATGCTTTTGCAGTATCCATAGGACTAGGTGTTAAAAATAAAAAAGATATAAAAGTACTGGCTTTAAAAGCTGGTATATTTTTTGGTATATTTCAAGCTATTATGCCACTTATCGGTTATCTAGGTGGGGTGGGATTAAAAGAGTATATTGGTGAATATGATTCTATTATTGCTTTTGTATTATTAATGATTATTGGACTTAAGATGATATATGAAGCCTTTGGTAAAAATACAGAAGATACACTCACAATCATCTCAAATAAAGTTTTATTAACTCTAGCAATAGCCACAAGTATAGATGCGATGGCTGCTGGATTTACACTACATTTATTTAATCTAAATCCAATCATTAGTTTAATACTCATTGGAATAACTACTTTTATTTTTAGTATCTTAGGTGTTTATATAGGTTCTAAAGGTGGAGGAAAATATGAAAGTAAAGCCGAGATTTTTGGTGGTATTATACTGATACTTATTGGTTTTAAAATTTTGATTTTTTAGGAATAGTTATGGGTTATTATATATTAAAAATATTAATAAGTGCTATTTTAATAGTGATTATTTCAGAAGTATCAAAAAGAAATTCACTATTTGCAGGGATAGTAGCATCTTTACCTCTTGTATCTATTTTGGCTATGATTTGGCTTTATATAGATACTAAAGATGTAGCAAAAGTAAGTGAACTCTCATCTTCAATTTTTTGGTTTGTGATACCATCTTTAGCATTATTTATATCTTTACCAATATTTTTAAAATATGGTTTTAGTTTTTATAGTAGCTTGTTTTTTTCTTCTTTTATTACTATTGGTTGTTATTATTTGATGATTTTAGTTTTGGATTACTTTAGGATAAATATGTAAAGAAATACTTTTTTAAGGGGTACCTCGAAAGCTTTATCCAAGGAATTGATTTGAAATTTTATAAGTGTTGCGCTTTAAACTTAAATTGGTGTTTTATACAATAGTATGTGCCATATATTTACCTTTATGGGATTGAGCGATGACATTTTGTTTTATCTTTGAAGATGAAGTTTGTGGATTATAGCTAACTTGAACAATCTTTTTCCCTTTTGATTTTAAGTATTTTTCTACTGCAATATTATGAGCTTTATCTCCCCAATCCTCTCCAACTACAAAAATATCAGCATCTACCTCTTTACAATTAGTTACATACTCAAGTTTATCATAAGATACAACATCATCTACACATTTTAAAGCCTTAAGCATTCTCATTCGTTGCTCTAAAGGAATAACAGGTACATTTATTTTATATGAAGCTACTACTTCATCAGAAGCTACCCCAACAACAAATTTATCTCCCAATGTTTTACAATATTCTAAGAGGTCTAAATGACCAATATGTAACAAGTCAAAAGTGCCTACTGTATATACAGTCATGATTTAATTTCCTTAGTCAAAAGTATTTTAGATATAATAGCGTTTTTATACTAAAACTATCGTTATATTCAAATGAACAATACCAACGAAAACACCTAAATTACTTACTAGGACTTACAATGTCAGCAGAAAATCACACACATAAAGAATTGCAACAACCCACTATTTTATCTTATGTAAAAGATATACCAAATCTTTTATCACTTTTAGGATTAGCCTGTACGGTATTAGCTATCTATTTCAGTATCACTGGTATTTATGGGGCAGCAATGATTGGTATGGTTTGGGCAGTTGCTTTTGATTGGGCTGATGGCTTAGTCGCAAGAAGATTAAAAGGAAGAACAGCTACAGATGCAAAATTCGGAGGGCAACTTGATGTTGTTATAGATATTGTAAGTTATGGAGTTACCCCTGCTATTTTACTTTTAAGTTATGGAAAATTCGAGCCAATATTTTTAGTTGGAGCATTTATAATGATGACTGCCGCAGCAATAAGGTTAAGTTATTTTAGTACATACGGCTTGGCTGGAGGAACAAAATATACTGGACTTGCTCTTGATAACAATAGTTTGATTTTAGTCTCTGTATTTTTACTAGAGGGCTTTGTGAGCAATGAGACTTTTACAATTATTTTATATATGAGCGGAGTTGGACTTGCAATACTGAATGTATCAGAGATTAAAACACCAAAACTTTCAGGAAATCCTAGAAATGTTTGGCTTTTAGCTATATATACTTTAGGAATAACAGCTATTTATAGTTTAAATCTTTTAAGTTAATAAAATTACTTTTATTATTTAAAACAACTTGTAGATTTATCGGTTATGAAGATTGACACCCATACTAAAGTATGGGCATGTGTTTGGTACTATTATTTGGACTCTTTTTTCATTATAGTGCCGTCTATGGCATTTACTTGAACCTTGTAATCTTTAGTTGTAGCCTTATAAATAAGAAAGTCACCTAAGTGTATAAGTTGAATTTTTTCTACCTCTTGAGTAGTTGCCTTCTTAACTATTTTACGAGCTTCTTTATCTTTGATATTGCTAAGCTTCTTCTTTTTTTGCTCAGTTTTTATTTTAAGATTTGGGTTTTTGTTGTATCCGTGAATAGAGCTATGCTCCATTGGTGTCATAGCTTGAGAAGCAAACGCAAAGATTGGAGCTAGTAGTAATGGTAAATATTTCATGATTAATCCTTTTGATTAGTAGTGTTAGTTGTATGCTCTTTTTTGTAAAAAAGCAGATATGTTGAAGGTAGTATAAGTAATGTTAAAATTGTTGAACTTATAATCCCACCTGTTATAACTATGGATAAAGGGTATTGTATTTCACTTCCTACACCACTGGCATAAAGAAGAGGAAGAATCCCAAACAAAGTTGTAAATGCTGTCATAAGAACTGGTCTAAGTCTAAGTAAAGCAGCATCTTTTACTAAAACCTTTAGGTCTACATTTGGAAACTTAAGGTGTAGTTCATCAATAAAGCTGACTAAAACTATACCGTTTAAAATAGCTATGGCAAAGATGGCTAAAAAACCGATGATTGCTGAGATTGAGAGATAGATGCCACTCACAAAAAGAGCAATAATTCCACCGATGAAACCAAAAGGTACATTTATAAGAATCAATATTGCTTTTGAAATAGAGTTAAATGCAGTATATAAAATTAATATTACTAACAACATAGTTGCAGGAATAATAATAGAAAGTTTATCAGTTGCCTCTTGCATATTTTTAAAATCACCAGCCCAGCCAATATAATAGCCAGAAGGCATAGTTACTTTTTTTTCTATAAGAGCATTAGCTTCTTTTACAAATGAAGCCACATCACGACCTTCAACTTCCATAGATAGAACCATATAACGACTTAAATTTTCACGCTTTATAAATGAAGCGCCATGTTTAAGTGTTATCTTGCATATTTGCTCAAGCGAAACTAAATTTCCATTAACTGAGCGAAGACTTAGATTTTTAAGTGACTCTATATCTTTTTTTGCATCTTTGATTTTAGCAACAATAGGAAATCTTCTAATGCCTTCTATCTTCTGAGTTACTTGCTCTTCACCGATTCCATTTCTGATGATTTGCATAACTTCGTTAACCTTAATTCCATAACGAGCTAGAGCTAAGTAATCAGGTTCTATGTTGATTTGTGCTTGACCTAGTTGTGTTTCAACTTCAGCACGCTCTAAACCATCAACATCACTAATAGTAGCAATGATGGATTTTGATATTGCATCTAGAGTTTTTTGATTTTCACCATATATCTTTATGGCTAATTCGGCTTTTACACCCTCAAGTAGTTCTTCAATTCTCATAGCGATTGGCTGAGTTGGAACAAAAACTATATGTTCAAAAGTGTGTTCCAAGTCTTCATTCATTCTGTTAGTTAAAGCAGGTAAGTCTTCTATGTTATCTTTAAGTGTTAGTAAAACTTCCATGTAGTTGGCTTGAGCAGTTTCACCTTTTTCACTCCTTCCAATCATAGATAAAACTGAACTAACTTCATTTGGATAGTTTTTAAGTATATGCTTCTCAATTTGGGCAGCATTTTCAACAGACTGAGTAAGAGCTGTCCCAGGGATAGCTATAACTCTGTACATGATTGACTCTTCATTTAGCTCTGGCATAAATTCACGACCTACAAACGAGAGTAAAACAGCTAAACTAACAAACAAAATACTAACACTTATAAGAAGCTTTTTTGCGTTAGAAAGTGAGTAAATTAAAAGAGGTGAATATGCTTTTTTTATTTTGTTCATTAAAAAGTTAGAACTAGAACCACTTGGACGAAGTAATAAAAACGATAAAACAGGGACTAAAACAAGTGCTACTAAAAGTGAACCAAGCATTACAAAAACAATGTTTAGTGCCATTGGAGAGTAGAGTTTTCCTGCAAGTCCATCCAAGGATAGTAAAGGAATAAAAATAGCTATGATTATTAAAACAGCAAAGGTTACTGGAGTTGCTACCTCTTTTGCAGATGAAGCAATAACCTCTAGCTTATTCGCATCTTTTTCATCATGGAGTTTCCTAAAGGTATTTTCTACTATAACAATCGTCCCATCCACTATCATGCCAACAGCTATGGCCAAGCCACTAAGACTCATTAAATTAGCAGATAAATTATAATAATCCATAAGTAAAAAAGCAACAAGCAGAGATATAGGAAGGGAAATAATTACAATAAAAGCGGAACGAAGTTCAAACAAAAAAATAAATAGAACAATAGCAACTAAAACTACACCAGTTAAAAGTGCAGAGGTCATTGTATCTACTGCTTTACGAGTTATTTCTGTTCTATCATAAATAGCTTTTATGCTAACACCATCTGGGAGGGTTGAGTTTATTGTTGGTATTTTCTTTTTAATATGCTCAACAACTTTAGCAGCATTTGTTGCAGTTCTTTGAAGAACCATGCCAATTACTGCTTCTTTTGCGTCTATGCTAACCGCTCCAAAACGAGGAGCAAAACCTGTTTGAATATCTGCAACATCACCAATAGTTACAGCCTGTCCTTTGCTAGATTTTATAACTGTATTTCTAATATCGTCTAGTGTTTTGTATAGACCATTTCCACGAATCAGATATTGTTCAGAATTAAATTCTAAGTATTGACCACCTGCTGCTTGGTTTGCACTACGAAGAGCATCTATGATATTAGCGTAAGTAATACCGATATTTTGGAGTTTAGTAGTATCAACAAGTACATCATACTGCTTCTCTTCTCCACCCCAACCAACAACTTCTTCCACCCCTGAGACACTTTTTAAAAGAGGGGTAACAACATAATCTTGCATCTCGCGTAATTGGCTTAATGTATATTCCCCTGTTGTATCCTCTAGTTTATACCAAAAAACTTGACCTAGACCTGTTGTGTTTGGTCCAAGTTGTGGGGAACCCCAACCATTAGGAATATCAACACTTTCAAGTCTCTCATTTACAAGTTGACGCAAAAAATATATGTCCATATCATCTTGAAAAAAGACAGATACATAAGATAAACCAAAAAAAGAGTTTGAGCTTATCATCTTAACTCCAGCCATTCCAGAAAGGGCTGACTCTATAGGGTAAGTAATAAGTTTTTCAATATCTTCAGCTGAATTGCCAGGACTTTCTGTATAAATAACTACCTGTTTTGGTGTGATATCAGGGAAGGCATCTATTGGTATTTCATTGTAAGCTTTGTAACCAAAAGCACTAAGGACTAAGAAAAAAGTAAGCACTAAAAATCTGTACTTTAGAGATGTGTCTATGAGTTTATTTAACATGTTACCTCCTAGTGACCGTGTCCACCAAGAGAAGACTTTAGAAGTAAAGATTTTACATAGTAACTTTTAGCACTAACATATTCTTCATCTAATTTTAAACCTTCAATGGCTGTATATTTTTCATCTTGAGTTATTATTTTTACAACTCTAACTTCATACTCCGCTTCTTCATCTTCATGTTCTTTTGCTTCTTCATGTTCATCGTGTTTCTCTGGAGTGAAAACAACCCATTCATTATTAAAAAAAGATAAAGCAGTCGTTTTAACAGCTACATGTTTTTTACTCTCACTAAAGTACAAAGTAGCATCTGTATATGCATTGATATAAAGCTTTATGTTGGGTGCATCTATGCTCGAAAGGATTACTATGCGTTGAGTCTTTTCATCTACTTTTGGAAGAATTTGAGTTACATAAGAGATGATAGTATCATCACCATTTTGAATAACTATCTTTTGAGAAACCTTTACCTTAGATGCATACTTTAAAGGTAGATATGATTTTAAATAAAAAGCTTGCTCTTTGACTAAAGAGATTATGGGGGTATCTTCTTTTACGCTTGAGTGCAGAGGTTGGAGTATAGATGCCACGATACCATTACTATGTGCGTAAATCATAAAGTTTGATGTTGCTTTATTGAGCTTATCTGTATTTATACCCAATGTTTGAAGTTGAGATTTCAATGCTGTTGATTTGGATAAAAGTTCATTGTTTTTAATGCTTTGAGCATTGATATTTACAAGTGAAGTCATACCTTTTTCATATAAATTTTTTTGAGCAGTATAGTTTTTTTCTTGAGCAACCAATTGCTTTTGTAAAGAGATAAATTCTGCTGTCATTTTGGATAACAGGATAGACTTTATAAGAACTACCTTTTGTCCTTTTTTTACCTTTTGTCCAGCTTTTACAAAATACTTTTGTACTTGTCCACCAACTTGACTCATAATAGATTGAGAAGCATTTGAAAGTTGAATGATTTGCCCATTTAGCTTTATTGATTTTGAAAAAGCCTTAGATATTGTATGTTCTAATGGTATTTCATTGGAGAATAAGTTAAGGACAAGTAGTGTTGAAAGTAAAAAAAGTTTAATCATTATATGCTCCTGTGATATAGTTGTGCCAAATGGCATTTTCATTTAAAGAGGTTTCAATATCGATAAGACTTTCCTCTGTTTTAATAAGCTTATTTTGTATATATTGAAGCTCAAGTAGGTTTACATTAGCTATTTTATAGCCTTGTTCAAACATCTTTAACACTTGAAGTTGAAGTTTTAAAGTGTTTTGATGCTGCTTTTTTAGAGAGTTTAGTAAAACATCTGTTTTATCAAGTTTACTTAACTGTATTTGCAATCTTTTAGTTTTGTTTTGTGCTAAAAGAGAGAATTTCTCTGATTCAAGTTTTGCAATACGCTTTTCTTGAGATTTTGTGTCAAATATAGCTAGAGGTATAGATGCCCCAATCCGAAATATATCTTGGTCAGGCTCATTTTCATACTCCCCAACCAAGTCAATAAATTCTAATTTATTTGAGTTTACCTGCGAGAGAGCAAGAGATTCATTTTGCTGTTGCTTATAATATAACAAGTCAGGATTATTTGAATTTCTTTTTTTTTCTTTTGAGAAGTTGTGGGTAAAATCTATCTCAACTTCTTTAGTACTACCTGCATAATCTAACAAAGAAAAGTAGTTGTTTGTAGCTTCAAGTTTTGTTGTTTGTATCTTTGTTTTTGTCATCTCATGGCTTATGTTTGCTTGGAGTAACTCTCCTTTAGAGATAGTTCCTGCTTTATAGCGTTCTTTTGATATATTATGAATGCGCTTACCTATTTTTAACTCTTCATCTCCAAGTAAAAGATATTTCTTATTATTTGCATAAGTGTTATAAAGCAAAGAAAGATTACAGGTGAATTCTGCATGATTGAGAGTTTTTTTTGTGTTAGCGCTTTGAATCATAGCATCTGAGAGTTTAGTTTTATCGTTGCCAACGCCCCATAATCTTAATGGTTGAGTATAGCTAATTCTATATCCATTATCATCATCGCCATTTTTTGGAGAAAATTTTGAATACTCCACATCGATAGATGGGTTTTCATATCTTGTTAAAGCATCACCTTGTTGCTTTGCCTGAAGTCTGCTTAAATCCGAAGATTTTAAGTAGGTTGAATTTTTTATAGCCTCTTTTAAAAACTCATCAAAACTTTGTCCAAGTAGTGATAAATTTAAAAGAATAATGGCTGATAATATTTTTATCATTTATTTATCCTAAATTATTTTATATCTTAGTATGAAATTTAGGTTAGCAGATAGGGGGTTTTAAAAAATTTTCGCTTGGATGATAGAAGTAAAGTTTAGTATTTGAAGATACTTTTAGAGTTGGGGTATAGTTTATTTTTAGAAAAAAAGTATCTGTTAAGATGTAAGAAGTATGAAAATCACAGTGAAAATCACAATTCTTTTTTAACTCTTCATGAAGATCATGTGAAAACTCAACAATATACTCAACCGTATCAGAATTTGGCTTATCTTTTATGATAAAGCCATGCGAGATTGAAAAACCAAGCACTAATAGCAGTAGTATGTTTATAAGTTTCATTTTTTTCATTAATGCAATTGTAGCTAAAAATGCTACAATAAACTGTTTAATATTTGTAATTTAAGGAGTCTTGTTAATGGGTTGGACATGTCAGCATGATTATAAAGGCGAGTGTAAGCTTGTAAAGAAATTTTGTGTCCCTGGTATGAAAGGATGTACATTAAAAAGTAGTGAATACATCTTTAGCACGGGAAGTTATGAAGATGATAAAGAGGCAGTTGAGAGAAAAAGTCAAGAGATAGATTTTGCTACTCTTGCAAAAAGTAACTGAGTAATTTTTAGTATTTAAAGTCAAACCTAGTTTTTATTGATATAATATAAATAAAATTAAGTGAAAAAGGTTAGAGTTGTGGAGATAACATTACTTATAAAAACAGTTATGGGCTTAATTGTACTTTTGGCTATTTTGATGTTTTTGTTGTTTGTACCATCAACTAAAAAAAGTAAAGAAAAAGCACAAAAGAAGAATACCTCATTTACTTCAGGTTCACCAGTAGTTAAAACAGAAAGTACAAATACAAGTTTAGAATATTTAAGAAGTATTATAAAAAAGAAAAAATCAACAACAGCTGAGTTAAAAAATGCTTTAGAGCTTATTATAAAACATCATGGTATTGTCCATGAGAAATTAGGTGAAAGAGCGCATCCAGATTTTGATATATACATGGATATTTTATTTACAATATGTAGACATCCAAATACTAATAAAGATATCCTCTTAACTTTTGACCGCTCTCTAGCAAAACTAAATCCTGCGTATAAAAAAGAGATAAACGAAGCTATGACAAAAGGCTTAACCTCACGAAGAGTTTAAGCCTATTTCATATCAATCATCTCTGTAGCTTTACCTTGAATGATGTGAATATCTCTTTCTTGAAGTTGCTTTAAAGTGTCCATATCCATGACCCCTGTTGCAATTAGCGATATACCAACTGTATCTGTAATGAGTCTAAATGCCGATAGTGCTTGTTCGCTTTGACTCAAAAAGTAACCTGGTTCACCTTTTATATAGATAGGTCTTAAATCTTGAAGGTAATGATAATCAACACTCTCACCAATAAACTCAAATATACCCATTTCTATATCATACTTTTCAAAAAGAGCTTTGTATCGTTTAACCTCTTTGTTGTTTTGTCTAACTAGTTTATCTGGCATCTCTATGATGAGTTTAAAGCCAAGAGTTTTAGCAAAAGCTTCAAAAAGTTTATTCATTTCTTCATAGGTATCGCTTAATTCTAAATAATCAAAGGGAAGTCTAAGAGAACAAGTTTTACCTCTTAATCTTGCATCTGGAGTTTTAAACATCATATTTAAAATATTTTTATAGATTTTATTGCCTAATCCTGCTTGATTTGCTGGTGCCATAAATTGTCCAAAATAATAAGTTGTATCTTTATCTATATTTAGAGTTAAACTAAGCGTATTATGGTTTATTTTTTTAGTTCTAGCATTGATTGTTTTGTAAGAGACAAAATTAAAACTATTGTTCTGCATAGCTTCATTTATAATCTTTCTCCAAGCTTCTTTACCCATAACTTCGACTGTATCTTCAGCTTTTTGAAGATGAATTTTTGCATCTTTAAATTTTGCTTGTGCTAGTGCATTGTCTGAGTGTGAGAGAAGTTGGCCTATATTCTCTTTGTAGTTATATTTATAAAGACCAAGAGCAAGATAAACATCATCTATATCTAACTCTAAAGATAGTATTCGTTCCCTTGTTACCTTAGATATATTTTCTGCCATATTAATAGCTTCAAGAGCTAAGCAATCGGGAAGTAAAATGGAAAATTCCGTACCATTCATTCTAGCAACAATAGAGTTTTTGTAGTTGCTAGCATGTGAGTTAAATATATTTGAAATCTCAACAAAAAGCTTATCAACATCACGATGACCTATCTGCTCATTTGCGTGAACAACCCCATTAAAAGCTATCATTATATTTATACCACCACGAGAAGTTGCATCTATTTTAAGATATTCTGGGAGTTTATCTATAAAATATTTACGATTTCTAAGTTTTGTTGTTTTATCTATATATTCAAGCTCTTTTTGGCGTTTTAGCTCTTCATTTCCTTTGTCAAACATAGCCTTTACTTTTGATACCATGTTGTTCATACCAAGGACAACATCTTTGAACTCCTTTGTGTAAGGGATAGTAGCTTGAATAATAAATTCATTTCTTATAACAGCTTCTGCTTGTTTTTGAACTTCTTTTAAAGGTTTTAAAATAGCAGCGAGAAGTAAGTTTAAGATAACCAAACCAACAAAAGCGATAATACTAAAAGAGATTATAAGATTTTTTAAAATAGTATATAGTTGTTTATAAGCATAAGTTTCATTACTTTGAATATTTAACATCCCCACTTGACTCCATCCAGCAGAAACATTAGCAGATGCAACTGGTACATCTATGCTAACAATATTTAAAAACCAAGCTGGAATATCAGATAAATCACTCTCAATGCTTCTATCGTAAACTAAAACATTATCAACATCAACAAGAGAAATATAACGATAGTTACCGCTGTCAAAGTTTGCATTTATCATAGTAGACATCATGGAAATATCCCCATTCGCACTTCCAAGAGAAAGGCTTAGGGAGGTTGCTGTATTTTTAGCATCTTCATATAGTCTATCTTGTGCAGATTCATTCGCACTTTGAAAGTTTAGTGTTAAAACCGTTGTTAAAACTATGAGTAAAAATATGGATAGCAGTATCGCTATTTGTTTAAAGAGTGTCATATTTTTTTCCTTTTCATGTTGAGTTTTAGTTCATCCCATTTTTTATGGGCTTTTTTACTTTTTACTTTTTTACCTTTTCCCGTTTTACTAGCTCTGTAAAGACTTTCTCCATTGAAGTTATAAATAGGAGTCAAATCTTTTCTCTTAGAAGCAGGGAAAATCTTATGGTTGTAATTATCTAAAATAAGAGGCTCACTTCTAGGTGTTTTAAAGTATGTAAGAACCATGTGAGCCTCTTTAAACCTAATAGAGCGTACATAAGTGAAAAAAAGTTTTTTAGAGCTAATACCAAGATATCTAAGTGCAAAATATTTACTAATGACATAATCTTCACAATCACCCATATCCTTACCCAAGAACTCCCATGGAGTTGCCCAGTAGTCTTTTTTTCTATACACCTTCATGTCAGATTTATATCTAACTTCATTATAAAATTTATTTACAGCATTTAATTTGGCTAAATCACTTTTCCCCTTAACGGAGTTTAGAGTTTTTTGAAGATAAAAAAATCTTTTTTTAGCAAATACCTTATATTTTTTAGCTATTTTATTTAAGAGAGGTTTCTCTACATAGGGTTTGTCTGCAAATGACGTAGATACAAACACTAATGATAAAAATATAAAAACTTTTAAGATATTCATAAGGCAATTATATCTTAAAGTTGTCTCTTGTTAAAACCAGCACTTCCCATTTTTGCTTTTACATTAAACTCTTGCGAAAAAGGCTTTAAGTAGCTTGGGATTGCTCTTCCTTTTAGCTTCATCATATCTTCAAGCATCTCTTGTGCCACATTCTCTTGGTTTAAGCCTTTAGCATCTACTAAATATTTAAACAAAAGTTCTCCCAATCTCTGAAGTGATATTTTGTATGTTGAATCCGTCTGCTTATACATCCAGATGCTAAAAGTGTAAAAACTCTCATAAACACTGTTTTCTTGCCAAAGTAGTTTTATGCT
This sequence comes from Sulfurimonas sp., assembly GCF_029027405.1. NCBI lineage: Bacteria > Pseudomonadati > Campylobacterota > Epsilonproteobacteria > Campylobacterales > Sulfurimonadaceae > Sulfurimonas > Sulfurimonas sp. The sequence continues at coordinate 103,906 of NZ_CP093396.1, forward strand.
TCTTTTAAAATTACCACTATTGTAGGTTAAATCCCAAAATCTTGAAAATCTTTTCATAATTTGAATATCTTTAAATGATAATCTTGAATTTTTTAATATATCATAAGGAGGTATATCGCTATAAACCATCTCAAACTCTATATCATGTCGATTTATTTGAGTTCCAGATAGTTTTTTTAAGATGCCTATTTGAATTTCACAACTACTTAAGCTTACTAGTTCATCAAGATTTTCCCCAAAACTCTCTAAACTCTCATCAGGAAGACCAACTATCAAGTCTAGATGCATGTGAGCTTTTGTTTCATGCTCCAAAAAGCTTATATTTTCTTTGATTTTATCAAGTTTTAATTCTCTTGAAATATTATTTGCAATTTGTGGGTTTAGTGTCTGTATGCCTATCTCCAGTTGTAAAGCCCCATCTTCAAATCGTTTTATTTTTTCTTTTATTGAAGAAGGAAAATGGTCAGGTATAACTTCAAAATGCGCAAAGTAAGGGGGTTCTTTTTCTAAAAAGAAGTCTAAGATTTTATTAGCTGTTTTAATGTTGAGGTTAAAAGTTCTATCTATAAACTTAAAATTTCTAGCACCTCTACTCCAAAGTATTTCAAACTCATTTAAAACTTCATCTAAATCAAAAGCTCTAACTCTCTCATCCATTGAAGATAGACAAAACTCACAGGAAAATGGACAGCCTCTTGATACTTCAACATAGATATAGCGGTTTTTTATATCAGAATCTGTGTAGTATTGATAAGGTAAGTTTATATTTTTTAACGAAGGTAGGCTCATCTTCATAATTTTGTTGGCTGGTGGAGTTTTATCTTTTATTTTTTTACATAGTTCATAAAAAGCGATATCTCCTTCACCTTGAATAATGAAGTCTGCTATATCAAAATTTACTCTAAATGGTTCATGTGTAACTTCTGGTCCACCTAAAATTATGGTAGTTCTCGGAGATATTTTTTTTAATATATGTATAAGTTCAAAAATTTCTTTAGCATTCCAAATATAAACACCGATGCCAATAATATCAGGAGAGTTAAAAAGAAGTTTTTCTGCAACAGATTGTAATGCATCGTTGATACTAAATTCTAATATGTTAGCATCTGCTTGTAGTTCTTTTAAGTTTGCATATAAATATCTAAGGGCAATAGATGTATGCGTAAATCTTGAATTTAAGGTAGTTAAAATTATTTTCATAGATGAAGTTTAACATAAAGTTACATGCTTAAGAGTAGAATAGACTAAGTAAAAAGGGGAAGTGACCTAGTCTATTTAAATTTTTTAGGAGTTTTATTCTCTCTCGTGAAAGGGAAAAAACACAATTGAGATTTAAAAGTATATGTTCTTTAAGTAAATACTAAGTAAATATTACTTACAGTTTTGTGTATATTCTTCGAGCATCTCATCAAGTTTTATAAATAGCTCACTAGATGCTTCTTCCATTGCAGATAAGTTAAGATATATTTTATCTGGATTGTCATGCTTTAGTACATTTTTTCCTTCTACATAAGGTAAGTTTTTAAATACTGCTTCATGGACTTTTGCATGTGGCGCGTCCATTCCTTCAAAGGCTTTTGTGTGTCCAAAACGCTCTTGTCCAGCACCTAAGTACCATTTACCCATACGACATGATTTATGGTCAACAAAAACTTTATTTGTTTCAGTGTTTAAGACAGCTGAGTAAGCATTTGATTTAAATAGAATATGGTCAACTTTAACAAGAGTTGTAAACATTCTATTTTGTACATGAATAGCTGTTTGGGATGCGTTTATCGCAAGATTATTTAGTTCTTTAAATGTTTCTTCAAACTCAATTATAACCTTACTAGAATTTTGAGCTATTTCAGAGATGCTATCAGAATTTGTTCTCATATCATTTGTTTCTTGTTGAAGAGTTGATATATTAATTTCTATTTCATTTGTAGCTTTTTGTGTGCGTTCTGCAAGTTTACGAACTTCATCGGCAACAACAGCAAAGCCACGACCATGTTCACCAGCACGAGCCGCTTCTATGGCAGCATTAAGTGCTAGTAAATTTGTTTGGTCTGCTATATCTTTTATGAGATTTACTACATCAGAGATTTCGCTTGATCTTTGTTCAAGAGAAATTATGCCTTCATGTGAAGATGCAATAGAATCAACTAGGGTATTTAATTTTTCGCCAAGCTCAACAACACTATCTAAGCTATTGGCAGATTTTTGTGCTGTTTCTTGTGAAACTTCTGCTATGTTTGCTGACTCTTCTTGTGATCCAATGATATCTGTTTGTATAATTTGTAAGCCTGAACCAATACCACCACCTAAATTTGCAAGTCTGTCGATTAGTTTTCCTTTGATTATTGTTTCATAACCAGCTGCGATAGAAGATATTGTTTCATTTAAATCAAGAGCAGCTTTACGAAAAGTACCATGCAAACCAGAAGAGTAAGTTCGTCTATAAGTTTTACCAATAGCGGCAGAATTTATAGTAGCTTCAGTATCTTTCATAAAAGCCTCAAGTTGGTCTAGCGTATCATTGATAGCCCAAGCACGAGCAGATATAGAAGAGTTGTCATCTGGTATGTTTGTGATGCGATCCTCAAGGATTCCCTGCTCCATATTTTGAAGCACTCTACGCATAGAAGCAAGTAAAATGTCATCAGCAGAACTACTCTTTTTTTTAGGAATTAAGATAGATGCTACTAAAACTGCTAGAATTATTCCTGTTAGAGTAAAATTACTACCAATTAAACTGTAAATGCCAATACCAAAAAGCGCAATAAATAGTAAAATAGTTCCGTTATTCCTGAATAGATATGATAAGTTCATCGTAATCAACTCCTTTTTCTGCCAATATATCTGTTAATATTTTAAATGAAGCATCCACTCCATCACTTTTTTCAACTTCAAGCATCTTTTTATAGAGGGGAATGATAATCTCTAAAGCTTTAGGATTTGGTTTTCGTCTAACAGAGTAATAACCAAGAATGTTACCTTTAGCGTCTAAAGATGGAGTGACATTTGCGTAAACCCAGTAAGCATTGCCATTTTTAGTTTTATTTATTACAAAAGCAAAAACTTCTTCTTTGGTTCTTATTGTGTCCCATAAGTATTTTAAAACAGCCTTTGGCATATCTGGATGGCGGATAATATTGTGAGGTTGTCCTAAAAGTTCAGCCTCTGAATATTCTGCCATTTCCATAAAAATTTTGTTTGTATATGTTATGCGACCTTTAAGGTCAGTTTTAGAAACGATAAAATCATCTTCTCGCATCACTTTTAACATGAAAGTCCCCCTAAAATTTAATAATGATAAGTATATCATATAAAATCTATAAGAATATTCCATAAGTTGGTATAATGCGATATGTCTATACTTCTATCTATATTTTACTTTTTTTATTTTGCAATTATTGGTGTTTATATAATATTTATGCCTAAAGTTTTGGCATTAAGTGGCTACTCAGCTAGTGAAATAGGCATCATTTTTGCGGCAGGACCACTTGTTAGATTTATACTTCCTTTTTTCTTTACAAGGGGTTTAAAGCTTGATTTTAAAACTTTTAAAATTGCTCTTGGTTTTATGTTTTTTAGCAGTATCTCTTTTTATTTTTCACTTGATAATTTCTATAAAATTCTTTTCTCAAATATTGGACTTGGCATAGGTTTAAGCATAGTATTGCCATTTATAGAGCTTATCTCTTTGAGTATTATTGGCAAAGAAAGATATGGAAAAATTCGTCTTTTTGGTTCAGTTGGTTTTGTTCTTGTAGCTCTTGTTTTAGTAAAATTTTTAAGTAGTGCAGAGATAGCATTAAATTATCTTGTGGTTTTAACTTTTTTAACTGTTGTTTTTGCTTTTATGATAGGGAAAAATACAGATGCTAAAGAGAGAAAAATACAAGAAGTAAAAAATGATATTAGCTTATTTAAAGACTACAAACTATGGGTAGGACTTACTCTTATGCAGGTAAGTTTTGGAGCATTCTATAACTTTTTTACAATCTATGAAACTGATTATGGTATTAGTTTAGATATGACTATCTATCTCTGGAGTTTTGGGGTTGTAGTTGAAATAGTTATGCTTTTTTTTCAAGGACGATTTTTAAGAGGAAATCTACTTTTTATTTTACAGTTCACAACTTTCATAACTTCCATAAGATGGTTTTTACTTTTTTTGTTCCCTCAAAACCTAACTATTTTGTTTTTTTCTCAAACCCTGCACGCTTTTAGTTTTGCACTTTTTCATTCTGCTGCAATTAGCTATTTGTATCATCTATATAAACATAAATCATTAGCACAACAGTTTTTTTCAGGAGTCACTTATGGTTTAGGCGGTTTTATTGGAGCTTTATATGCTGGGTATATCTACGAACTATACCCAACATATTTGTTTTTAAGTGCAAGTTTTATTGCACTTATGGCATCTGTGTTTCTTTATCTTTTTTCTAGGAAAAATAAAATTATTTCTTAATAATCTATTACCAAGTTAGCTGTAAAAGTAGTATCTGTATTTTTCTTTCCTGTTGGAGGAGAGTTCACATAGTCAGCTTTATAGCTTATACTAGCAGAAAACATATCTGAAATTTTACTAGATAGTGCAGTTTTTGAATATGCAAAATAAACACTAGAGTCTTTAAACTCTGCTCTATAAGTCAACTCTTGATAAAAGCTTAAGTTTGTTAAGACCTGCCAAGTATAAACACCTTTTGCTCTATATGAGCCATATTTATTAATCATACCTCTTGTTGTGTTGGTAGTAGCGATGTTATTTGCATTTGGATATGTTATGACATTTCCACTTGCATCATAGTTTGTATCTTCTACATTATCTTCTGAGTAAAGTAAACTTCCCCCTAAGTTAAGGTTATGAGCATCTGTTTTGATAGCAAGATATTTTATCCCCGGACCTGTGTATGCTTGATAATCAAAACCAGAAAATTTATCTTGTTTATATCCAATGAGGTAAGTTCCTGAAAGTCTATCTGTAAAAGAGTATCCATATCCTAGTTCAGTAAAAAATTTGTTTTTACTTTCTATATTATTATCTTGGGCATATTGACCATCAAATAAAATGCTAAGTAGATGTTTATCCCAACCCTTTTTAGCTTTAACCTCAAGAATAAAAGTTTTTGTTTTAGTATTTCCATCTGTTTTTATAAAACCTAATTCCGTGTGTGTCATAAGCTTTTCATTTGGTGGAAGTTTAGCTTCTAATTCTTTTACTTTGTCATTTGCTGTTTTTGCCTCGGCTTTTGCAACACTTATATCATCTTGTAGTTGATTTGCCATTATTAATGAATTAACAACTAGCAGACTTAAAACTATTTTTTTCAAATTTAACCTTCTATTTTATTTGTGTGAATATCCATTTGAGGATATGGAATTGAGATTCCTTTTTCATCAAATGTAAGTTTTACTTTTTCTAACATTTCGAAATATACATCCCAATAGTCTTCCGTGTTAACCCATGCACGAAATACAAAGTTTACACTGCTGTCTCCAAGTTCACTAACCGCCACAAAAGGTGTTGGTTCACTTAAAATTCTACTGTCATCAATCATAATTTGCATTAAAGTTTCTTTTGCAAGTTTTAGGTCATCACCATAACCGATGCCAAATACATGATCAACTCTTCTTTGTGTTTTGTTAGAGTAGTTTATAATATTTCCACCAACGATAGAAGAGTTAGGCACTATAATAGTTCGATTATCTAATGGTGCTATGATAGTTGAGAAAAGATTTACATCTTCAACCGTACCAGTAGCTCCTCCAGCTTCAACAAAATCACCAACCTTAAAAGGACGAAAGATGATGATAAGAACAGCCGCCCCAATATTTGCCAAAGAGCCTTGAAGTGCTAAACCGATAGCCAAACCAGCTGCACCAAAAACAGCGATAAAAGAGGTTGTATTGACCCCAAGTGCATTTAAAGAAGCTATAACTACCATAATTAGCAGCAAGAAATATATTAAACTTTCACTAAATTCTATAAGCGTTTGATCTATATTTGCTTTTTGCATTAATCTTTTGCTTAAAGATGTGAGCTTTTTAACTGCCCACTTTCCTATAATAAAGATTAATAAAGCTGCAATAATTTTGAGTCCATATTGACTAACATACATAATAATCATATCTGTGTATTTTGAGATTTCCATCTTGCTTCCTGAGTTTTAATAAGTTGAATTATAACAAAAATTATCGAGATATTTAGATATCTCTTGATACCTATGTAGATAAGAAGAATTTACTTGACAAAGAAGTTGTCTATATTTTAAATAGTTTTTCCAAACTTTTTGACTTGCTTTTTCTTTACCTCTTTTTTTTAACTCTAAGCTAACAGCAGCATTTATAAAACCTTTTAAGAGTTTTATTTCATTGTCATCTTCAAAGCGTCGTGGAAACCAAATGAATTCAAGTACCTCGTGAGCATCATAGTATCGCTCTTCATTAAGACACTTGACAAAATCATCCAAATGCTTATTCAATTCTTTCTCGCATAGTTGTTAAAATCAAACATACTTTATTCTAATGTTTTTTATATTAAAAAGAACTGATTAATTTTAGATACAATTTCACATGGCAAAGAAAAATAAAAAAAGTTCTAAAATAAATCAAAAAATTAGACAGTATTTTGATGATGACCCCTTTGATGTAGGGATTCTACGAGTTAGTTCTCAAACACTTAGTGAGATGTTCGCATCTCTAGGTATCTATGACATAGAACATAATAATGAAGTTCTAGTTAAAACTGCAAGAATGCTATGGAGCGAAGCAGATAGTAGTTTTCGAGGGGAAATTTTAAACTTTTTTGCGAATAATGGGGAGTTTTATAAATCAGACAAACCAAAAGTAATTAATCTTGAGAGAAATGATAAAATAGACCTTTTTTTACAAGAACTAGATGCGAGTGTTGATGAGGCAATTCTTTTAAGAGATGCTTTTAGTGAAATAAGAAGTAAAAAAATTACTATAATTAAGATGGAGTCAAAGCTTCGCCACATAAGATTTGAGCAAAAACGCTTAGGACTTCAAAAGAAGTTAGATGGATTTTTTAACATAGATGATAGTTTTGAGTTCAATGCGTCTATTCACTATGTTTTATATACTCAAAGTTTTCATAAAATTCTTACACTTTGCACAAAACCATATGATGACATATATATCCAAGAAACAGATGATGAAAGCATAGTTGCTAAAATACAAGAAGATAAAAATAATGTAATTAAGACTAAACAAGAGAGTGTTAACTCATTTATAAAAAATCTGCCTACTAAGCATCTATACTTAACACAAAAAGAGATAGTCTCTTCTCTTCGTACTTCCCCTCCAAAAACAAAAACGCAATTTCCTATATTAAAAGAGTCTATACTGCACTCCATTATAGGGACTCACTTAGATATTTTAAATTTAGAATTGCATGATGAAGAACTTTTAATAAGCATTGAGCATAGTTGTTTACTTCCATTATCTACAATAACACATAGTTATATTTTAGAGATTCACATAGAATTAGATTCTATTTTGGAAGATATTTGGCAAGAAAATAAACTTGATTTTACTTCTGTTATCCAAGATGCGAGCAAGCACCAAGAAGAAGATTTTTTATATGCTTTATCTCAGATGATAGCTGAGTGTGAAAATTATGCAACTCTCTTGCATCTAAGTAAAGAACAACTTCATCAAAAAATCTACCCTCTAATGTTGGAGAGATTGGGAACAACTCTAAATCTTAACTCTAAAATAATCAGAAAAACTATAAGAGCATTCGTAAGAGATACACATGATGAGATTATAAAAAAACAGACTCAAGCACTATTAGCTAGAACAATTAGGGATTTTAAAAATTTATTTCCAATCGCAAGAGAGATGAGACGAAAGCTAACTCTTCACATAGGACCAACCAATAGTGGCAAAACTTATGAAGCGATGAAAAGATTAAAACAAGCAGATACAGGTTATTACCTTGCACCTTTAAGACTTTTAGCACTAGAAGGTTATGAAAATTTAAAAGCAACTAGTATAGAAGTTTCACTTATTACAGGAGAAGAGCAACTTTTAAACGAAGATGCTACTCATATAAGTTCAACTATAGAGATGCTAAATTTTGATGTTGATGTTGATGTTTGTGTTATAGATGAAGTTCAGATGATTGATGACCGTGATAGAGGTTGGGCTTGGGCAAATGCTATTATTGGTGCTCCTGCAAAAGAGATTATTATGACTGGTTCCCCAAATGTTAAAGAAGCTATTATTGCTTTGGCGGATTATTTGGGAGAAGAGTTGGAGATAGTGGAGTTCCAAAGAAAAAATCCGTTAACTCTTTTAGAAATTCCAACAAGTCATAAAGATGTAGAAGAAGCGACAGCAATTATAGCCTTTAGTAGAAAAGATGTTTTGAGATTAAAACAAGAGTTCTCACGGGATTTTAGCGTTAGTGTTGTTTATGGTAATCTTTCTCCTGAAGTTAGGCGAGAGGAGGCTAGACGCTTTAGAGAAAAAGAAACCCAAATATTAATAGCTACAGATGCTATAGCTATGGGGATGAACTTACCTATAAAAACTATTCTTTTTTCAAAAGCTGAAAAATTTGATGGTGTGAGTCAGAGAAAACTTTTAGTTTCAGAAGTTTTACAAATCTCTGGTCGTGCTGGTCGTTATGGTTTAAATGAAGAAGGTTTTGTAGGAGCCTTAAGTGTAGACGCCTTACGGGTAGTTAAGAAAAATTTTTTTAAAGATGCAAAAGAAATTTCTATACCTTTTAAGGTTATGGCAAATTTAGAACATATAAAGTTGGTTTCAAATATTTTAGAAGAAAACTCACTTTATGAGATTTTAAAATTTTTCGTTGAAAATATGGAGTTTAATGGTCCTTTTCATGCTTCAAATTTAGATGACATGCTTGAAGCGGCTAAAATTGTTGATGAGTTTGACCTAGATATAGCGACAAAGTATCATCTTTCTTGCGCTCCTTTGACTTTAAAATCTCCATATATTGTGGCAGCTTTTGAGAGTTATATCTTATCACTTGAAAAAGAACTGCCTGTTGGGTATGTTATGCCATCTTTAGTTGGGGAGTTTGCCACAACAACAGATGAGTTACTAAGAGCAGAAGATATGGTAAAAGAAATTTCTCTTTATCTTTGGCTAAGTTATAGATTTAATGATTATTTTTTAGATGAGCAAAAAGCACGAAGATCAAGAGGTATTCTAAACTCTTATATAGAAAATTCTCTACAACAGAGCCATTTTGTACAAAGATGTAGAATCTGTACAGCAGCACTTCCAACAAATTCTAAGTACTCTATTTGTCAGTCATGTTTTAAGAAGAACTATACTCGTAAAGGGTTTAAAAAGCCAAGAAGGTCTTAGCTTTTAAACTCATCAATAGTTGATTGTAATGAGTTGGCAATACCAACAAGTTTTATTAAATCACTTTCAATACTCACAATACCTGTATTGTTCGCAGTAGAAATAACATCTATTTTAGAAATATCTTCAATAATAATTTTAACATTTGAAGATATTTCAATAGTATCTTCTGCTGATTTATTAGCAACTTTTGTTGAACTATCAATAGCATCTGATGTGACAGTGATCTTATTTTCAACTTCATTAGAGATAGTAATTAAATTTTCAATATTATTAGTATTTTCATGCATCTTGTCACTTACATCATTTATAGACTGAACAATTATACTAACACTTGTATCTATTTCAGTAAGACTCTTTTGTGTTCTTTCAGCAAGTTTCCTAACCTCATCGGCAACAACAGCAAAACCTCGTCCATGCTCACCCGCACGGGCAGCTTCTATGGCAGCATTTAATGCAAGAAGGTTAGTTTGTTCTGCTATATCTTTTATAACAGTTAAAACATCTTTAACGCTATCGGCGTCATTTTTTAAACTAAGAAGTTCAGTTGACAATTCATTTTCTATTTCTACAAAAGAGTTAACTTCTCCACTTAGTTGATTTAAAGAAACTTTTGCACTTCCTAGTTCGTCATTAGCATTTTGAATATTTTTTTGAGTTTCTTTTGAGGCTTCCATATTATCTTCTAAAAGTGTTTGTATAGTTAAACTCTTTTCATTTGTTCTTGCAACTATCTCTCTTTCTTGCGCAGTACTCTCTCGTATAACATGACTTGACTGTTCTATCTCAGTTGCAATAGATGAGTTTTGTAAACCTAAAGATTTTACCTCATTAATAGTACCTTGAATCATTTGGATAAAGTTATTTACTTCTATCGCTGCATCACCAAATTCATTTCCTTTATGAAACTCAAGTCTTTTTGTTAAGTCTTTATCTCCTCCAACAAGCTCTGAAATACGGTGTTTAAGAGTAGAAAGAGGTGTAAATATTTCTTTTGTAAAAAAGACACTGGCTCCAATAGCAAAGAAAAAAGCACCAATTATTAAAAATATAATAAGAGTAGTTTGTGTAGATGCTATCTCTTCATCGTTTTGATTTAAAGAGATTACTAGGTCCATCGCACCTAAAATATAACCTTCTTTAACATTATAGTGGCAAGACAGACATTTTGCTTCTGCAGCCATAGGTCGAATCATTCGTATAGTATGATTTCCATTTTTATTTGTTTCTATGATTTTTGTTGTTTTTGAGTTTATAACCTCAACAAGAAGTGCATCTGTTGTGAAAGCTTCATCTGGAGAGTAGACCTCTATAATAGCCTTTGACTTTGCTATCGCAAGACTTTCTATACCGTCTATCTTTTTAGCAGCTTTAAAAGCATCTTGGACTATTGCAGGGTCACCCATCATCATGCTACCTGTCATAGTTTGAAAGATTGACTCGCTAAGCATTTTAAGTGATTTTTGAGTGGTGTGTTCTGATAGTTGTTGCAGAGTTGCTGATAGGTAGTAAGTAATACCAACAAGACCTACGATACTTAATGATATTACAGATGTAATTACTTTAGCTTTAACTGTCTTAAACATGCAAAACTCCTATTAATAATTTAATCGAAGAGTATATCACAAATATGATATAAATTTATTTTTTATGACGAGTGCCTTTTTCTTCTTCTATTAATTTACTTAAGATTGAGATAACTTCAGAAGAAGCTTTTTCGGCATTATTGAAATAAGTCATAATATTTTGAGCGTCTTGTGCGCATGTTCCATTTTCAACACACTCAACAGCTTTTTTGATATTTTCATGTACTTCTTTATGCGGTGTTTGCATTTTAGAAAAGCTTGCGCAAGTACCAAATTTTTCTTTCCCTAAACCTTCAAAGTACCATTTTCCCAAACGACATTCATTGTCGTTTGGAAAATGTCCTTTAACCTCTTCAGAAAATACTGTTTTATATCCATTTGCTTTAAAAATTAGGTGGTCAAGTTTACTCAGAACTGCAAAAGTAGAGTAAGTTACATCTGTTGTTTCTTCTTGAATTTTTGAAGAGTTCATTTGTAGTTTTTGCATTCTGTTTTCAAATTCTATCATTTGTTCGTTTGATTTATTTGATAATTTTTCCATATGTGAAGAGTGTTCATGAACTTCTTGAGTATTTTGTTTTAAAGATGATACTGAGATTTCTACCTCAGAAGTTGCTTTTTGCGTTCTTTCTGCTAGTTTTCTAACTTCATCAGCAACAACAGCAAAACCTCGTCCATGCTCACCCGCACGAGCAGCTTCTATGGCAGCATTTAATGCAAGAAGGTTTGTTTGATCTGAAATATCTTTAATAAGATCAATAACATCTGAGATGCTCTCAACATTGTTGTTAAGAGTTTCTACTTGCTCAAATGTAGCATTGATATGTTCAAGTAAAGATTGAAGAGTTTGAACTAAATTTGAAATATCTGAACTGCTTGTATCTATAAAACCTTCATTGGTATGATTTAAAATATTAATATCGTCTAAAGCGTTTAAGTTAGTATTTAAATCATTTTGAAGTACTGTAAGGTCTGTATCACAAGCATTTGTTAAACCTTTTGTAAGATCTCTTATCAAATCATTCATGGTAGCATCTTCATTATTTGTGTTGCTTTGATTTGTTAAGTTCCTATTTTCTATTATAGAAGCATCTAAAGAATTTTGTAGTTCTAAAATTTTTTCATCTTTGGCTCTTAATTCAGCCTGATATTTGTCGCAGTTTCCAAAAAACATTATTTTACCACCTTGTATTTAAATTATATTTTGAAGTATTGTATTATAAAATAACTTGATATACAATATTTATAACTTTAAAGTATAGACAAAGCTCTTTTTACATCATCTTCTGTTATATCTTGTCTTCCATGACCAAAATTTGTTTTTTTCTTTAATTTACCAAAATAGTAGGTGTCACCACCTAGTTTAATCCCTAAACTAAGAGCCATAGCCGTTATAGGGTGACCAGCATTTGGTGAGTCATGCTTTTTGCCATCTTTATAAAAGGCAAAGACATCTTTTTTTTAGCGACAATCATTATTAATACAGCAGTTAGTCTTGATGGAATGTAGTTGGTAATGTCGTCTAAGTATGCTGCTATTTTTCCATATTTTTCATATTTCATATTTCTGTATCCAACCATGGAGTCCATTGTATTTATAGCCTTATAAATCACAATCCCATCTAAACCAAAAAGAAGTAGATAAAAAAGAGGTGCTATAACTCCATCACTTAAATTTTCAGCGTAAGTTTCAATAGATGCTTTATATATATCACTTTCGCTCATATTTTGTGTATCTCTACTAACTAACATAGAAATGCTTTTCTTTTTGTTTGTACTAACTAAGATTTCTAGGACTGAATCATGTAACATTTTATGTGCTATAAACATAGATGCTAAAATAGATGTAAATCCAATATTTAGAACTATGTTCAAGTTATTTAAAAATGTGCTAATACTTATGGATACAAAACTAACGCAACAAATAACAAATAGAACAAGTAATAAACCTCTAAGTACGCTGTCTTTGTAAAATTTATGTTCAAAAAAACTAATAATAGAGCCAATAATTATGACAGGATGTTTTATAAAACGAAATTCTCCAAAGCGTTTATCAATTAGGTAAGCAAGAAAAGCTATAAAAATATTAATCATATAACTTATTTAAAATAGCATCTATATCTACATATTCATTTATATGAGCTGCAAACTCTTTTATGGCTTTTTGTTTTTGTTTTTTAAAATTATAACCTTTATAGTTTTGGTTTATTTCTTTAAAAAATTTAGCTCGTATTTCATCAGAGTCAAAAAGTCCATGAACAAAAGTAGCATAAAGATTTTTTTTACTTTTAAAAAGTTTTTTTGTAACCCCATTGTGAATCTCATATCCATCAACCTTGCAATCAAATAACTGATAGCTTCCTTTTTTTACAATTTTTTTCTTTTTAAAAGTTACTCTACCTTTTAAACGACCAAGCCCATCAATCTTTTTTTCAGATGATTCTATTTGATTGGGGTCTAAAATCTTTTTAAACATCATCTCATAACCGCCACAGATAGCTACTACTTTTTGTTTTTTGTTTTTTAAAATCTTTTCAAAACCATTGTTGATAAGCCAAAGTAAATCATCAACAACTCTCTTACTTCCTGGTAAAACAAGCATATCACAAGATGAAACCTCACTAACAGATGAGATAAAAGAGAGTTCTATCTCTTCGTCTAAAACTAAAGGCTCAAAATCTGTAAAATTACTAATATGAGGAAGTCTTATAACACCAACTTTTATGATGGCTTTTTTTGTATCTTGAACATAGTTCATAATTGACTCACTATCTTCAAACCCAAGGTTAAAAGGTTTAAATGGCACAACTCCAAAAACAGGAATTTTAAATCTTTTTTCTATGATTTTTACGCCTTTATCAAATAGACTCATATCTCCTTGAAATTTGTTTACAATTACACCTATGACATTTTTTCTAAGTTTTTTTGGTAAAAGATTATAAACACCATATATAGATGCAAAAACTCCACCTCTTTGAATATCAGCAACTAAGATGATTTTTGTTTTAAATTCTTCAGCTACATAAATATTTGAGAGGTCTTTATCCATGAGGTTTAATTCAACTGGACTACCAGCTCCTTCAGCAACTATGCACTCATACTTTTTTTGTAAATTTTTAAAAGCTTTTTTGACATGAGGTTGCAAAGTTTTTATATCTTGGTAGTAAGACCAAACATCTTTATCTCCAACACTTTTCCCATTTACAATTATATGAGCTTTTGATTTTCCACCTGACTTTAAAAGAACTGGATTCATATCTGTTGTAGTTTTAAGTCCTATGGATTCGGCTGCAAAATATTGCGGGATTGCTATCTCTCCACCGCTATCACAAACTTGTGAGTTGTTAGAAACATTTTGAGCCTTAAAGGGAGCGACACTAACTCCTCTGTTGTGAAAAAGATATGTTATAGCAAAGCTAAGAGTTGATTTTCCAGCATCACTGCTTGTTCCGAATATACTTAGAGAGTTCATTTATTTTAACTTTTTAGAAGTTGTGTCAATAGTTTTAATGAAGTCCTTTTCTATGTTTGAAAGGGAATTCTTAGTTTGTTCTTTATACTTTTCATATTCTATGGTTGCTTCTTTCATAGCTTGGTTATGGCTTATAGTTCCTGCGTGAGTTAGTATATCTTTTCCAGTCATTTTCAAAAAGTCATCAATTTTCTCCAACCAATCTTTCATATACATTGGTACTTGATTCATTGCTTGTATCTCTGCAACCTCTAAGTAAGCTGTAACCATGCGGTTAAGTATGTTTAACTCATTTTCATTTAAATAATTTTTTGCTGTCTCTATTTCTTTTTTTAGAGGTTTATCACCTTTAAAAGATACAAGACCCATATTTTCTTTTGAGCTATTTGCTCTTTGGTAAAGTATCTCAGCAGCTGTATTGCCATGTGCAGCCCAGTGCATTTTATTTTGAATAGTTTGAAAAAATAGTATAGATGCTTCATCTTTTGCATCATAGTCTATGCTTGTTGAGTAGATATCAAGAACTTTTCTCCAAAATATTTTCTCACTACTTCGTATATCTCTAATGCGAGATAGTAGCTCTTCAAAGTAAGTCCCACCACCTGCTTCTTTTAGGAGTTCATCATTCATAGTAAAACCTTTTACTATGTACTCTTTAAGTCTTGTGGTAGCCCATTGACGGAACTTAGTACCTTGTGGAGAACGAACTCTATATCCAACTGAAATTATCAAGTCTAGATTGTAAAAATTTGTTGGTTTAGTAGAAAAATCGGAATTTCCGATTTTTCTCAAACTTGATTCTTTTTCAAGTTCTTCGTCTCTGTATATATTTAAAATATGTTCGTTGATAGTCGAGCGACTTTTTTGAAATAGTTCACTCATTTGATATATTGTAAGCCAAACAGTTTCATTTTCTAACCGAGTTTGAATTTTGGTTTGTCCATCTTCACTTTGGTATATTAGTATGTTTGAGTTACTCATTCTTTAATAGCCTTATCTTTAGTTAGTTTTGCATTGTTTTTTCATATATTTTATTGTATCTTTTTTTAAATTAAGTGTCATCTCAATTTTATTCATCTCATTAGTCTATAATCATAAAAAGGAATCAAAAATGAAACTGCTACTTTTCCTAGCCATAATATTTACATTATCCTCATGCACAACCAAAATAAAAGTAAATAAAGAAAAGTCGGATGATAGGAGCAGTTTTTCAGAGGTTTGGAAACAGGTGGAGTCTGATCCTTTAGCAAAACTGCCTCATGGAAGTGTTTCATATTTTAAACTCTTTACATTTAAAGAAGACATTATTCTTCAAGATGCACACAGAACGCTAAATGACCATGCAGATATTTTACCAGCTTTTGAGAAACTTGCTCATCCAAACGGCATCTGCTTTAGAGGCATCTGGGAAATAGAAAAAGAAAATATATATAGCGGTTACTTTAAACAAAATAGCAAGGCTCTCATTATTGCAAGAGCATCTACCGCAACTTCAGATACTTTAAGAGGAAGTAACAGAGCATTTGGATTTGCTGGAAAACTCTTTGCCTCTACAGATGCAAATGAGGTAAATAACGAGAATAGTGCAAACTTTTTTCTCATAGACGACTTGGGAGGAACAGATGCTAAGCATTATAAAGATGTAGCCATGAGTAATGAACCAAATGTAAGTATGAACTTTTCAATGGTAAAAAACCTTCTTTATGCTCTAAAAGTATCTAGTGCTTTTAAAGAAGCAGATACAAATCCTGGCATCAGACAACTATATGAAATATCTCAACTCGGAGAGAAAGCGAGCAAAAATATCGTTACTCCAAAATGGATGAAGATAGAAGCAGCTGATGACAAAAGAGTAGATGCTAAAGATTTCCGCGATGAGCTGAAAATCCAAAAAAATGAAAAATTAGTTTTCAATATCTTTGTAGCAAACAAAATGACAGGTACTAACAAAGGGTGGCAAAACATAGGAACTATAACACTATACAAATCAATAGTGTCTGCATCGTGTGACCAAAGACTGCACTTCCATCATCCAAAATGGCGTTGGGATTTAAACTACGGAGATAAATAACAAAACCTAAAAACTATTCAAAGCCTCTGTTAGTTTGTTGTGAGCGTTAGTGGTTTTAACTGCGAAGCGTAGATGCTCACTTGTTAAAAAATCAAAACTTTCACAAGGTCGTATAAGTATTTTATGATGGAGCAGATGCTCAAATATCTCTTTTGATTTTTTTGATTTTACCAGTATAAAATTTGTATCACTTTTGTAGATTTTATCAAAAAGTTTTGAGCTTTGTAAAATGTCAAAAAGTTCTTTTTTTTGCTTTTTATGAAGCTTTTTAGATTTACGCTCAAACTTCTTATCCATAAGCCTTAAAGTCAAAAACTCAGAGTCAAAAGATGAAATATTCCAAATAGGAATTTCTAGTTGTTCAATATTTCGTTTTTGTGAAAAAATAGCACCTATTCTTACTCCAGCACAAGCATAAAACTTAGAAAATGATTGGATTATATATAGTTTTTTGTAATTATTTATTTGATTTCTCAAAGAATGAAGGTTTTGGAATTCTAAAAATGATTCATCTAAAATAATCGTACATTTTTGCCTCTTCCAAAGGGCAAAAAGCCTAGTTAAGTCATAGTAAGTTGCATCTGGAGTTGATGGATTGACAAACACTACAACAGAGCCTTTCTTTGGCTTTTTATAGAGGTTTTTAAAACGGTTTATTTTTATAACTTTTGCCCTTTTACTAATTGCCTTTTCATACTCACCATATAGCGGAGCGTAGAGGTAGATTCTCTTGGCATCTAAGGATTGTAAAAGAGAATGTATAGCAGTTGTAACACCATTATAAAGAGCGACTTGATTCTTTTTTATTTTGTATTTTTTAGTGATTGTTCTTCTTAGATGCGGGTAAGAGGTGTTAGCATATTTAACTATCATGTTATCAGTTAGTGTTAGGTTTATTTTTTTAGTATAAAGATTTATGTTTGAAGAAAAGTCTATTATCTCATCTGCTTTACACTTTAGTTTATTAGCATATTTATATATGTTAGCACCATGTTTCATCATAACAACTCTTTTGCTTTGTTAGTATTTTTGTATTCATAAACTCTCTTTAGAGCAAAAAAATGAGAGGCATTTTTCATATTTTTTATGAGTATATTTTTATCTATTTTTTTGATTGTTCGTTGATTATATGTTTTTAAAAATATATTTATAGCGTAGTTGTTATCTTGTTTTATGTCAAAACCGATAAGCCCAACTGCCGCGTCAAAAATAAAAGAGCCACAGGAAGAATCTATAAAATCAAAAACTCCGATTTTTCTTCCATCAAAAACAGTATTGTCTTTAAAAATATCTCCATGAATTATGCCATCATTTTTAGGAGTAAAATCTTTTAAAAATTCAAACTTTTTATAGTAAAAGAAATAGTTATTTTTTGCATAGTCTAAAGCTTCTTTTATTTCATTTTTGAAAGTATTTTCTATATTGCATCTGTTTTTTGAACTTATGAGATGCATCTTTGCAAAAAATCTTGCAAGTTCTTGAAGATGATAGGCTTTTATATTCTTTGGCTCATCCCCTTTTAATCTTTCATAAAGATACCACTCATCTTTTTTATCAAGCATTAGCGGAACATTTAATCCAGATGCTTTTAAAGTTTTTAGTAGTTTAGCATCTAGCGTTATCTTTTGTAAAATATCTCTTTCGTATTTTTTTAAAATATATGAATCATTTTTGGTATGAACTATGTAAGTCGTGTCGATGATACCTGAGGTTGTTGGAGTAAGTTTAACAAAGTCATAAGATTCAAAAAGTTTGTTTATGGCATCTAGGCTAATTTTACTCTTTACGCCCATATGCTAGATGCTCTTACTTTTGTTTATAATAAGATATATGAAAAATGGGCCGCCAATAAGAGCCGTCACTATGCCAATAGGAAGTTCACTTTGAGTTTGTAAAGTGCGCGTAATTGTGTCACAAAAAACAAGAAAAAAACCACCAAACAAAGCTGTCTTAGCGATGCGATTGTTAACAGTTACTGGGTATAGTTTTGTAACTATATGCGGGACTATTAGCCCCACAAAACCGATAGGCCCACTAATGCTTACAAGCGTTCCAATAGCAAAAGAAGAAACTATAAGTAAAATCAATGTAATTTTTTTACTGTTTACTCCACGGAGTTTTGCACTTTCATCAGAGATGCTAAGAAGTTGGAGTTCATAACGAAAAAGATAAATAACGAAAAAAAGTATAAGTGAAATTATACCAATGGTGATAGGGTACGTCCAACCAATAACACTAAGTGAACCCATAGTAAAACGAAGTAATATATCATTTTGCATAGTGTTTCCAAGGTAAAACAAAATCATCAAAGCAGAAGTGTAAAAAAGTGAAAGAGTGATGCCTAAAAGTAAGAGTGATTCATAGTGAGAGTTTTGCAAATACTTTGCAAGAGTGATAAGTAAAAGTATAGTAAACATCGCACCTAAAAAACCAAAGATGCTAATAGTGGCGATACCAAAAGCTAAACTTCCAAGACCTAGTTTTATAGCGATTCCAGCACCCAAAACAGCACCACTTGAGATGCCTAGAGTATATGGAGTCATAAGAGCATTTCTAAAAAGTGTTTGAAATAGCAAACCGCTTAAAGCTAAGATGACTCCTGCAAAAAAAGCAAATAAAACTCTTGGAATTCTAAGATTAAAAAATATGGAATTATCTAAGGTACCATTTATAAAAACTTCACTAACCTTTAAATCAAATGCACCTAAAAAAGGAGATATTATAAGAATAAGCAAAAGAAAAAACCAAATAAAATACCTACTCATAACTAACCGCCAAGTCATTAAAGTCAACCTCATAAAGTTCTTTTAAATTTTCTTGATTAAAAAAATCTTTTTTATAGTATATGGCTTTTGAATCTTTGATAAATAAAGTATCTGAGTCTATAAATGAGGCTAGATGCAAATCATGCGTGATGAGAATAACTTGATGATAATCTTTTAAACCTTTGATATGTTGAGCGATAATTTTAGAGTTCTTAGGGTCTAAATTTGCAGTTGGTTCATCAAAGATGATAATTTTACTTTGTTGAGTTAAGGCACAAGCGATTAAAACAAGTTGAGATTCCCCTGAGCTAAGAGAGTTTATAGTATGGTCTTTTAGATGAGAAATATTTAAAAATTTTAAAGTTTCTTTTGTGATTGTTTTATCTTTGTCTGAGTAGTCAAAAAAGTTTTCTTTATGTGCAAAACGACTAAGAAGTACAAACTCTTCAACACTAATATAAGCATCATAAACTTCAAGTTTTGCAGGAATATATGAGATAAGTTTTGCTCTCTCTTTTAAAGACAACTCTTTGATGTCTTTATCATCAATACTCACACTACCCTCATACTTTATGAGATTACAAAGTGCTTTAGCCAAGGTACTTTTCCCAGAACCATTTGCCCCAAGAATACTTAGATGACTCTCAATATTTAAAGATATATCTGTAAGTATAGTTTTATTGTCATATTTGACACTTAGAGAGTCGAGACTAATCATTAACATATAGCATCTCTGATGGTATCAGTGGATATAAACATAGGCATTATATTAGTATCTTTATCAGGTGAGTTTATAGCTTCAAAGCCAAGTTTTTTATACCATCCATGTTTTTTATCTTCAGCATCTAAGTAAAGTCCTTTAGCTCCGACTTCCTCAGAAGCTCTTAAAACGAGCTTAAAACAATGCTTTAAGAGTTTAGAACCATAACCTCTGTTCGCATATTTTTTATCTACTCCAAGCATTATTATCCTAAAAACAGGTACCGAACTTGGTGAAGATTTTAGAGGTATCTCAAAAGTAGATTTTTGAATGCTAAAAGTTGTTATTGTATAAAAACCGATAAATCTTTCTTGGTTATTTAAATCAAGTAAAATATAAGCAGCTGAATAGTCATTTTCAACTTGTTTTTTCATAGATTTTTTTACAAATCTATTTATGAGATCGTGGTTACAATCAAATTGTTTCAACCCATTGTAGGTTTTAGCAAAATCAAATCTTTCGATTATTACATTATCGCTCATTTAAATCATCTAGCTTCATTAAGTTATTCAACTCTCTAGTAGCTTTTGGAGGATGATTAATTATGTTCATAAATTTTTTATACCCATTATTGTTTAACGATAGTGATTCAGATTGTTGTATAACTTCTCTTGCTTTTTGAGTAGCAGCTGAGATGATAAAAGCTGATAAGTCCATTCCTTCTAGCGTTGAAGCTACCTTTAGCATCTCTTTTAACCCAGAGTTTATTTTAGTGTCAAAACGAGAATCCTTGCTAAATCCAATATCTATGTGTGCTGTTTGCATAATCTATCCTTTACGGTTATTGTACGGTTATTATATCATATTTTACGCTATTCTTTGTTTATATAGATGCTGTTGAAATTCTATAAATAATGAGCTTATATTTGCAACATCTCCTAAAATAGCTTTTGCATCTTCTAGTGATTGGTATTTACTTTCTAGTAAAATGGGAAGTTTATCTTGTGAAAGTTCTTCTACACCACTTTGGATATACTTTGATAAAACAAATTCTATAAATTCAGCTTGTTCTTTATTAAGAAGAGCAAATATACTTTTTTTAGCTTCATTTACTCTGTCTTGTCTTGAAATCGGTTTTATATCACTATCAAACACATACTTTAAGACATCAAAAATATCACTGTTATGGGCATCTATGAGCTTTTTAAGAGTGTTTAACTCATCTGCTCCGAAACCTGCTTCATTTAGTTTTTCTAAAAGTACTTTTCTAGTTAATGGCTTACTCCAAATAGTTCTTAGTTCTTCTTCATTTTTAAAAAACTTTGGTAACTCTCCAAAAAGATTTTGCAAAAATTCTTCACTAGAGATTGGCTTTCCATCAGCACCCCAAAAAGAGGTAGAGAGCATATGCTGTATCTCTCTCTCTTTTCCATCGCTTAGTTTTACTTTGATTTTTTTAGGTTTTGGATTTGGCTCTTTTGGCTCACTTGGAGTTTTTGGCTCATTTGGCGAAGTGATTGGCTCTGGTTCTAAAGGTTCTCCATCCCACTCTGGGTCTGAGAACCTTTGATACGCATCTACAAAATCATAAATCGTAAAAAACTCTTTTCCATCAAACAGCCTAGTTCCACGACCAATTATCTGTTTAAACTCTATGATTTGTTTTACTGGACGCATAAGAACAATATTACGAATGTTTCTAGCATCTACACCTGTAGAGAGTTTTTGAGATGTTGTTAATATGGTAGGAATTAGTTTTTCATTATCTTGAAACTCTCGTAAAAATTGTTCGCCTATTTCGCCATCATTGGCAGTAACTCGGACACAATATGATGCATCTGTACTTGTTTTTTTATATTGGTTTACTAAGTCACGGACAGCGGCTGCGTGTTCTTGAGTGGCACAAAAGATGATAGTTTTGTCATTTTCATTTGCCGCGTCCATAAAGATTTTAACTCTTTTTTCTTCTCTTTGTTTTATCTCTATAATCTTGTTGAAATCTTCCTCTTTGTAAAGTTTCCCTTCTTCTATTTCACCTTCTATAATATTATCATCATTGGTATATAAGTAATCATCAAGAGTTGTTTTGATTCGTTTTACTTTAAAAGGTGTTAAAAAACCATCATTTATGCCATCTTTTAAAGAGTAGATATATACAGGTTTACCAAAGTAATCATAAGTATCTACATTATCTTTGCGTTTTGGAGTTGCTGTAAGTCCTAGTTGAACAGCAGGAGAAAAATACTCTAAGATGCTACGCCAATTTCCTTCATCATTTGCTCCACCTCTATGACACTCATCGATGATAATAAAATCAAAATAGTCTTTTGGATATTGCCCAAAATAAGGCTCATTTTTATCGCCACTCATAAACGACTGAAAGATAGTAAAAAAGATACTTCCATTTGTTGGGATTTTGCCACTCTTTTTTATCTCTTTAGGTTTGATGCGAACCATCGCATCTTCACTAAATGCTGAAAAAGAGTTAAAGGCTTGGTCTGCTAGTATATTTCTGTCTGCTAAAAAAAGTATGCGTGGTCGTCTTTGAGCATCTCTTTTTAGGTTCCACCTTGTGTGAAAAAGTTTCCATGCTATTTGAAAGGCTATGGCTGTTTTACCTGTTCCTGTTGCAAGTGTTAAAAGTATGCGGTTTTTGTTTTGAGCGATTGCTTCAAGAGCATTTTTAACTGCTATTTCTTGGTAGTATCTAGGTTGCCATGTTCCACTTTTGTTCTCAAAAGGGATAGATGCGAATTTTTCTCTCCAAAGGTTTTGGTCTGAGTAAGTCTTCTCCCAAAGTTCATCAGGTGTTAAGTAACTTGAAACTAAACTCTCTTTGCCAGTTTTCATGCAGATGCTATAAATCTCTTTACCATTTGTGGAGTAAGTAGTTTCAAGTGAAAGTTTTTGTGCGTAAAGTTTTGCTTGAGCAACACCCTCGCCAACTTCTAACTCACTTGCTTTTGCTTCAACAACAGCAAGTTTAACACCCTTGTAAACTAAAATATAATCAGCTATAAGTGCCTTAGTTCTACCGCCACCCACTTGGATGCGACCATCAGTTATGCGACAAACATTCTCTTCACGAAAAATCTTAGAATCTTGTACAACTCCCCAACCACATTCACGAAGTTTAGGGTCTATAAGTTCAGCTCTTGTTTGGGCTTCATTCATCATCATTGCCTATTTCAAAAAGATTTGTTTTTGGTAGATAGTTCTTTTTTGTACTAACAGATCTGCCTAACTCTTTTTCAGTTTGAGTTCTTGCATTTCCAGCGACTGCTCCACCACGAGAGGCTACTTTTTTACTTTTTTCTAAAGTATCTGGTTTTTCCTCTTTGGAAATTTCAGTAGTTACTCTTTCGCCTAACATAGAAAATATAAGTTCTAAATCATCCATATGGTCACGAAGATTTGCATTTGATTTTTCAGGTAAATTTTTATGAGTTTTGTATTCACTTGGAGTCATGCCAAAAGTGGCTTTAGAGATTTCAGCTGTTAAAATCGCAAAATCTTTATGCTCTTTTATGCCTCTTTCTTTCCACTCATCTGTAAGATTTTGATGAATAGCAATTCCACGAAGTCGTTTGTCTATCCAGTCTTTTGGATAACCTTTTTGTTCATAAAGAGTTTTCATACGCTCTTGTGCTAGTTCAGGGTTTTCTATCTCTTGGATGCGTTCATGTCCAACTTGTGCTAACCACTGCTTAAAAGGTTCAGCTTTTGGTGATGGAATGGACTGGATAATTCTTAGAATACTTTGTGTGTTTGCACAGTCAGTTGTTCTCATTTTTCCATCAGGAGCTTTCAATTTCAACTGTAGACAAACTGTCGACAGTTGAAATTCATCTTCAGAATTGACACGAATTTTCATTTTATACCAATAATCACGAGGATTAGAACTATTTGTTAATACTTGGCAAATATCAATGACTGAATAATACCACTCATCATCTTCCCAAACTCTTCTAATCTCTTTACTTTGAAATATTACTAATTTGTCGTTTTTATTCATGTTAGTTCTCCATTAAAGGCTTTTTGCAAGATGGATTTTTTTAGTTCTTCTAGGTCTCCCAGTTTTTGGGTGTAGATGGATTCTAGTTTTTTTGTTTGTTTTTGAGTGGATTCAATTTTCTTAATAATTCTTAATTGTTTATCTATTGTTGGAAGGTTGTAAATTTTAAATGCTCTAATGTCTTTCATATTTATATGCTCAACAGTTGCACCTTTAGAGTGAGAAAGAAGTTTTTTTTGTACATCTTTAGAAAGAATCAAAAAAGCTAAATATTTAGAAATAAACTTCTCTTTCTTTGGTCTAATTAAAACTGTTCTTTGCCCTAAACATACTTTTATATTTTTTGGAATAACAGCAATGTTACCAGCAGGTGCTTCTCTAGCTAATATTAAATCATCTGCTTGTGGCATTGCTCGTCTTGTCCATTCCTTGTATGTTTCTTCAGATACTTTATTGACTTTATTTAAAAGTAAAATTCCTTGCCCTATATTTGGAGTTCTTATTGATGGATAACCAGTTTCTTGAATTGGTGCTGTTTTGTGCTCACAATCTACAATTAAATCACAAATACTATCTAATGTTTCACTGTTAGAGCCACCATTATTATTTTTAAAAATACCTTGCAAATAAGATTCAAAAAGCTCTTTTGCATTTTGTAAGTTTAACTCTGCATTTGCTTTTGCCTTAGCTATCGCCAAAAAAGCCTCATCTAAAATAGTTACTATTTTTTCTTGTTCTTGGAGTGGAGGAATTGATATTGGAAATTTTCTTACTGTTCCTACATTTAAGTTTCCAACACCTGAACCACTTATACTGTCTTTAGCCAATTTTTTTATATAACTAGAGTTTAAATAATATCTTAAAAAATAATTATTCAATATATTTGTATCAATCTTTATTAAGGTTAAACTTACAAAAATACTAAATTCTATATTATCTTCAATTACTGCTGCTTCACCAAAACTACCGACTCTAGTATAAAGAATATCCCCAATTAAAGGTTTATTTTTCTTTGTTAATTCATTGTGAAAATCTTCTGAAATATATTGATGCTTTTGCCAAATTACTTTTGCATTCTTAACATTTCTTGCAGAAAGAAAAGGAATACCATTGTCTATATAATTAGGTTTTTTGGCTACTCCACAAGTAATTAAAGTACATACATCTTTAAGCCTCCGAATTTCCCACCCCTCTCTCAAGACATTACCCTTAGTTATCATTTTTAGTTTCTTTTTTACTTAAAAGTTTTTTAGAATTACTAGCATTTACAATAGCCTCGCCTGTTTCTTTTTCTATCTCTAGTCTTGCTGATTTGGCAGCATTGCCACCTTTTTTTGCTACTTCTTTGTTTTGTTTTAGACCTTGTGGTTTTTGTACTTTTGAAATCTCTGTTGTTGAAGCTTCTGCTAACATATTTAAAATTAACTCTAAGTTAGACATGTTGTCTCTTAGGTTCTCTTTTTTTAAACCTTTAAAAGCCTTGTATTCTTTAACGCTTTTTCCAGTCCAAGCACGAGTAAGCTCATTTGTTAGTATGCCAAACTCTAAACCCTCCTTTACCCCTCTTTGTTCCCACTCATCAGTTAGCTCTTTTCTAACTTCTATACTCTTTAGTCTTTGGTTTACCCACTCTTTTGAGTAGCCTTTATCTAAGTAGCTTCTCATTGCTCTATCAAAAGCTAACTCAGGGTCTTCTATCTCATCTATTCTCTCGCTTCCAACTTTGGCTAACCACATCTTAAATGGTTCAGCTTTTTTAGATGGAATAGATTGAATTATTCTGAGTATACCCTCCATATCTGATGCTTGAATTTTACGATTTTTCCCATCATTTGCTTGCATAGTAACTAGGGTACATATTGTACCCCAGTTGGAATTTAACTCAGGATTTCGTGTTTTCATTTTTTTTATGTATTGTTTAACATCGGTACTCTCTGATAAAATTTGAACTATATCTTGTACTGAAAAAAACCATTTTTCTTGACTCTCATCCCAATGGCTTCTAACATTTTTTGTTTCAAATATTTGGACTTTATTTTTCACACTAAGCCTTTAATAGTTTTAAGAATATTTTCACTCTCTTTATCTAACTCCGCCATAGCTTTTAAAATCTCTTTTGGTTTTCTTAGAGGTGCTTCTTCTGGAGTATTTGGATTTTTAGCACTCAAATCATAAGTAGTTTTATCTATATCTTTTAGTTTTAAAGTCCAAGAGTTTTCACTATCAGCTTTCGTTTTTTGTAACTCTACAAACTCTGCTAAATCTTTTGCATTTAGAGGGTTTGTTTTTCCTAGGTTTCTATCAAGGTTAAGTGAGTAAAACCAAACTTTTTTTGTGCTAAGACCTTTATCAAAAAAGAGAACGACCGTTTTAACACCTGCACCTGTAAAAGTACCTGCGGGTAAGTCTAAAACTGTATGCAAATTACAAGATGTTAAAAGCTCTTTTCTTAAGGCTATAGATGCATTGTCTGTGTTACTTAAAAAAGTATTTTTTATAACTACACCTGCCTTGCCTCCCGCTCGAAGTATTTTGATGAAATGCTGTAAAAATAGAGATGCAGTTTCTCCCGTTTTTATGGGAAAGTTTTGCTGAACTTCTGCTCTTTCTTTTCCGCCAAAAGGTGGATTTGCTAAAACAACATCATAACGGTCTTTTTCTTGTATGTCTGATAAATTTTCGGCCAAAGTATTTGTATGTATGATGTTTGGAGCTTCAACACCATGGAGTATCATATTCATGATGCCGATAATATAGGCTAGTGACTTTTTTTCTTTTCCATAAAAAGTGTTTTTTTGCAAAGTTGTAATGTCTGAAGTAGATAGTTTTTTACTTTCACTTAGGTATGCAAAAGCCTCAACCAAAAAACCTGCTGAACCTACCGCTCCGTCATAGATAGTATTTCCTATCTTAGGATGTACAACTTTTATGATGGTTTTTATGAGAGGTCGTGGAGTGTAATATTCTCCTCCATTTCGCCCTGCATTTCCCATGTTTTTGATTTTACCTTCATAAAGATGGCTCATCTCATGCTTTTGTATATGTGTTTGAAAACGAAGTTCGTCAATGTGGTTTAGAACTTCACGCAAATTATAACCACTTTGGATTCTGTTTTTTAACTCACTAAATATCTCACCGATTTTGTACTCAATAGTATTGGCACTTGTAGCATTTGCTTTAAACTTTTTAAAGTAAGGAAATAGCTCATTATTTATAAAGTCAGATAAATCATCACCAGTTAAAGCATCATGGTCGATTTTTCCATTTGATAGTTTTGGAGCAGCCCAAGTTTTCCATTGAAACTCAGATTTTATAATATTTGTGTAAGTTGTTCCCATAAGTTCACAAGCTGTTAGTTTGTCTTTTTCTAAATCATCAAGGTACTTTAAAAATAAGACCCAAGAGGTTTGTTCTACATAATCAAGCTCACTTCCACACCCTGCATCTTTGTGGAGAATATCGTCTATATTTTTAAAAGTTTGTTCAAACATATTTTATTTCTTCTTCATAGTTAGTTTATTAGTTTCACTATTATACACTACAAAAGAAGCGTAAGGAATAGAGTAAGAAAAAGCTTCCTCAAGGTTAATGTTTTTTACAATAGAGATAAATGTTTTTATAACACCGCTGTGAGTCATAACTAAAATATTTTTGCTTTGCATAGATGCTAGGGTAGTGAAAAAAAACTTCTCTACCCTTGTTTTAAAATCTTCTATACTCTCTCCATCTAAAGCTTTTATCCATTGTTCAAAATTTTCATATTTTAGTGAGTCTTTTGTGCAAATCTCATCAAAACTAAGTCCTTCATGTTTTCCCCATGATTTCTCTCTTAACTCTTTTGTGTAGGTTATGGCATCTGTACCTATAAATGCTTTTAGTGTTTCTTTTGCACGAAGAAGGTCAGAACAATAGATGTCATCAAAGTTTGAGGCTTTAAAATGTTTGCCTAAGTCTTTGGCATCTGCGTAACCTTTAGTAGATAGTCCAATGTCTAGATGCCCGTTATAACATCCAATGTATTTTTCTTCTACCTCTGCGTGACGAACAATAGTTAAAGTCATAGTCCAACACCAAGTAAGATAGCATTTAGTAAGATGAGTTCTGTAACTTCAATACTAAAACCATAAATATCTCCACTAAAACCACCATATCTTTTTACAAAAAATGTTTTTATAACAAACAAAACTAAAATACTTAAAATAAAAAGCCAAAAATTAAATAGACTTAAAACCATGATATAGATAAAAGCTATGAGAACATGAGAACTATTTAGCTCTTCTTTTGCTAAGGTACCCATGCCATTTTTAGAAATATATGGAAATAAGTAAATAGCTAAAACAGCATTGAAACGAGAGAACATAAGCACTACAGGTAAAAGATAGTAGGCTTCAAAAATAACAAAGGTAGATGCTTTTAATATCAAAAAAGTTACTGTAAAAATCATACCCATTCCACCAGTATGAGGGTCCTTCATGACTTCAAGTGCTTTTTGTTTATGTACAAAAAGTCCATCTATGGTGTCACTTAAACCATCTAGATGCAAGGCTCCTGTTAAGATAACTAAAAGTGTGAAGATGATTATGCCTAGGTGTGAGGCTTCAAAGGAGTTAAAAAGTAAAGAGTGTATTAACCATAAAATAGAGCCAAGCAAAAAACCAACTAGTGGATAAAACATAACACTATAACTGTTGATTCCCTTGTAAAAATCATGAACTTTAAAAAAAGGTAAGCTAGTTAGCATACTAACAGATAGAGCAAAACCTTTTAAAATTTTATTCATTTTATTCTCGTAGAAATTCCAGCGATGGTATGATAAACCTCATCGCAATTTTGAGCTATTAGCTGAGAAAGTATCCCGCTGGCATCTACAAAATCTCTAGCTAATTTATTATCAGCAATGATTCCAGAGCCAACATCATTTAATACAAAAACTATTGTTTTATCTAAGCCCAAAACTCTAAAGAGTTCTTTTTTCATATCTTCAATGTCAAAACCATGATGAAACATATTGTTTATCCACATACTAACACACTCAACTAACACAGAAGTTTTGTTAGCTTTTATGGTTTCGTATATTTTAAGACTTTCTTCAATAGTATTAAACTTATCGCGTCTGTTTTTTTTATGCTCTTTTATCCTCTCTTTCATACCCGCATCTATAAACTCTGTTGTCGCTAGATAGCATGGTTTAGAACTTGAGAGTTTTAAAATATAGTTTTGAGCATTTATGCTTTTACCACTTTTAATCCCACCTATAAAAAGAGCTTTCATCTTTTTTACATTCCGTATATTAAAAGCTCTATAGCCTCTAATAGTTTTTTGTTTGTAACACCATTTGCATTTGCATATCCTAGGCATGCTCCTGCTCCTACACCTTCTTTTGCCTCGCCTTCATCGTATTTTTTTAAAATTGGAATCTCTGTTGTGGCAAATGAAAAAGAGGTAAAAATAGCATGTGGAGTGTAGCTTAGTTTTGAGAGTATATTTTTAATATCAGAGTGCTTATCATTAGTTACCCACGAAGTAGTAGCTAGAGTTATATTGTCACTTTTTACTCTTATAAAAGTGTCTTCTTTTAGTTTGTCTGCCACTAAAAGACAGGCTGCCATTTGTGTTCCACCAGCTAAAACTATATGAAACCTTCTCGAAGCTTCTATAATAAAACCAGCACAAAAGATAAGCATATTATCACTAACAAGTGATAGCTTTTCAAAGTTACTCATGTCATCACTTAAAAGTGCCATGGCTTTGTCTATAGTTTGATTTTTTATATTTTTTGGTACATTTAAAAAACTTGATGAAAAATCATCTCTTAAATCATAACCCAAGGCTAAAGCAGTAGTCGCCGCTGTTGTAGTACCGCTTGGTGTACTTTCTCCAAGTATAAGATAATTTCCTTTTAGTTCATAGTTCTTTCCAGCAAGCATACCTTTTTTGAAAATCTCTTTAGCATCAATGTTGGCTCCAGTAGAAATAGACTCAGATGCACAGATGCCAAAGTTTAAAAGGTTTGTATTTTGAGGTAAAGCTTCTAGACCAAGGTTTAAAACTTCAATCTTTGAAAAAGGAACTAAATTATGCACAGCTCTTGTTATGAGGGCAGGGGTGGGAACACCCGTTGGAGTTTCGGCTAACTCTCCCATAGAGAAAACTTTTTCATTTGTTATAAACTCAGCATCTAGAGTAGGAGTAAGTGAAATTTTCCCAGGAATACCAGCTTGAGTTATGCCCGCAATTTCGCAAGTTTTTGTAACAGCTGCTGCTAATAAAAAATCAGCCTTTCCTTTAGGGAATGAGTCTGTCTTATTGGTAAAAATGTTTAAAGTTTGCAATTAGTTCCTTTTTTTGTAATTGTGATTCATCTCAAAGAAAAGTCTTTTTATTGTTAGGGCTACTCGATGCGAAGGTATATGTAAATAATCTTCATCTACTATGGAAATATTTTTATTTCTTGAAGCATTGGTGGGGATATAATACCAAGCTTTAAGAGCTTTTTTCATATTTACATTTGGTTCCGTCGCATGTGAATGCAAAATAATAATTTGGTCTGGATTTAGAGCTATTATATTTTCATAGTTTAAAACTGGTTGAGAAGTGGAGTTTGAGCTATAAGCATTTTTGTTTCCACTTAGTTTTATGATATCTTCAAAAAATATGTTATGTCCTGCTATGTAAGTTGATGAGCGTAAGTCTTCTCTTAAACCATAAACTATCATAACGCTATGTGGAGCTATATTTTTAGGAACATCTTTTATTTGGGTGTCTATACTTTTGATAAGCTCTTTTGCTTTGTTTGAATTTATTATGGATGCAAGATTAGTTATAGATTGTTTAATGTTTTTAATATTATCTAGGTTTAGCATTAATGTTTTAATTTTATACTTCAAGGGCAGGTTTAAATATTTTAACTTTTCTAAAGTGCTTTGGTTAAATGTTTGACCAATAACTAAGGTAGGTTCAAGTGCTAAAATTCTTTCAATATTTGGACTCTGATAACTTCCAACAATAGGAAGCTTTTGTGCTTGTTTAGGGTAAAGCGAAAAAGAAGAAGTACCCACTAGAGAGTCACCTTTTTCAAGTGCGTAGATAATCTCAGTTATTGAAGGGCTAAGAGAGATGATTCTCTCATTAGCATTTAAAGTGATTGACAAAAATAAGATAATAAAAATAATTTTTATACTCATATCTTAAACCTTTAGTATTTTAATTTAAAACCAACTAAAGCAGTTGTTGCAAAGTTTACAGGGTAGATGCTGTCATTTCTAATCCACATACCGTTTGACTTGTTAAAAATATTATTTATTTTAGCAAAAACTTCCCAAGATTTTTTAGCATAAGTTGCAGAGATATCTGTACTCATATAAGCATCTTGTTTTTGAGAGAAGTTATTGTTGAAATCATTTGCAGCATAAGTCTCTGAACGGTAGATTTGAGTTAGTGCGATAGTGCTAAAATCATCTGGCATAAACCCAATAGTTATTTTTGCATTGTGATCTGAGACACCAGGAAGATGCTTGCCAGCATAATCAAATCCACCCTCTTTTTCTTCATCTATAATGGCTTGAATATAGTTATAGTTAAGTGCTAGACTCCATTTGCTAGATATAAGCCACATATCATATAAATCAAGACCATATTTATGTGACTTGTCTATATTTGTATTTTTATTTGTTGAAGATAAAAGTGGTTGATAGTAGATTTCATTTTGTAAGTCAATGTAATAAGCTGTTACTTTAAGCTTATTCGTCTTTGTAATATAGTTAAACCCAAGATTAAAATTATTTGCTTGAGATGGATTTACATAACCTAAAAATGCTCCTGTGTTCCATTTAAAAAGTCTGTCTAAATCAGCTGACTGATAAGAGTGAGCATAGTTTACAAAGATAGATTTTTGTTTATCAAAAGTGTAGTTATATCCAAGTTCTACGCCATGAAGCGTATCATATTGATTATCTCCTGTTTTACTCTCAAATGAAACTTTTTCATATCTATAACCAGCTTTAATAGAAGAGTTGTTTAAAGCAAAGCTACTCATAATATATCCAGCATTATTTTTTTTTGTTAGGTCATTATTTGGATTTTTTCTATTGTAGTTATAATCATCATATCCAGCAGATATATTTAAAGAGTCATCTTCATAATCAACTTTAATTTTTACAGTATCATATAGATAATGTGCTGGATTATTTGTGCCGTATTGAGATTTTTTGTTTTCTCTTGAACCATCAATATTTACAACAAGTTTATCACTTATGTCATAAACAATTCCAGCACTTAAAGCATCCGTATCATAAAACTGTTGTGTAAAAGCAGACCAAGCATTACTCATTTGCGAAGGGTTTTTATCATACTCCGCTTGAGTTAAGCTTCCAGCGTAGATAACATTTGTTCTAGCACTAGAGATTCCAGCTCTTAACTCTAAATTCTCAATAGGTCTATATGATAGGTTAAAAGTTGCTGTTGAGAGTTGGTTTTTATCTTTATTGCCATTTGTATCAATATCTCTAATCCCATTGTTCTTTTGTGCTTCACCACTTGCTGAGATTGCAAGTTTATTGTCTTTATGACCAATATAAAATGAACCAGATACGGCTCCATAAGTTCCAAGATAAAAAGAAACTTCTTTATCATTGGTTTGTTTTGTAATTATGTTGATAACACCAGCATTAGCTCCATCTCCTCCAATGACAATACCACTAGATTTAATAATCTCTATACGACTAATTGATGTTGGTGAAATCGATGATAGTAACTGAGGCACTCCATCTACATTGTTTAATTTTCTACCATTAACCATGATAACTATATTTTGATAGCCATCTCCACCGTATCCACGCATATCAAGTTTTTGAGAAAAAGGATTTCCATAGCTAGGCGTTGATGTAACAGAAGTTTGTTGGTTTAAAAATTCATATACATTTCTTACATTGGCTTTTTGGATATCTTTTTGTGTATAAACTTCTACTGCATCTGTAGATTTTAACTCATCTGTTTTTATGGCAGTTGAGGTAATGCTAAGTGGATTTAAGATTATTTTTTGTGTGTCCTGTGCGTTAAGTTGGCTTAAAAAAGCTACTAATATTAGAGATAGTTTTATTTTATTTTGCATTATTGAAATTCCTATATACTGATTAAGTATGTGAGTCAATGATTTATTTTGCTCTTTGAGCAAAACTTTAGTGACCACAGCGGTTTAAGCGAAGTGTTCCTTTTACGGACTAATCAATAGGTGGAGAAGTGATTTTTATAGTTAGTGGTTTTCCACTAAGAGTGGCAGTTGATGAGTACATAGCCACGATTTTTTGTTGTGAAACATGGGCTTGTATTGCTGCTAAGGAGAAGTAACTTTTACCAAAACCTTTAGGGCTCATTTCTGTGTCTCTTTGATTTTTTTTGCAAGTATATCAAAAAATCTGATAAAATACTTTTATGAAATTATCCCATTTAAAACAAATTAAAAACTATCTACTTAAATTTAAAAAGATTTCTGCTATCTATCGGGTAAGCGATACCATCATAAAAATAGCTTTTGATAAAGATGACGAGCTTTACTTTGAGATGCAACGCTCAAACTCTAAAATGTTTAGATGCTCCTCTTATGCTCGTTCAAAAGTATATAATGCGCCTTTTGATGTTATCTTGGCAAAACGATTTAACAGAGCAAACATCTTAGGTGTGGAGCTTTTAAATGATGATAAAATCTTAAGATTTACTACCTCCATAGCATCTGCATATAAAGAAGAAACTACACTTTTACAGTTTGAGTTTACTGGCAAATACACGAATGTAATCATCTTAGATGAAAATGAGGTTGTTCTTGAAGCCTTGCGTCATGTTGATTTGTTTTCTTCATTTCGTGAGATTAGAGTTGGACAAAAACTTTTAAATGTTTTACCAGCTCCTTTTGTGGCAAAAGAGTATCCACTTGAAAATGTAGAAATATTTTTATATGATGAGTATGAAAAGGAAGTAAAAAATAGACTAGACTCGCTTAAAAAACAAAAGATTCTTTTTTTAAATAAAAAGCTTAAAAAACTACAAAAACTTTATGATTTGCTTGATGATGAAACAAAACTAAAAAATGAAGTGCAAAAGTGTCAGCACCATGGGAATATAGTTTTAGCAAACATTCACAATATTAAATCTTATCAAAAAACTTTGAACTTAAATGATTATGATGGAACACCTTTGGTAATAGAACTGCATAAAGAGCTTTGGACACCTGCTTTAATGGCATCTTCGCTTTTCTCAAGAAGTAAAAAAGCGAAACAAAAAGTCAAGCATCTACATATTGAAAAAGAATCTTTAAGTTCTAAAATTGAGCATATAAAACTTTTTATACATACAGTTCAAGAGGCAAAAGATGTATCAAAAATACAACTACTTTTTCCTTCTAAAATTCAAGCGAAAAAAATAAAAACAAATGATAGTGTTGAGGTTTTTTGGATAGAAGGCTATAAAGTTCAACTTGGTAAAAATGAAAAAGGTAATATAGAAGTTTTGAAAAATGCAAGAGCAAGAGATATTTGGGTTCACATGAAAGACAGACCATCTGCTCATGTCATCATCACAACCGACAAGCAAAACATCCCAATTAGCATCATAAATGGGGCAGGAAGGTTATGTGTAGATTTTACAACTATTCAAAAAGATAAGTTTTTGGTCGATTATACTCCTAGACGAGAAGTTACTATACAAAGTGGTGCAAATGTACTTTACAACAAGTACAAAACCATAGAGGTAGATACTCGAAAATAAATTAAAGGACATATTATGAGCATTGGTGCAATAGGAAGTGCAATTTTTACAAACCAGATGACAGCAAATGTATCTTCTGTTCAAAATGCTCATAATAGTCGTGTTGACTTTCAAAACATGGTCGCTCAAGCTGCTGTAAATGAAAAAGATGAGAAAGTTTTAAAAGTTCGTCCTGCTGAAGAAAATCATGAAGTTGACCCAGATAGAGAACATGAAAAAAATGAAGCTGATCAAGAAACAGCAAGGGCAGACCATGATGAGAGTGAAGATGAAGAAAAAGAAGAAGAGTTTCCAGTTTATAAACTAGATATTAAAGTGTGATTTGGTATAATCCATAAATTACAAATCATTATATTTAGGAAAGTTCATGAAGTTTTTAGAATCTATAAATGTTAGTAAAGAGAGAGTCGTCACAGGTTTTTCCCTCATTGGTTTGGTTTTACTTATAGGCTTTATAGATAGCTTTTTTATGATGTGGGCATTTCTTGGACTTATTTATCTTTTAGCTTTTAAAGAGGCTCAAAAACTTTTTGAAATAAAAAATGACTCTCTTCTCATTATAGCTCTTGGTGTTTGGCTTATGGCTGGCATCTACCCTTACGGAGATGACCTTTTTGTTTTAGCTTGGGTTGCTTATGCAAGTGCTATTGCTTTTAATAAAAAACTAACTTGGAAAAACTTTTTTCCTTTTATATATCCAACCGCTGGAATGCTCTTTATCTTTACAATGTATCAAGAATACGGAGTTATTTCTCTTCTTTGGCTATTGATAGTAGTCGCACTTACTGATGTTGGTGCTTACGCAGTTGGTAAAAGCATCGGGAAAACTCCGTTTTGTGAAACTTCTCCAAACAAAACTATGGAAGGTGTTGTTGGTGGTATAGTTGTTGCAACTATTGGTGGAATGTTTGTTGGTTTGAGTATAGTAGATTTAAGCGTATCTTTTATCATCTCATTTATGGTTGCAACAAGTTCTATATTTGGAGATTTGTTTGAGAGTAGTTTAAAAAGAAATGCTGGAGTAAAAGATAGTGGTGATATTCTTCCAGGACACGGTGGTATACTTGATAGAATAGATGGCTATCTTTTTGGTTCGATAGTTATGTTAGTTTTACTTCGTGGGCTTGTATAGGTGATACTTTTAGGCTCAACAGGCTCAATAGGTGTAAATACTCTAAAAGTTGCTAAAAAGTTCAATATAAAAGTTGAAGCTTTGGTTTGTGGAAAAAATATTAAACTTCTCAATGAACAGATTTTAGAGTATCAGCCAAAAGTTGTTGTAGTTGCAGATGCAAAAGATATAAAAAATGTAAATCATAAAAATGTTTTTTCAGGTCAAGATGCCATTTTAGAAGTTATAAAAGATGCTCAATCAGAATTAGTCGTTAATGCTCTTGTTGGTTTTTTAGGTCTTCGTCCAACACTTACAGCCATAGATGCAGGTAAAAAAGTTGCACTGGCAAATAAAGAAAGTTTAGTTGCTTGTGGAGCATTTATAGATGTAAGCAAAATTCAACCCATTGATAGTGAACATTTTGGGCTTTGGTACTTGATGCAAGATAGACCAGTCCAAAAGATGATTATTACTGCAAGTGGTGGGGCATTTCGTGACTGGGATATTAAGAAACTTCAAAATGCTTCGTTGGCAGATACACAGAAACATCCCAACTGGTCGATGGGACAAAAGATAACCATAGATAGCGCAACAATGGTAAATAAAATATTTGAACTACTTGAGGCAAGATGGCTTTTTGGTGAAGGTCAATATGATGCTATCATAGAAACAAAATCACTTATTCATGCTCTTATTGATTTTAAAGATGGCTCAACTACGGCTCATTTTGCACATGCAAGTATGCAACTCCCAATAGCGTATGCTCTAGATGAGCAGATGGATGAGCAGATTTTAAAACATGTCAATTTGTTAGAAGTTGGAAATCTTGAATTTAGACAAATAGATAAAAATAGATACCCTATCTGGGAACTTAAAGAAGAACTTTTAAAAAATCCTATAAAAGGTTTAATAGTTAATGCTGCAAATGAAGTTGCAATAGAAAAATTTATAAATAAAGAAATAGGCTTTATGGATATTTCGAAAATGATAATGGATGCATTTGAATCATTTATTCAGATACCTCATAGTGTTGATGATGTCTTTGCTTTAGATAAAGAAGTAAGAGAGTTTATGAAAGGAAAATAAAAATGATTAGTAATATGCTAGATAAGCACTTGCATAAGCTTTCTTTATACCGTCCAAAAAGTATAATTATATTTGGAACAATTTTTGTTGTTCTTAGTTCTATTCCACTTGTTTATATCCTTACAATGCTCTTTGGTGCCCAGTATACGAATATTACATTTATAAAGTCAATAGTTACTCCATTATTGATGGCTCCTGTAACTATAGGTATAATTATAGAGTTATCGGTACATTTAAAATATTTTAAAGATGAGTTGAATAAAGAAATAGAAAAAAATAAAAAGAAAGATGCAATACTTTTTGAACAAGCAAGATTTGCTTTAATGGGTGAAATGTTGGCAAATATTTCACATCAATGGAAACAACCTCTTAACACGATAAGTCTATCGGTTGCTAATGCTAAGCTATCAAGCGGAAATAATCTAGAAAAAAACTTTGATATTATTGAAAGTAATGTGAATTATTTAGCTTCTACGATAGATGATTTCATGTCATTTTTTAATAAAAAAACTTACACGCAAATTCGAGACTTGAAAGATATTTTAAAAGAGGTTAAAAGTATTATTAACATTGAAATAATTAAAAATGATATAACATTAGATATAGAAGTCGATTGTGTTAATAACAAGATTGAACTTTCTTCTTCAATCTCCCAAGTTTTATTAAATCTTTTGAATAATGCTAAAGATGCTTTTGATAAAGATATGCAGGATAAAAGAATAATTTTAAAATTTACTGTTAAGCAAGAATCATTGGAAATTATTTGTTGTGATAGTGCTGGGGGAATTAATCCTGAAATAAAAAATAAAATTTTTGACCCATATTTTACAACTAAACATAAATCTCAAGGAACAGGAATAGGTTTGTATATGTCTAAGCAGATAGTTCAAAAAATCTTTGGAGGTAATATTAATTTTGATTCTGAATCTTCATGTTTTTGTATAAATCTTCCATATTCTAATCAGTGTATGTTGAAAAAAAGGAATATAATAGATGATTCTTAGTATAGAAAGTAGCTGTGATGATAGTGCTATCGCTATCACAGATATCAAAACAAAAAAACTTATTTTTCATAAAAAAATATCTCAGGAGTTAGAACATTCTGTTTATGGCGGTGTTGTCCCTGAACTCGCAGCTAGACTTCACGCTGAAGCTTTACCAAATATTTTGGCAGAGTGTGAGCCTTACTTCAAAAAATTAAAAGCGGTAGCAGTAACTTCAACTCCAGGCTTGGCCGTTACACTTGTTGAAGGCGTAACAATGGCTAAGGCTATTGCTGTTGCTCTTGAACTACCTCTAATTGGAGTAAATCATTTAGTTGGTCATATATACTCTTTGTTTATAGATAAACCAACCCAATTTCCGTTAACTGTGCTTTTAGTTTCAGGTGGACATACTCAAGTGATGCAAGTAAAATCATTAACAGATATAGAGACAGTTGCAAAAAGTATGGACGATAGTTTTGGAGAGAGTTTTGATAAGGTAGCTAAGATGATGGGGTTGGGCTATCCTGGTGGACCACTTATAGAAAAACTAGCAAAGAATGGAGATAGAAAAAAGTTTAACTTCACTATTCCTCTTTCACAATCCCCTCTTATAGCTTTTTCATATTCTGGACTTAAAAATGCAGTTAGATTGGCTATTGAAAAAACATCAGAAGAAGATTATAAAGATATTGCTGCTTCGTTTGAACATATTGCATCTGCTCATCTCACTCAAAAATTAAAAAAATACTTTAAAACAACCGCGCCAAAAACTTTTGCAATTGTTGGTGGAGCTAGTGCAAATCTTTATTTGCGTTCTCAGGTAGAAGAACTTTTAAAACCACACAATGCTAAACTTCTTTTAAGTGAGCTAAAATGGTGTTCTGACAATGCTGCTATGATTGGAAGAGTCGCAGTTGAGATGTATGAAAAGAATTTGTTTAGTGCCATAGATGAGTTAAGTAGTTCCCCTCGTTCAAAACTATAAACTTAGTTAAAACTTAGTCGTAAAGAGTTCTTTTCTAAATAAGAGTAATTTTATCCGATTTAACATATAATTCCCTTGTTTAATTAACAAATTACTTAATGATAATAAAAGTAAAAATAAAACTTAAATACAAGGAACTAAAATATGGCAACAGTAACATTCAAAAATGACATTGTATGTAATTTAGCAGGAACAGAAGTAAATGTAGGTGATATAGCACCAGTGACAACAGTAGTAAACTGTGACCCAATGCTTCAGGATGAGCAAATCGGTGGAAAAGGTAAGGTTCAACTAGTAGTTGCTGTACCATCTTTAGACACTGGTGTTTGCGATGCTGAAACAAGAAGGTTTAACACTGAAGCAGCCGCTTTAGAAGGTGTTGAAGTTATTACCGTTTCTATGGATTTACCTTTTGCATCTGCTAGATGGTGTGGAGCAGCTGGAATCCAAAACTTAAAAGTTTGTTCAGACTTCAGAAACAAAGATTTTGCTAACAACTATGGTGTTCTTTTAGCTGATGGTCCTTTAGCTGGTATTACTGCAAGAGTTATTTTTGTAATCGGTAAAGATGGGAAAGTAACTTATAAGCAAGTTGTTCCAGAGATCACAACTGAGCCTAACTATGAAGAAGCTATTGCTGCTGCAAAAGCTGCACTTTAATTAACACTCCTGACATAACTAAAGACAATTTTCATAAAAGCTACTTTTCTTCCCCCTGAGTAGCTTTTTTTCTTCCACTTTAGAGCTTTTGCTCTAAAGATTTCTTTTAAAACTCTTTGATATAATAATATAAACAATTCAAAGGATATTCTAATGAAAAAAATATTGACAACATTAGTATGTGCAGCTTTCTTATCTTCAAGTATAAGCGCAGATATAATAAAAGTTGAATTAGGTGTTGGTGCTTGGGCGCAGGCTTCAAGTGGAGAACTGAGTTATGCAGATGCTGGCATTAAAGCTACTGATACATCAAAAGAGGATTCTAAAACACAAGCTTACTTGTGGGTTTTACTGAAACATCCCGTTCCTATTTTACCAAATTTAAGACTAGAGTATGTAAACTTAAATAACAATGGCTTAGCAACAGGTTCATTTAAAAATTTCACAGCTCCAACAAACTCTAAAACAACTTTAAGTGTAACAGAGTTTGATATCATTCCTTACTATAATATACTGGATAACACAGCATGGATAACACTAGACGTAGGATTGGACTTAAAGGTAGCAGATATAAAGTATGAGGCAGATGCTGTTGTTGTAGATGTAGTGACTACAGACTATAGTGATTCAGTAGCAGTAGTTATTCCTCTTTTGTATTTAAGAGCAAGAGTTGAGATTCCTAAAACAAATATAGGCTTAGAGAGTGATGTAAAGTATATTTCTTACAGCGGTAACACAATATATGATGCTCGTGCTAAAATTGACTATACTTTTGATATAAAGTTGCCTATTAAACCAGCGATAGAGCTTGGTTATAGAGTACAAAAAATCAAACTTGAAGATGATAGCGCAGGCAATGCTAAAGTTGATTTAAACTTTGCAGGTGTTTATGCGGGTTTAATGCTTCGTTTCTAACTTTTTTTATGAGTGCCTCAATTGCAATTTGATTAGTCGCTTAAAGAGTCACTCATAAAATTTTTATCTAAAATCTTTACTTCACACTTTAACCAAATATTAAATTTTTTATAAACTTTTTTTTGAGCTTCTTTTATGAGAGAGATAGCATCTTCAAATATTCCATTTCCATGATTGACTAAAAAATTTGCATGTTTTGTACTAAACCCCATATCCCCAATTCTTTTGCCCTTTAGTCCAACTTCTTCTATAAGTCTTCCTGCATAATCTCCCTTAGGATTTTTAAAACAACTTCCGGCTGATGAGGTACTTGGTTGATTTAAACGCATCTTTTTAAACATAGCTATTTTCTCTTCATTAAATCCAAAGTTTAGATGAAAGGATGCTTCTAAAATAGGAGAGTTGATATTAGTATATCTATATCCAAAATCTATATCTTTTTTTAGTTTTTTACCATTGCAAGTCTTTATAGAAATAAGTTGATTAAAGATTTCATACTCTTTTAGACCAGCATTCATAAAAACTAAACCACCTAATGTCCCTGGCAGATGAGATACAAATTCAAAATTTGTAATATTGTTTTTTTTACAAAAAGAAGCTATCTTACCAGATGGTGTTGCTCCGCCTATTTTTAAAATAGCATCTTCTATTTTTATATAATCATATATTTTAGAAAGTTTCATCAGTTTTGGAGGGTTGTTACCAAGTAAAATATTATTGCAAGAGCCTATGAGATAATACTCTTTTGTAAAATCATTTACTTCTTCTAAAAGTTTTACATCAAGGCTTTGACCTATTTTTATAGAAGAAAATGTTGAGAAGTTAATTCTCTTGAAGCTCATTACTCTATAAACTCAGTCATCATGTTAAATACATTTGTTGAAAAGTCTGTCATTACATTTAGCATCCAAGGCATTGTTAAAATAATCACAATAACAACACCAATAATCTTAGGAATAAAAGATAGAGTCATCTCATTTATTTGGGTAGTTGCTTGAAAAATACTTACAGCTAAACCTATAAACATACCTGTTAGTAAACCAGGAAGAGCTAAAATAAGGGCTGTTTTAAAAGTTTCAACTCCTAATGCGATTAGTTTTGCTTCCATGATTTATGAGTTCCTAAGTTCTTTATATTCTGTTGGAATCATAAAATCCTGCACATTAATATGTGCATCGTAAAAGCCATGTTTATGCCCTAGTTCAAAAAGTTTATTTATCGCTTTGTATTGAATATCGCTAAGAGTTATAGAATCATCATTTGCATAAAGTTCTAGGTATTTATCTAGTGTTGGAGCATCAATGCGGACTAAATCTCTCTCTATAAGCATTTTAGAGAGTCTATCTTTATGTTCTCGTGCTACTTTTACAGCTTTAGTTAAAGTAGCTTCATATTCTATTGCTTTGTTTAACGGAAGTGAACGGCGAATTGCCATGCCACCAAGAGGAAGAGGTAAATCATCTCCTGCTAACTCTTGCCAAATATCCCATATTTCTCTCTCCACTTCTAGGGCTTCATCATAAGTTAAGATGCTCTCATGTATTAATACACCAGCATTTACAACTCCATCTAAAACTGCTTGTTCTATTTCTAGGAAGTTCATGTATGTTATTCTAGCATCTGGATAAGCTATACGAAAAAGCATAGCATTTGTAGTGTGTTTTCCACTAAGAGCTACTTTGAAGTTTCTTTTTAGTTTAATGCCTTTTTTCTTGATAAGCTTAGGACCATAACCTTCACCAAAACTAACAGCAGTTCTTAGCGGGGCATAGTCTTCTTTTATGTGTGGATAAAGTGCAAAACTAATAGCAACTATGTCATAAGTTCCATTTATAGCATCTTCGTTTAAAGTCTGAATATCTTTAGCAACATTATAAAATAAAGTATTTTCCATATCTACCCAACCAAATTTTATGGCATAGTACATAAAGATATCATCCGCGTCAGGAGAGTGGGCAATTAAAGTTTTTTTCATAAAAACATTTTAGCGAAAAATGGATAAACATGCCCTAAAGTATATGCGAGTTCTTTTTTTAAAAGGATGTTTTTTTACCATTTGAATGATAAGATTTAGTTTTTATATAGTTGTTTATATCTTGAATGCGTTCTACTCTTTGAGGGTGCGAGGAGAATAGTGTTAGACTATTGTTTACATCACTAATATGATGAAAAAAATCAGTAGCTCCATTAGTATGACCGTAGTAGCACTCCATCAAATCAACAGCATACAAATCAGCTTCACTTTCCTGATGTTGAGAGAATTGACTTTCACTAAACGAGATAGAACTGCTTAATAGTTCATTAAGATCAGAAATACCAATAAAGCTTGAGATAAGGATACTTACAAAAGAGCGTCCAATACCTTCAAGATGGTCTCGATTGTTAAAATGTCCTATTTCGTGAGCAATAACAAAAAAGAGTTCATTTTCTGATTTTGCATTATCTATAATAGCTTGGTTAATTACAATAAATCCAGCAGGCAGAGCAAATGCATTTACTTCTTTTGAACTTGATAAATAGATTTTAAAATCATATTGTGAGTTAGTACATTTTTTACTTTTATTTGCTAATAATTGGATAAATATTTCATCTTTTGAGGAGTTATTTGAGTCTAAAATATTAAGATTAAGATATGAAAAAAGTTTTTGTTCTTGTTTTATAGATATTTTCTGCACACCATATTGAACTAAATAACCAGAACTGAAATAGAGAATGATTATAAAAGAAGATATCCCAGTAATCATCCAAATTAAGTCAGATATAACCGAGGTCTTGGTTATATTTACACTATTATCTGGAAGCTTGGTATTAAAGCTCAATATTTTAGTGCTGTGCCATATGCAAAAACTTCTACACTCCCGATACTACCTCTTCTAGAATTTTTTGAGATGGAGCTTGTTTCAATTCTAACATTGATAATCTCATTGGCATTATTTGAATTTTGTTTCATTCTTAAAATAGCTTCTCTTCGTGCTCTGTCTAATAATGATTCGTACACACTGATATTACCACCAAAAATATTTCTTAGTCCAGCAATAAATCTCTTAAAGTAATCTATGGAGATAACAACATTACCAGCAACAA
Organism: Sulfurimonas sp.; assembly: GCF_029027405.1. Taxonomy (NCBI): domain Bacteria; kingdom Pseudomonadati; phylum Campylobacterota; class Epsilonproteobacteria; order Campylobacterales; family Sulfurimonadaceae; genus Sulfurimonas; species Sulfurimonas sp. The sequence goes on from NZ_CP093396.1 coordinate 147,456, forward strand.
GGTAACTATCAGTGATAAGTTTATTTTCTACTAAAGGTTTTTTTAAAACAATTACAGGAAGATGAGCATACTCTTTTTCACGCTTATTAATAGATGTATAATGTTTCTTTTCAAGGTACGAACCTATAAAATATCCTAATAGTATTGGAATTATAATTAATGCTATATCAATCATTATTTAACACTTACGGCTGTTCCATAAACATAAAGCTCTGCAGCACCTGCAGCTACAGATGATGTAGAAAATCGTACATTTACAATAGCATTTGCTCCCAAAGATTTTGCTTGAGATTGCATTCTTTGCATAGCTTCTTCTCTAGATTCACCTAAGAGTTCAGTGTAACCTTTTAGTTCACCACCAAAATTATTTTTAAAAAACTATTGATATAAAATATTTATGTAAAGAAAAGTTCAAGTAAATAAGGATAAAATATGACAAATTGCAATACTTTTAAATAAAAATATAAAAATTATATACAATTACTTAAAATTTAAAACAAGTGAGCCACAAATGGACGCAAATAAACAAAAAGCATTAGACTTAGCAATGAAGCAGATTGATAAAGCATTTGGTAAGGGTGCATTAATGCGCCTTGGTGATAAAGATATTCAGCCAATGCAATCAATAAGTACAGGTTCTATAGGGCTTGATTTGGCGCTTGGTATTGGTGGAATTCCTCAGGGTCGTGTTGTAGAAATTTATGGACCTGAGAGTTCTGGTAAAACAACTTTGGCACTTCAAATAACAGCAGAGTGTCAAAAGGCAGGTGGAGTATGTGCGTTTATAGATGCAGAACACGCTCTTGATGTAGTATATGCTAAAAATCTTGGTGTTGATGTTGAAAATCTACTCGTTTCTCAACCTGATTATGGTGAACAAGCTCTTGATATTGTTGAGACTATTGCTAGAAGTGGGGCAATTGACTTAATCGTTATTGATTCAGTTGCTGCTCTTACTCCTAAAGTTGAGCTAGAGGGAGAGATGAGTGATCAGCAAGTTGGTCTTCAAGCTCGTCTTATGTCAAAGGCACTGCGTAAGTTAACTTCTGTTCTTAGTAAAATGAATTGTACAGTAATTTTTATAAATCAACTTCGTATGAAAATTGGTATGATGGGATATGGTTCTCCTGAAACTACAACAGGTGGAAATGCACTTAAGTTTTACGCATCTGTTCGTATAGATGTTAGAAGAATCGCATCATTGAAACAAGGTGAGAGTCAGATTGGTAACCGTGTTAAAGCAAAAGTTATAAAAAATAAAGTAGCACCACCATTTCGTCAGGCAGAATTTGACATAATGTTTGGAGAAGGCATCTCAAAAGAAGGAGAGCTAGTTGACTATGGTGTTAAGTTAGATATCGTTGACAAAAGTGGAGCTTGGTTCTCTTATGAGGAGACAAAACTTGGTCAAGGGCGTGAAAATGTCAAGGCTAAGTTTAAAGAAGATCCAAAATTAGCAGCTGAAATAGAAGAAAAAATAAAAGTGGCGATGGGCATAAGTAATGTTATGGTTATGGACACAAGTGAGATAAATGACTCAGATGCTTAAGTGGTTTAATAAACTTACTCTTAACTTATTTTAGATAAAATGGCAACAATAAATAAAGCATAAAGGTAGATAGATGTTTATTGATAGCGTTAGTGCGATTGAAGTAATGGATTCTCGTGGAAACCCAACAGTTAAAGCAACAGTAGAGTTAAGTGATGGAACGATTGAAAGTGCGATAGTTCCTTCTGGAGCAAGTACAGGTAAGCGTGAAGCATTAGAACTTCGTGATGGCGGCAATCGCTACATGGGTAAAGGTGTTTTAAAAGCAGTTTCTCATGTTAACAATGAACTCTCAGATGCACTTATCGGACAATCTCCTTTTAACCAAGCGATGATAGATGCTCTTATGAAAGAAGTAGATGGCACAGAAAACTATGGAAATTTAGGAGCAAATTCTGTTCTTGGTGTTTCTATGGCTGTTGCGCGCGCGGCTGCTAAAAGTTTAGGTATGCCACTTTATCGTTATCTCGGTGGTGCAAATGCTATGACTATTCCTACTCCAATGTTAAACATCATAAATGGTGGTTCACATGCTGATAACTCTGTTGACTTTCAAGAGTATATGATTGTTCCTGTTGGTTTTACTGATTTTGCAGAAGGTTTACGCGCATCTGCTGAAGTTTACCACAGTCTAAAAGCTATACTAAAAGCTAACAAACACAATACAGCTTTAGGAGATGAGGGCGGATTTGCTCCAGATTTATCTTCAAATGAAGAGCCAATTCAAGTTATTTTAGAAGCAATTAAAAAAGCTGGATATAAAGCAGGGGAAGAAATTGCAATTGCTCTTGATGTAGCGGCATCTGAACTTGTTGTAGATGGTGGATATAGACTTGACTCGGAAAATCGTACAGTAAGTTCTGCTGAGTTAGTAGATTATTATGCTGATTTGTGCGCTAAATACCCAATAGTTTCTATCGAAGATGGTCTAAGTGAAGATGATTGGGATGGATTTAAGCTAATGACAGAGAAGCTTGGCGATAAAATTCAAATAGTTGGAGATGATCTTTTTGTTACAAATGTAAATATTTTAAATGAAGGTATCAACAAAGAGATAGCAAATTCAATCCTTATAAAACCAAACCAAATTGGTTCAGTAAGTGAAACTATGCTAACAGTTCGTTTAGCTCAAAGAAATGGTTATACTTGTGTTATGAGTCATCGTTCTGGTGAGAGTGAAGATGCTTTTATTGCTGACTTTGCAGTTGCTCTTAATTGTGGTCAAATTAAAACAGGTTCAACTGCTCGTGGTGAGAGAACTGCTAAATACAACCGTATTTTAGAGATAGAAAATGAAATTATGTATGGCGAGTATTTAGGGTCAAGAATTTTTAACTAAGTTTTATTATGCAAAATGAAGAACTTTTTGAAGATATAGATAGTTCTCAAAGTACAACTGAAAAGTATTTTGGACTTTCTTTAGCGAAGTTTTTGTTCTTATTTTTAATAGTTATAGCAGTTGGCGTTTATATAGGAATTTTACTTTATGGAACAAACTCCTTAGAAGTTTTGTTTGAACTTCAAGATTATGAGAACTATCTTCAAAGTGAAGTTTACAGACTTAAAGATGAAAATGCTGAGCTTCAAAGAGAGTATTTTGAACTCAAAGAAATTTCTGCACAATAACTTGATATAATAGTTAATAAATAAATTTAGGGGTAGATTTGATTAAATTTTTGTTTGTTTCATCATTGCTACTTTTTTCATTAGAAGCTAGAGAAAATCCATTTTTCCCATCAAAGGGAGAAAAGGATATATCATATACTTCAAACAATGTAAAAAAATTTCCCCCTTTAAAGCGTTCATCTATTACTCTTCCTTCAACAGCGAGAATTATTAAAAAAGTAACAATAGAGTATGAAAATTTAGATGCATCTACTCAATCAAAAAGTATATCGTTAGATAATAGTGTTGATTGGCATTTACCTATATTTATATCTCAAAGCTATGAGCAACCGGCTGTAGTAGCATCAAAAAAAATAAAAAATAAAAAAATAAAATATAAAAAAATAGCATCTATAAAATATGCGACATTATTTTCATTCAATAAAACTCTAAAAATATTAACGAAAGATAAGGTTATTAGAAATTTTTTATTGCCAGTGCCACATAGAATAGTAATAGATTTTAAAAGAGATACAAGTTTGAAAAGTTACTCTAAAGAGAACAAAAAAGGAATTTTTTGTAAGATTAGAGTTGGTAATCATGAAGGTTACTATAGAGTAGTTATAGAATTAGATGGAAAATATAGGTATAAGATGAGTAAAGTATCGGATGGGTATATTTTTAATTTAAGGTAGGAAAAAATAACGAAGGCATATATAAATCTAAAGACTAAAAATAGTAAGAAATAAATGCTTGATATGTCTCTTCATCTTTTTTTTTCTTTAGTTGATATCTTTCTTTGTAGTCATATTTAAATTTTAACTGAATATTTTGAGAAAGTCTAAAACTTTGTGTTATTTTTACTAAGTTTTGGGAGTTCCCTGTATCGTAGAGTCTTTTAGTTAGTTGGATATTTGTACTCATATACTTATATTTATCAAAAACAAACCCAACACTTCCTCCAACAGCCGAAGTAAATTTATCTCCATAGTAAAAAAGTGGATCAACCATTAAATAAGTATAGGCGAATTTATTTCCCCAGCTATAACCTGCACCTAAAGTAGCAATAAAGTTTGTCTTATCATCAAGATAATTTTTATCCCAACCAAACTTCGTTCTCCAAGAAAAATTATGAAAAAACTCGCTTCTTTGAGCAAGAGATACTATTGAAATAAGAGTAGCATTTTCAACTTCTATTTTTTTATCATTGTAAGAAAGTAAAATATCAATAAATTCTATTTGTGTGCCTCTTAAAAAGCCGTAATTACTATCTTCTAAGCTATGATAGACTGGTCTAAGTCCTAAAAAACTAATAGTTTCCTTGTCTCTAAGTCCAACTCCTGCTGTTACTCTTGCTCCTCTGTGACTATTTATAGGGTTAGGCGGAATATCAATGGATAGATTTTTCCCTTTTCCAAGAGAGGCTCTTGCTTTAGTTATATTGTGAAATAATTCTAGATATATCTTTTTTTGCATATCATTTTTAGTAAAAGAGTATTCTAAAAATTCTATAGATGATTCCAAGATGTACATTTTTTGCTGAGTTGATATAGAGTTGTCCTCTAGTATACTTTTAATGCTTATTTCAGAGCTAACTAATTTTCTTGGTAAGGGTAAGTTTTTGGCTTTGAGAAGAGATTCATATTTTAGCAATATCGTTCTTTTTGAAGCTCTATAATGATCTTCTTTAATTAAGTTTTCACTTAAAGCAGCATGTACAGTTTCAAGAGGTATAACATGATATGTGAAATATTTTCTCAAATTTACAGAAGGTCTTGCTATCTCAATAAACCATAACATATTGTATGAACAATTTTCTGTAAAGAAGTAATAGTTTGAGTGTGTTCCATTAAGCTCCCAAATGTGTTTAACCATCCTTAGGATTTCTTCTTCATTTAGGTTTAAATCATACTCCCAGATATCCCTTTGTTCTGTATCTCTATACTCTTTTAGTTTATCGTAATATGGAAGAAGTGAATATCGACCATAGTAACCACCAAAGAGACCTTTAATAGCAAAAACAACACCGTTCTCGGTATCAGCATTTGCATTTGCAGCATAGTTTATTGCATAAGATAAAAGTTTAGACTTGTAAGCTGAGTTGATTCGTAAAAAAGTATGTCCAAACATAGAGGCAGGTGAATTAATATGAGCTGATGGAAAGACCAATGTTGCAGATTTTGGATTTAATCTTTTTAGAATTTTATCATATTCTTTACATTGAACCTCTGGAAATATTTCTATGTTTAACTGTTTTTTAAGCCATGCTTTTCTAGCGGGAAATCTACAAGCAGTAGAGTTGTCATCAAATTTTTTTTCATTTAAAAGAGCTTCTAGTGTAGCATCTAACTCATCTTTGGCATTAGTTTTTCCTCTTCTTGATAAAAAAAATCTACTATCATCTATTTCACTAATTCCATTATCCATATGAAGTAGTAGATGCCAGTATCTTTGGCTTGAGAGGTTTAAATCATCAGCTTTATTTTTATAGAACTCAACAGAAGCCTGAGTTAAACTGATAGCAAAAATGAGGATAAAAAGTATTTTTTTAAAAATAAGATATTCCTAGGATGATGAGTGAATGTTTAGTGAAAGATTAAACGAAAAAGCTCGTTTAATCTTTGGTTATACTTATAAAGAAGTAGTAGAGATATTGTCAAGTACATCAGACATTTCAACACTTTTTGAAGTGTAGATGCTGTTGTAGTTTGATTGAAGAGAAGCTGAAAATGTAGATGTATCTTCAACTTGTAAAAGCTCAGCTAATGTGTCAATAGATTCACCATGACCAACAGCGATTTCTTTTGCAAGAACATCCATATTTGAAGCAACAAATTCTTGTGCTCTTTCATTCATAACGAATTTAGTTTTACTACAACCAGAAGTTCCAGAAGTAATACCAAAAGTTTGGTTACCAGAAGTACCATTTGTTGTAGCTTGAAGAGCTAACATAATCGCTGAAGAATCATTTTTGATAATCATAGAACCAAGTCCACAACCAGTTTGAGAGTTAACACCTGCCATTGCTGATGTACTAAGAGCTAAAACAGCTACTACGCTTACTAATATTTTTTTCATGTAATACCTTTAAATTTTAAGATAGAAAGATTCTAAGCAATTTATACTTCAATATAGATTAAAGTATAAATAAATTTAAATTTATATTTTCTAACAGTTTATTCAGTTTTCCAGTATTGGGTATAATTTCAAACTATGAATAGACTAGAAGAATATTTAAATGCTCATGATTTAAGTGAGATTCATCCATCAGATATTGCCAAAATTTTAAAACAGCTAGATGATAGCGAGTTTGCTAATGCTTTAAAACTTGTACCAAAAGACCTTGTGGGTGATGTTGCTCTTAGTCTTCCTGATAGATATTTTGATGATGTTGTAGAAAATCTTAGTGTTGATGAACTTTCTCACGCAGTAACCGAACTTGAATCAGATGATCAAACTGACTTTATGCAAGAGCTTGAAGAGCTTGATGAGAGCAAAGCATCTCAGGTCTTTGAAACACTAGATGAAGATGACAAGCAAGAAATAACAAAACTTAAAACTTATAGTGAAGATGAAGCTGGTGCTTATATGCAGTTTGAGGTTTTTACTGCTTTAAAGAATGAAAAAGTTCAAGATGTTATAAGACGCTTTGCAATTTTAAGAAAGGCAAATGAGCTTGAGAATGTTCAAAACCTTTTTATTACAAATGAGGACAATAAATTAAGATTTACCATCGGTTTAGATGAGCTTCTTATTTTTGACTTTTCAAAAACAATTAATGAAAACATTGAATTAAGCCAAGAAAATTTTGATCCAAAGACTGCAATTGATACAGATGATATTAAAGATATAGTTCAACATTTTGAGGAGTATGACCTCTCTGTTTTACCCATTGTTAATACTTATGGCGTATTGCTTGGTCGTATAACTTCTGATGATATTTATGACATTATCCAAGATGAAGCAACTGAACAAATGTACAATCTTGCTGGTGTTGATGATGATGCAGAAGATGATGATGGTATTTTTAAAGCAGGTCGAAAACGCGCTACTTGGTTGTCTTTAAATCTTTTAACAGCAATCGCCGCTTCTTTAGTAATAGCTATGTTTACAGATGCTTTGCAGAGTATGGTTGCTTTAGCAGTTTTAATGCCAATAGTAGCATCTATGGGTGGTAATGCAGGAACTCAAAGTTTGACTGTTGTTGTTAGACAATTGGCTTTAGGTGAGATTTCTCAAGGTGATGCAAAGAGAATTATTAAAAAAGAAGTATCTATCTCTCTCATAAATGGTTTTATCTTCGCTATAATTATGGCTATTGTATCTGCGCTTTGGTTTGATATGCCCCTTCTTGGAGTAGTAATTGCCTTAAGTATGGTTATAAACCTTTTTGTAGCAGGTTTTTTTGGTGCTACAATACCACTTTTTTTAAAGAAAATGGATATTGATCCTGCTATTGGTAGCACTGTTATTTTAACTACCGTAACCGATGTAGTAGGTTTTTTTAGCTTTCTTGGTCTGGCTACATATATTTTACTATAAGGAATTTGTAAAACTTGGATTTATTAATACTATTTTTTGTACTTTCGGTGAGCGTATCATTTATATGCTCTATTTTAGAGTCAGTACTTTTGTCAGTAAACATGTCGTATATCGCTGTTTTAGAAAAAGAACAACCGACAGTTGGAAAACTTCTAAAACTTCATAAAGAAAACATAAACAAATCAATCGCTTCTATTTTAATTTTAAACACTATCGCAAATACTTTAGGCGCAGCAGCAGTTGGTGCTCAAGCATCTATACTATTTGGAAATGACGCAGTAATTTATGTTTCTATTGTTTTAACTTTTGCGATTTTATTTTTATCAGAAATTATTCCAAAAACTATTGGAGCGATTTACTGGAAAAAATTAGCACCGATGTCTGCTTACACTATTAGATTTTTTATCTGGATAACTTACCCTATAATTCTTTCAACACTTTTTGTAACAAACAAAATCTCTAAAGGCAATGATGACGCAAACTCTTTAACAAAAGAAGAACTTTTAGAAAGTATGCTAATCAGCGAAGATGAAGGTGTAATAGATGAAAAAGAATCAGATGTAATAGAAAATATTTTAAATCTTGCCAATATAAAAGTTGGAGAAATTTTAACACCAAGAAGTGTTGTTTTTGCTCTTAATGAGGCTCTAACGATTAAAGAGATTGTAGAAACAAAAGAGGATATATTTAAATTTTCTCGTATTCCAGTTTATCGTGAATCCATAGAAGAAGTTGTCGGAATTGTTATGACAAAAAGAATTTTTCAACAAGCCTTGCAAGATAACAGTGTTACACTTGGAAGTATAAAAAGAAATATATTTTCCATAAATGAAAATGTACCTGTTTCAAAGGCACTTGATTTGTTCATTGATAAAAAAGACCACATGTTTTTAATAACTGATAATTATGACCAAACAGAAGGAATTTTAACACTAGAAGATTGTGTTGAAACTATATTAGGTGTTGAAATTGTAGATGAGAGTGACTCTACTGTTGATATGAGAGAACTTGCAAAAATGAAGATGAAAGCAAAGAGAAAAACGAAAGAAAAGTAACCCTCGTACCAGGAAAGGGGGTAAGTAGTACGAGATTGCTTTGAATTTTAAGGGTTTGTGACTGAAAGAAATTTATACTTCATTTGGACATTAAGTCCTATATTTCTCTTTCTTGTGTGTATTATAATGGCATAAAGTGTAGAAAAAGTGTGAGGAAAAAGAAATTCCACACACTTTTTCTACATTCCTGGTATTCTTGGTATTTTTCCTAATTTAGAATATCTACAATAACTTCCCCACCCTTTTTTAAGCCAGTGACCAATGATTGGAAGAGGAATCATAAAGGATTTCTTTGCATCTCTGTAAACAAAGGCTGCTCCATCTCCACTATCCATAACACATAGAATGTTTAAGTGTTCTTGGTAGCCTTTAAACTTATTTACTCCCTTATCTCTTTGCTTGATGTTATGAGCCACATTTTTAGCCATCACCTCTGCAATATGACCTTGTTTCGCTCTCCATTCATCTCCCTCAAGAGCCGTAATATCGCCTATGGCATATATATTATCAGCTTCACTGTGAGTAACTTGGCAGTAGTCATCAATGCTTATAAATCCAGCTTCATTTGTTGGAAAGTCAGAGTTTTGAATAACTTCATGCCCATTTCCAGCAGGGATAAACATAGTAAAATCAGAGTAAAGTTTTGAATCATCTTCAAAAATAATTCCATCTTTTTCAAATGATTTTATTTTTTTACCAAAATGTTGTTTTATATTTAGTTTAGTAAAAAATTTCTCTAGCATCTCTAAAGATTTAGCGCCCATTCTCTTCCCTGGCTGTGCCATTGGAGCAAAAAAGGTTAGTTCATAATTATCTCTAATACCTTTTTTCTTTAAAAGATGATGAACATTAAAAAGTAATTCAAAAGCGGGACCACCACGAACAGCTGAATTATCTCTTGGATTTCCTCCAAAACCAAAACAAATTTTCCCACTTCCTTTAGTTATTATTTCATCTATTTTAGCTCTAATATCTAAAGAAGTTTCTGGAGCACCACAGATAGAAAGAGTATGCTCTAAGCCTTTGTGATGAAGCTTTGAAGAACCCATTGCAAGGACAACGTAGTCAAAACCTTTTAGTTCTTCACCACTTAAAAAAGTATAATTGTTTGCTTTAGCATCTATGTTTGAGAGTTTATCTATGATGAGTTTAAAACCATGAACATCTTTTAGTTCGTTTAAATCAACGCAAACATCTGTAAATTCACTCTCTCTTGTTGGAACCCATATAGAGGTAGGGTAGATATAAAAATAATCTCTATCGCTTACTAAAGTTACATCATAGTTCTCTTTTTTCAAAAAGATGGCAGCTTCAAGCCCAGCAAAACCACCACCAATGATTAAAATAGTTTTCATAATTACACCTTATAAATATAATAAATATTTTACATCAATAGATGTTAAAAGCCTATTAATATTTTTTATTTATGAGAATAACAGCAAATAAACTTAATGTTCCACCTAGAATAATGTGCATCTGAATAACTTCATCTAAAATAAGCCAAGCACTAAAAAGAGAAAAAATAGGCACTAAAAACATAAATGAACTTGTTTTTTGGCTTCCAAGTTTTCCAGATGCTATGAAAAATATAGTGGTTGCCACGCTTTGTCCAAGAACAGCCAAGTAAATTAAAGAGATCCAAAATCTACTTCCTTGCTCAAATACAACCATCAAATCTACATCTTTTGCGTAAATAAATGAAGCAGTAGTCGCAACTAAAGCTATATAAAAACTATAATGGATGGGATGAACATGTTTGTGAGAATGTTGAGCAAGTATAGTAACTCCTGCCCAAGAGATAGCACAGAGTAAGAAGTAGATGTTAGAACCATTTAAAAAGAGGCTTAGGTCATTTAACTCTAACATTATTACTCCACCAACTAAGCCAAGGAAAAGTCCGCCGTATTGATATGAAGAGAGTTTTGTTTTAAAAATAAGTGCAACTAAGATAAAAGTCATAACTGGAGCAAGGGTTGTAATGATAACACTTCCTGCTCCTGCTAGTCCATACTTTACGCCATAAAATGAAAAAACCATAAAAGCAATGTTTAAAACAGAACTAGATGCAACAAACTTAGCTCCAGATACATTAAGAATAAGCGGTTTTTTTAAAAATAAAAGTATAGGGATAAATGCAAGGCTCATAATAAAAAAACGCCAGAAAACTATAACTTCTATGGATAAGTCGCTAGTGATAATTTTTAACGCACTCCAGCCACCACCCCAAAAAAACATTGCTAAGATAAGAAGGTAAGTAAAGTGTATATTTTTCATAATTTTGATATTATACCAAATGAGTTACGATAAGTGGTTTAATGCTCACGCACAAAAGCATAAAAAAATAGTAGAAAAATTACAGAAATCAAACTTATCTGATAATGAGATAGTAGAATATTTTTATTTTGATAATATGGTTAAAAAAGAAATTGATTTTTGTCCACTTTACAAAGATAATAAAAAGTGCCATGATATTGATGAGCTTAACTGTTATCTATGTGCTTGTCCAAATTTTAGATTTAATGATGAGGGAATTAGCGTTTATAATGAGTTTAAAATACTTAGTAAATGTGACATAAATAATGGTGAAAAGTTTATGGGCAAAGATGTGATTCATCAAGACTGCTCAACTTGTACAGTACCTCACCACAAAACTTATGCAATTAAAAATTTTTCTCTTGATTGGAAACAAATGATGAAAAATGTAAGGGTTAAAAGTAAACTATGATACAAAAAATAAAAAAATACTCAACGACAAACACTTTAGTTATTTTAGGAATAATCTTAGGTATTTTATTTGGAAGTTTTTTACCAGAACTAGCATTGCAACAACAAGTTATAGGACAAGTTTTTATAAGTTTTTTAAAGATGCTTGTAGTGCCTCTTGTATTTTCTAGCATCTATGTAGCTATTATGGGTTTGGGGAGTTTAGATGAGCTTAAAACTATAGGTTTAAGGACTATTTCTCTTTATATTTTAACAACTGCTTTAGCTGTTTTACTTGCTATTGTTGTTATGAATATTTTTCCTATTGGTGTACCTGTATCTGTTGAAGGCTTAGAGTTTGAAAAAGCTTCTCAAATAGCAGAATTTTCACTAAAAAGTATGATACTTAGTTTTATTCCTGTAAATATTTTCAACTCCCTTGCAAATGGCTCAATGATGCAAATAATTGTTTTTAGTATTTTGTTTGCCATAGCATCTTTGCACCTAAAAGAACACAGACAAGTTTTAATGCTTGACTTTTTTACAGGTGTAACAAATGCTATGCTAACAATGGCAGAATGGATTATTAAGCTTACTCCTATCGGTGTTTTTTCTCTTATATCTTATGTTATAGCAGACCAAGGGATAGAAGTTATTTTAGGACTTTGGAAGTATATGTTAATGGTAATTGGTGTTTTACTTATTCACGCAATTTTTACTCTGCCTCTTATTTTAGCGTTCTTTGGACGCACAAATCCTTACAAATATTTAAGTGCTATCCGTGAAGCTCCAATTATGGCATTTTCTACTGCTTCAAGTGCTGCTACTCTTCCCGTGTCTATGCGTATTGTTGAAGAAGTCGGTGGAGTTGATGAGAAAAATGCTTCTTTTGTCTTACCTCTTGGTGCAACAGTTTCCATGGATGGAACAGCTGCTTATTTAACCATAGCAGTTCTTTATATATCGCACTTAGCAGGAGTTGATTTAAGTTTTATGGATCAAATACTTTTGGGTATTACGGTTGTTGCACTTAGTGTTGGAGTGGCGGCACTTCCAAGTGCTTCTTTAGTTATGATGGTTGTGATTTTAAATCAAATTGGACTTCCTGTTGAGTATATAGCTATTATTGTAGCAGTTGATAGAATCTTAGATATGGCTAGAACATCTTTAAATGTAACATCTGATTTGGTAGTTGTAAAGATTATAGACCAAATGCAAAAACGAAATAAATCTACAACTTAAAAGGAAAAAAATGTTTAAACTTATTATGTCATTATTTATACTCAACATGACTCTTTTAGCTGACACTAAACAAGCTCTAGATGCATTTAAAAAACAAGACCATGCTTTAGCTTTTAAGCTATATGAAAAAAGTGCAAAAGCTGATGATTCTACTGCTCAGAATGCTCTTAGTTATTTGTATTTCAATGGTTATGGGACTAAAAAGAGTGTGAAAAATGGACTTATTTGGTTGAAAAAATCTGCTAATAATAAAAATGCAGTTGCTCAATACGATTTGGGAATGATGTATTTAACAGGACATAATACTAAACAAGATTCATTATCAGCATTTAAGTGGTTAGAAAAATCATCTAATATGGGAAATCTAAATGCACAGTATAACTTAGCTCTAATGCATTATAGAGGAGATTCCACAGATATAAATGTAACAAAATCTGCTCAACTTTTAGAAAGTTCTGCTCTTGGCGGGAATGAAGAAGCAAAGAAAAATATTGGTCGTATCTATATGCAACTTTTAAAGTTTGACAAAGCTGCGGAGTGGTTAGAGAAAAATGCAAAAGATGGAGATGAGGGAGCTTATTATTTTTTAGCAGAAATTTATTGTGAGCAAGATAAGTTTAAAAAAGCAAAAAAATGGGCAAAAAAAGCCATTGACTCTGGAAATGCAGATGCTGAGTTATTATGGATGAAATATAATCTAGAAAAATATTAATTATAAGTAAATTTCGATATAATATTTTAAATTTTGTATCGGAGGTCATTTTATGAAATTTATCTTTTCCTTTTTAGTAATTGCTAGTATTGGACTAAATGCTAGCAACTACCCATCTTCAAAGTCCTGTAATGAGTGTCATGAAAATATATATCGTGAACATGTGTCATCTATGCATCATAAGTCCTCAATCTTTAAAGACGAGGTTCATAAAAAAGTTAAAAATGCTGTAAATCAAGATAAGTATTCATGTGCAATATGCCATATGCCTGCTACTAAAAACCTTCGAGCTGTAATGAGTGGCAAGGAACAGCCAAACCCTAACAGTTATAGACAAACAGATGGAGTATCTTGTTTTTACTGTCATCAAATCAGTAAGATTTATGATTCAAAAGCACATAAAATTAATTTTTCAAACTATAATGGAGAAAAAAAACCAACTGTTTTTGGAAACTTAAAAAAACCATATGAAAGTAATGAACATAATTCACAGAGTAATGAGATATATAAAAATTCCCAAGTTTGCATGGGTTGTCACTCTCATAAAGAAAATAAACTCGGGTTTGAGGTATGCAACACTAAAAACCAGTATGACAAGACAAGTGACTGTATCGGCTGTCATATGCCATCTACATCAGGAACAATAGAAAAAGAAGATAAAGGAATGCGAGAAAAGTATGTATCTCATAATTTCTTAGGTATTCATTCTTTAGAAATGGTTAAAAAAGCTGTTAAATTAGAGTTGTCTTATGAAGCAGAAGTATTGACACTTATAATTAATAATAAAATGGGGCACTCAATTATTACGCATCCAATGAGATTAAAATTTGTAAAAACTGTTATAAAAAGAGATTCAAAAGTTATTTGGAGTAACTTTGAGAAAAATCCAATTGAAGATAAAGAGGCATCATTTATTATAGTTTTTAAAGATGCAAAAGGAAATATATCCTTGCCAAGTAAAGCAATTGCTTATAAATTAAATAGAAATTTAAAAGCTCAAAGCTCAAAGGTTGTAAATTATAAAGTACCAAAATTACAGCGAGGTGATGAAGTGATTAGTACATGGATAAGTTATATAATAAGTCCAAAAATAGCAAAAAAACTTCAAATTACTACCAAAAATATTATTAAACCTTATATTGGCGTAAAAGAATCTCTATTTATTTATTGATGGGGGTGATTTTATAACCGGCACCATATTCATTTTGGATTAAATTTTGTGGTAGTTTAACTCTTAGGCGTTTTATAAAAGAAGTTATAGAGTATTCTGAAAAGTCTTTATTATTTTGGTCTTTATAGAGGTACTCAAAAATTTCTTTAGCAGTAAATATTTGATTTGTTTTTGAACAGAGTAGTTGAAAAAGTAGTAATTCTTTTTCTTTTAAATATATTTGCTCATCATTCTGAAATAAAGTTCGGCTTACTTTATCCCAATATACATTACTATTTAGATAAATTCTTTTTTTAGAAATTCTTAGCTTTTGTGTGAGTTCAAATAAAATATCCTTTAAATTTTGTGAGTTTATTGGTTTAATAAGATATTTTACGAGTCTAAGTTCTACAGCTTTGAGAAGTTTATCTCTATCAGAATGTGCACTCATTATAATGATGTTGGTTTCATTGTCTGATTCTCTGATTTGTTGAACCATACTTAGTCCATCTAAGTTAGGCATATTTATGTCGCTTATAATAATATCAGGCTTTTTTTGAAGATAAATTTCATAAGCTTCTTTACCGCATTTTGCAATAAAAATATTTTTAAAAAAAAGTTCTAGATACTCTTTTAGATACTCTCTTAATTCTGATTCATCTTCAGCAATTAAGATTGAAATATCATTAATTATATTGTTAGTCTTCACACTTTATCCTTATTGTAAATGTTGCACCATTATTATTATTGTTTGTTGCATCTATTGAGCCATGCATATTATCTTCAATAATCATCTTTGCAATATGAAGACCTAAGCCTGTTCCCATTGCTTGGTGCTTTGTTGTAAAGTAAGGATTGAAAATTTTTGAAATAATATCCTCTTGTATACCACCAGCATTATCGCTTATGGCTAAAATAGCATCTGTGTCATCTCTTAGTATTGATATGTCTATTTGTATCCCACAGAGCTCTCTAGAGTTTTTTATATCATCAATATTTGTAAGTATAGAGATTATCACTTGTACAAACTCATTCATAAGTCCATAGATGCTTAGTGTTTTATCTCCATTAATATTTATAATTATTTTTTCATCTTTTTTTGTATAGTTCGTTAGTTCAAGGGCTTTTTCTAGTGCTTCATAAATATAAAAAAAAGACTTGTCTTTATCAGGTTTATAGTAGTTCATAAAATCTTCAATAGTATCTGACATATAAATAATTCGTTTTTCCATCTTTTGCAGTTTATCTGAGATTTCATCTTTAGTTAAAGCATCTGAAGAATTTTTTTCTTTAAGTATTGCTAAGATTGTATTGACAATAGCAAGAGGTTGTCGCCATTGATGAGCAATGTTTCCTATCATCTCACCCATTTCAGCTCTTTTTGCTTGTTCAAAAATTTTCCTATCTTGTTCTTGTATAGTTTTTTCTTGAATTTTCAGTTCGTTGATAGTGTCTAATAGTTCTAAGTTATATTTTTCTTCAATATATAAACCGCAATCAAGATTTTTCATATCTTTTATAAGATTTAAAATGTAAGGTTTTTCTATGATTGAGCCATGTTGAGGGGCAATAAGTTCTATATCTAAGTTTTGTATTTTATTGAGTGCATAGTTAAAAATATCTTTACTTGGCATATACTCTTCGTGAAATTGTTTAGCTTTTTCAAAGTAGCTCTCATCAGCATAAAATTCCCAGCTTTCTTCTATGCCACCAAAAATATCTCCAGAAAAAAGAGTCTTGGTATTTGGCTCATAACTCACAAAAGCACCTGGAGAATGACAGTATGGAGTAGTTAAAAAGTCTAGTCTATATCCATTTAAAGTTATGAGTTTATTATCATGTTTATCCACTTCATAGTAAGATGAACTTACAAGATAGTGTTTGATTAAAACAGACATTCTTGAGTGTGTTACGATTTGAAGGTCATCTCTATTTATAAGTTTTTCTATTTCAGGAACTGCCGCTGCTAAATCAGGGTCTTGATGATGTAAAACTATATATTTAATTGAACTGATATCTATAATTGTTTTGATTTTTCTAACAGTTTCTTCAAACTCTAACATTGAACCTGGATCAATAAGTATGGACTCGTTAGCATTTTTAATTAAGTAAGGATGGCATTGAAAAGGGTCATTTTCAAGATACATACCAATCCAGTAGATATCTTTTGCTATTTCAATAGCATCTTTAAAGTCTAGATGCTCTTTAGACATTTCCCTCAAACCATTTAAGTTGTTCTCTAAGCTCAACTACTCGCCCAACAACGATGAGTGCTGGAGTAGGAATATCTTTAGCTTTTTGGACAATATTCTCTAATGTTCCAACTACAACGATTTGCTCTTTTGTAGTTCCTTTAGAAATGACGGCAACAGGGAAGTCACTAGACTTTCCAATTTCTATAAGTTTTTTAGAAATTTTAGGTAGGTTATGTAGCCCCATTAAAAAGATAATAGTATCATCAGTTTTAAATGTTTCCCATGGAATTTGAGATACTTTTTTATTTGGTGATTCATGTCCTGTAACTACTCTAAAGCTTACGGCAATTCCTCTATGCGTAACAGGAATCCCAGCATAAGCAGGAGCAGAAATAGCAGAAGTTATACCTGGAATTATTTCAAACTTTACATCTCTTTGTAAAAGATAAAGTGCTTCTTCCCCTCCACGACCAAATACAAAAGGGTCACCACCTTTTAAACGGACAACATTTTTATATTTTAAAGAATTTTGATAAATTACTTCATTTATATCATCTTGTGGAACTATGTGACGACCATCTTCTTTGCCAACATAGACAAACTCACAGCCATTTTTTGCTTCTTCTAAAATGTCAGGATTTGCTAAACGGTCGTATATGATAACATCAGCTTCTTTTATAACCCTAAGTGCTTTGAGTGTTAGTAGCTCTATATCTCCTGGACCTGCTCCTGTTAAGTAAACTTTACTCATTAGTCTTTCCCTTCGTATATAAATATACCAGATGGTTTTTTAATATTGAACATTTCTCTGCTTAATCGCCAACTATTTGTATCTATAACAGCAACTTTATTAGCATCGTTAACTGATACATAAAGATTTGGTCTAACATTTGACCATCTAACATGTAAAACTTTACCATTAAACTCAAAGCGTTTTATGATTTTTAATGTTGCTGTATCAATGATTTGAATAACAGGAAATTTCTTACCACTAAAAGTGACTGCTAGATATTTTTTATCTGGAGAAAGAGCTGTAAAAACTGGTAAACCCTCAGTTGTTATATTTCTTACAAATTTAAAGTCAGGTGTATAAACTAAAACCTTATTATTTCCAACTGCAGGGATAAATACATATCCAGCGCCAATACTCCAAAAACCAAAATGAGGTACTTTTAAAACAGGTTTTCTATCTTCAAGAAGGATTTTGATTTTAGAGTATTTCATTGTGTCTAAATTTACAACACCAAAGAATGGACTTTGAAAAAAACCAGTTATAAAGTTATTGTCTTTTATCATGGCATCAAAAGGCATAATCCCAACATCTTCAAACTCTTTATGAATAACAAATTTAGGAAGACCTTTGCCAAAGTTTGTATCTCTTAAAACAGTTATTTTGTCATTGTCCATTTGCGAAAAAATCAAGTAATCTTTATAAGTTTTAATACCAACATTTTTTGAGCCTGTTTGGAATGATTGTAAAGGATTTAAATCACGGTCTAAAATATCTACACTTTTTTTAGCGTAGTTTGCAACAGCAAGAAAATTCTTTGTTATAGTAAAGCCAATAGCACTATCACTAGTCTTTAACTCTTTTACAATAAGCTCTTTTTCGGGGTCAAATTTTACTACCCAGCCATCTCTACTTATAACATAGCCATCTTTGCCTTCAAACTTTACAACACCATGATTCATATTGTGCATACCAGTCAGATGACCTCTTGCTAAACCTTTTTCTATGATTGCTAAAGATTCACTCTCTCTTTCAACAACAAATATCTTTTCGTTTGTATTTAGCATAGCTGCTATTGGGTTTAAGCCTTTTGCATCTATACTGATAAAAGCCAAGGCTGTAATTATTGTACTAAATAATATTTTCTTCATTACTGTTAATCCCTCTTTCTTTCTAATTCACTTAAATAACAAGATGGGTCTTCACTCCACAAATCTCCAGTTATTGCGTAAGCTCTTGCTCTTGAGCCACCATTACAAATATCTAGTTGTTCACAACTTTGACAAATTCCACTAATCTGTTTTCTAGGGTGTATTCTAAGCTTATCCAACAACTCACCTTTTTGCCAAATATCACCAAAATTTTCTTCTATAATATTTCCAACAGTTAGTGGAAAAAATGGGTCAGGTCTTACATCGCCTTCGCTATTTATATTAAGTAGTTTTCTACCAGCAGAATTGCCACCCCAAACTACAAGCCTCTTTCTCATAGTTTCTTTTAGCTGGGGGTATCTAGATGCAAATTCATTTAAAAATAAAACAGCATCCATCTCCATATTTCCAGTAACAATCTCAATGTCTCGACCTGTTTCGTAATACTCAAACGCTTTTTTAAGTATAAACTCAACTGCCTTTCTTCTTTGCTCTTTAGAAAGATCCATTTTTAAGTTGTCTAATCCTCGCCCCGAATAGACAAGGTGTGAGATATAAATTTTCGGGATATTTTCTTTTTCTGCTAAATCAAAAATATATTCTAGAGAATCAATAGTGTCTTTTGTCATAGTAAAGCGAATACCTACTTTAGCTCCCGTGGCATTTGCTAACTGAACAGCTTTAAGTGTTTCAACAAATGCACCTTTTAGTCCACGAAAATAATCATGAGTAGGCTCATCTCCATCGATGCTTATTCCAACATAGTTAAAAGTATCTACTATTCGTTGCACATTTCTTTTTGTAAAGTAAAGACCATTACTTGAAAGATAAGTGATGATGCCATTTTCTTTGCAGTAGTCAGCTATTTCAAACAAATCTTTTCTCGTTAGTGGCTCTCCACCTGAAAATATGATAAACTTAACACCGTTTGCTTTCATTTGTAAAATAGTTTTTTTGATTTGCACTGTTGTAAGAGTGTCAACTTCATCTAAAGTTGATTTTGAGTAACAGTGAAGACAAGACAAGTTACAGCGGTTAGTAAAGTTCCAAATAGCTATGCTACCATCTAAAACTCTCTCTTTTTTATTTTCAACTACGGAAGATATAAGATTTGATAATCTAAACATTATTTACCTTTATATGAGAGGATATAATCACTAATAGCATTTATCTCTTTATCGTTTAATTTGAGCTGTGTCATAACAGTTCTTTTGTAGCCAAAAGCTTTATACATTGCTTTTGGTTCTATAATGTAAGCTTGAATTTCTTCTTTTGTGCGTTTATTTGCAATTTTGTTAAAAGGAGGGCCAAAGGCTACTGCAGTTTGGTGATGACAACCCCAGCAGTAAGTTTCAAAGACTTCTTTACCATCTAAATCGTTGGACTGAAGTGAGAAACAGAGTGTTAAAAGTAATAAGTATATTTTTTTCATTTAGACCTCTATTTTTAATGCATTATTTTAGCAAAAAAAAACTTGTTATAAAGCTTTATAAATCAAGAAAAATAAAATTTAAAATTAATTTAAAATTTGAAGATTTAAGGCAGAGGGTTTAAAGTTGAAAATTATAAAATTTTCCCCAAAAGGGGAAAATAATTTAGATGCGATTAAGCACCTGGAATTGTTTGTCTGTGTTCGATAGAATAAGTAAAAGTAGGAGTTGTTAAACCTTTGATATATTTAACAAATTTACCTGTCTTAGCTTCATATATACCGATACGACCAGCATTCCACTCAGAAATCATAGTCCAGTGACCGTGATTAGCTGGTTCAGCGTGTAAAATTCTTGGAATTACAGCTTTACCTTTAGCGTCTTTAACAGTTGGAACATTCCATTTGTAAAGAACTTTGTGAGTAACAGGGTCTGTAACAGTACCTTTTTTAGTACCAACAGTAATGATTCTATCTAACTCTAAAGTTTGCTTATTAATTAAGTGAACTTTGTTCCAGTTAGAAGATCCACCAAGAACATTATCAGCCCATAAGAATGGAGTGTGCTCAGAAGTACCGATGAATAATCCACCACCACCTGTAGGAATTTGACGGATAACATCAAAGTTATCATCCCAGATAGTAACTTGACCAAGATTCATGTTAACAGTAGCACCAAGTTGTTGTCCTAGACCTTCGTTAAAGAAAGAAGAACCTTGACCTGGATGTGGCTTAGCAGATGGACCAGTATAAATTTTTGTAACTAAAGTTTTAGTTTTAAAATCTACAACACCGATAACATCAGAACCTTGAGAAGCGATAAATAAATATCTACCAATCTCTTTACCTTCATTTAAGAAACCATCGTGAAGGATATTACCAATGTTTGGAATATCACCAACAATTGGAAAATTTGGCTTAGAGTAATCTATGATATAAACATGACCAGCATCTTTAAGTGCAAATGCAATGTAAGGACCATACGGTGTATCAAAAATACCAGCAACACGAGAAGACTCGATACTACCTTCATTGTTAATAACACTTGAAGTTGGATAAACTTTTAATGGCTCAAGAGTCATAGCATCCATAAGAATTGCTCCACCTGGAACATAGTTTCCTGCCATTAGGTATTTACCATCTGGAGAAACTGCAAGACCACGAGAGTCAGAACCAACTTGGATTTGAGCAATTTTTTGTTGACCCGGAGTGTTAAGGTCGAACATTGTTACTAGACCTGAACGAGAGATAGAGTAAGCATAACGAGGTTGACGCTTGTTAGTTACTGTAACATGTACAGCAAAACCAGCAGGGTGCTTAGATAAAATTTTACCAGAAGTACCATCAACAAATGCAACTCTTTCAGCATCTCTTTCTGTTACGAAACAGATATCAGTATTTTTCTTAACATCTACAGCATGTGGATATTTTTTGAAAAATGCCATTCTGTCATTTAAAGGTTTCCAGCCTTTTTTAACAGCGTCCATTGTAAGAACAGCCATTTTTTTACCTTTAAAATGTTGAAGATAATCAACCATTTTATCAGCATCGTCTTTAGTGAATTTTTCTTTGAATTCTGGCATTGCAGTGCCAGGAATACCATTTAAAATTGCTTCTGATAGTGTGTAAGCATTTTTCTTAGAAATAACTGCAGGGCGTAAATCAGAACCAACACCACCTTCGTGATTTGGACCGTGACAACCTTGACACTCTTTCTCAAAAACTTTTTCTACATCCATCTTCGATGTACTAGCAAATAAACCTGAACTAACTACTGCTAAAGCAGCAACTGACATAACTAATTTGTTTAATCTCATTTTATTCTTCCTTTAAATTAAGATATGGCGGCCACAATGTGGCCCGCCGACTAGATGGTTTTAACTTTCACTCTCTAAACGAGCTTTCTCCTGTTTATAAATCCAAATCATTGGAAGTATAATAACAGTATGAAGAAAGATAGTAAGAGTCAAAGGACCTTGATTTAACATACCAAAAAAACTTGGTACTACATCTGTAAAAGGTTCAAACATTTATATCTCCTTATTTTGTGTGTATTGGATTTTTGCCAATACTTAAGAAATCTTTAGCTAAGAATAAGAAACCTGTAAAGGTAACAAGTCCCATAACTAATCTCCAATCCATTGCTTGTGCAAACCACATACCGCTTTGTCCGTCAAAATAACCTGCCCATGTAGCACCCATTTGAGCACGAGAAACAAGAACTTGAACATAACCAGCAATAGTAAGTGCAACAGTCATACCCATAACACCACCAACTATTAAGCTAAGTGCAATAATAGAAGACTTTGTACTTTTCATAACTTTAATACCGTTTGTACCTTGTATAGCAAGATACATCATACCGATAAGAATAGTTGCGTAAGCACCAAAGAACGCAAGGTGTCCGTGAGCTGATGTAAACTGTGTACCGTGTGTATAAAGGTTTACTTGTGGTAATGTGTGGAAGAATCCCCAAACACCAGCACCTAAAAAGTTACCAAAAGCATTCATCCAAAACCATACAAAAGCAGGTTGGTTGTTTACTACTGATACATTGCTACCGCTAGCAGCTTGTTTACCTTGTTGTTTACCCCAGTCATACATAACATGGATGAACATAGCAACAAGTGGTAGAGGCTCTAGCGCACTAAATAATGCTCCAATTTCCCACCAGTACTCAGGTGTACCAATCCAGAAATAGTGATGTCCAATTCCAAGAATACCTGAACCAAATAGCATTGCTACTTCAATCCATAACCACATTTCAACAACTTTACGGCTAGCTCCAATCATAGTGATAAGACCATAAGCAGCAATCGCACCAACGAAAACTTCCCAAGTAGCCTCAACCCATAAGTGAATTACCCACCACCACCAGTACTGATCAACAGAGATATTGTCTGTAAAGAACATACCTGCTAAATATAAACCAGCAAAAGCAATCATGTCTGCCATAAGAACTGTAACGATACCTGAACGGTTACCTTTCATTCCTGTTAAGAAAAGATTAGCAACAAATCCAAGAGCAACTACAACTATACCGAAGTCAGCCCAACGAGGAGCTTCAATATACTCACGACCCTCATGAATAAACCAAATTGACATTTCATCAGCAGGTCCAACCTGAACAAATAGATATACAAGGATAACAACAACGATAGCTGCTACAAATACCCAGTATAATAATTTACCAACTTTGATACCGATAGTTTCAATTCCAGTTTCATCAGGTAACAACCAATAAACTGAACCAAACATTGCAAAAACCATCCATACAACTAGTGCATTGATGTGTAACATTCTAGCAACTGAAAAGTCAAGTAGCTCAAATAAGAAACCTGGCATTACATACTGAATCGCTGCAACTAGACCAAATAATAATTGTGCTCCAAAAAGGATAAAAGCAAAGGTAAAGTACCATGTCGCTAATTGCTTAGACTCACTTCCTACACCTGTTAAAAATTTACTTGCCATGAACTGCTCCTTTGATTTTTCCGAAGTTTCTTGGGAAACCATTAGTATCAATTGATGACATATGCTTCAAGAAAGCAACCAAACCTTTAGCCTCTTTCTCTGTAATACCAAGATCTGGCATCATACGAGCATGAGTAGGGTAAGTTGATGGATGTTGTAAAAACTCCGCCATTGCTTCTTCTTTAGTATCTTTACCAGTCATTGCCTGCATTGACCCTTCTGGTCCCCATGCTGGATCTAACCAAGCTTTTGTTAAGTCTGGAGCATAATATGCACCATTTCCAAGAAGTGTATGACAGTTCATACAGTTTTTAGTTTGAGAACCTAGTTTACCTAAGTGAAGTAAAGCGCCTGCTTCTTCCTCAGACCAGTCATCTCTTCCGAAAAACTTTTCTTTTTCTTGAAATAAAGACATTCCTTTTCCGTCGTTACCACCAATGATTGGCACTTCGTGCCCACGTGATGTGCTCATTTCGTAAGTGATTTTATAGTTGATAACCGTAGGTCCTGGAACCCTTTTAGTTACGCCATTTTTTAAATCTTCATCAGTACCCATTGCTATTTGACCCGCTGTGTCAAATGTTAGCCAAATAAGTAATACTGCTGCAAATCCTGTGATCCATGCTGCTGAACGTTGCCAGAAACGGTTGTCACTCCATACAGATACTTTAGCCACTGTAACCTCCTAAAATTTTTTGTTGATATATATATATGCTGTATATCAATGTTCATTTTCTTCGTGAACTTGATGTTGCATATAGTAGACTGCATGAGGAAGAAGAAATAATCCTATCCCTGCAACTACTAAAGCTTTCGCTGTAAATTCACCTACCATCATTAAACTTCCCATTATATATAAACAATAGGCAGTTAGCATCCAAAATATATATGCAATAGGCATAGTCCATTTTTTCAGTAAATTAACTTTTACAGCGGTATATATACCAACATAGAAACCTCCAAATACCATAACAAGTGCAGAAGATACAAAAATAGGTAAAAAGTCATCTAAAGGGATATCTTGTCTCATAACAACTTCTTCTATCATTTTGCATCTCCATTTGTAATATAATATAGTTCTTCAGAATCAAATAGTATTTTATTCCTATTTGGATTAAAATAAGTTGACTTATATCAATTTTTTTGATTAATTTAAAATTTAAGTAAAATTTTATATTTCATGTAACATTATGAAACAATTGAAAGATTATAGATAAAATAAAAGAGAAGATAATGTAAGTGTAAAAACAATAGTTGTAATGATTATAACTTTTCGTTTTGTACTTTCTTCAATGGCATATTTTTTTTCGAGAAAGTCGCCTAGTTTAAGACCAGGATAGATACTAAAGAGTAACATAGGAAGAGTCATAACAAGTATAGTTACTAAGTCTTGCATGTTAGATTACCTTCTAAATTTATGAGATTTTAACTTGATTCACATCAATTCTATTTAAGAATTCTTATTATATCATTGATTTACTAAATTTTTTTGTAAAATTTATATTTTATTAAGAAAATAAAAAAAGGAAGTAAAATGAAAAAAATCTTATCTATAACCTTAATATCTGCTTTTGCTCTTTTGTTCTCAACAGGCTGTGGTAAAACTCTTGATGTAAAAAAGTATAACAGCAAAAAAATAGAACATGCAATTATAAAAGCTGCTGAAACAACAGGTTGGAGAATGACAGAATTTAAAAATAACGAAATTTTAGCTGAAAAAACTGAAGATGAAAAAACAGTTTCAACATCAATAAAATATTCTAGAGGTAAGATAGCATTTGATGAAAATGTAAATACATCAGACCTTCAAGATGCTATTGCAGAAGAACTTAACAAAACTTCTCACTAACTCACTTACAGCTTTTCAGATGGATCTTTAGTCTATCTGGAGTTATCCCTCCTCTAATTGGTTCACAAATAAATAATTCCTTATTGTCTAAAAAAAATAGCGATGGATATGTAAAAGTATAAAGCATCTCAATAGGATAACTTGCTTTTTGATTTTTTGTAACTATGACAGATATATAATCTTTGTTAATATTTTCTATATAAGTTTGATTTAAAAATGTTGTTTTAAGTGTTTGTTTACATTTTGGACAATCTTTTTTGATAAGCAATACCATAAGCTTTTTGTTCTGCTTTAAAGCTTCTTGATGTGCTTTATCAAAATCTCCATACCAACTTACATGATTGGCATAGACTGATGACAAGAGTAAAAGGAAAAGTATAATAATACGCATCTACTTAGCTTTTACAAACTCTTTTTTTACAGTTTGTAGCGTTATAACAGGTGGATTTGGCAGTTGTGGATAAGCTCTTTTAACTATATCTGTTGCCCATTGTGGATAGATTCTAAAGTTTAGTTTTGCTTCTACACTAAGAGGATACTTCAAATTCTTATAGTTAGAAATATCAAAAGATTCTACCCTTCTTTTACCAGCAGGAATTCTTGTATCGCTTATGAGTTTTTTATATCTCCAAAAAAGCAGTCCCACAGGTTTAGAGTTTTCATCTCCAAAAACCTTCATAAAAGGTCTGGCATCTGTGTCTAAGTTCCCATCGTCTTTTAGTTTTCCGCTACTAAACACAATCTTAGAGTTTTTATCTTTGATAGTAATATTAAGCCAAAGTTCTCTAAAGTCAGAAACACCTGTTGGTAAGTGATGACCAGCACCAATATTTTTAACACCAACTAAAATTTTTCCTTTTGTAATTTCAACATCAACTTTTGCAGAAGTACGAAGAAGCTGAATGGTCTGGTCCTCATGTTCTTTACTCTTTAAACCAGATAAGAAATGATTTGCTCCTGCAAAATAATGAACTTTTATATCATCTTTGATTGTCCCGCCAGTAGTTGAAGTTCCTCTTAGTGGTGAGTGTTTGTTATCTTTTAAGTAGGTCATATGACAGTCTATGCATGTTTTATGTTTTGTAGGGTCTTTTGGGTTGTTAAAGGGTGATTTTTCCCATTCTTTAAAGGTTGAAACGATAGGGCGTTTTGAAGATTCTGGTAAAAACTCATCATGGCAAGATGCACAGTAAGAACTCTTTTTATAAAGCTCTTTTGAGTAACTTTGTTTATGGACTAGAGGATTTGAATTTATAAATTTTTCACTTAAAAAGTTAGCTACATCTGAATTGCTATCTTCAAAAACATACTTTTTTCTGTTTGTTAAATCAAGAGAATAAGAGCTATTTCCTTTAGAGTCAGTTTTTGTTATTCTATGACAAGTCACACAAGAAACACCTTGTTCTAGTCTTGAGTTTCCATGATTTTTCAAATCACTTATCAAATCTTTTGCCCCACTCTCAAAAAGAAAATTTGGCATATGATTTCCGTTCATATTGTGAGTTGAGCGTTTTTGTTTTGTAGTAACTGCACTTGGGTTATGACAACCCATACACCACTGTCTAAACTCATCGCCCATGTCCGCTCCAGCTAAGTTCTCCATAACCATATAGTAAGGGTTTGAACCTGTAAGGTGGCGATGATTTGAGTCTGCCCATTGGTTGAAAATCTCTGTATGACAAGACTTACATTTTGCGGAATTTGTCCAGTCTTCATTATGATATCTGCTTACCCCATCTTCTAGTTTTATATTTGTTAGTTTTTGGACATCATCGCTATATGAGAGAGTTGGATAGGAGATGCTAAGAAGTAAAGCGAGAAGAAGTGTCGGGTTCGCATTTGTAGCTATTTTTTTCTTTGCATGTAAAAATAAAAAGAATAGTAAAATAAATGAGCCATATAGATGAGTATAGTAAGAGTAGATGCCAAAGGCATCTGAGCCTCTATTTCCAACTAAAAACAGGTAAAATCCACTAGCTATGATAAAAAATAGCAAAAGACCAAGCAGTACGCCGCTTGTACTTTTTGCTTTTTTAATAATCATATATTCATAAGTATGAAGATTTACGAAAGGTAAAAGAAGAAAGATAGCTACAAAAGCAGAGCTTAAGATGTGCACGGCTTGAGCCATTCTAAAATATTCCCAACTTAAACCAAAGATGCTAAGTTGAAAGATTCCACTTACAAACATTAGTATGATATATATTTTCATATGTATATTTTTCATGATTTAACCTTATCAACTATTTTATAATCAACTATATCGCCCTCAAGAGCTTTTAAAAACTCTACTATCTCATCAATCTGTTTATCTGTCAAGTTCATACCAAGCTGATGTTTCCCCATAAGATAAACTGCTTCTCTAATTTTTTTAATAGCTCCATTATGAAAGTAAGGTGAAGTTTTTGTAACATTTCTTAGCATCGGAACTCTAAAGAGTCTGTCTCCATCTTTACCCATAAAACCACCCTTATTTTCAAAAGGAAAAGGATGATACATTTTTGCATTGAAGTTAAACTGGCTAACTTCTCTAGCTTTTTCATTTTCATTAAAAGAGTTTGTTACATCAATGATACTATTGTAATCTCTTAGAGGAAATTTTTGTATGCTTTGTCCTCCGACGGTTACTCCTGTATGGCAGCCTTTACAGCCGAAGTTTAAGAAATTTGCTAAACCTTTTTTGGCTGTTTGACTCATGGCATCGTTGTCCCCATCTAAAAATCTATCATAATCACTTCTAGTAACAAGTGTTTTAAGGTAAGCACCTATCGCTTTTTGGATATTTTGGAAGTTTATATTTTCATCTTTAAAAGCAAGGGCAAATTTTTTTAGATAAACATCATCTTGAGATAATCTTTTCTCAGCCTCAGATGCTGATAGGTTCATTTGTTCTTTTGCTTGTATAGATGCTCCAACTTGCTCTTGGACAGTTTTTACACTTCCGTCCCATGTTTGGTACTTTGCAAGAGCTGCATTTAGAGTTGTTAAAGTATTTAGATGAAAAGGGTTTTCTCTACCAGCATCTCCTACTGCTACTTCAAATCTATCAACTCCACTTTGGTCAGAGAGATGACAAATAACACAGTCTGTTTTATCGTTTTCTTTTGAAGTAAGAGCATTTAGGTATATATTTTTGTCTTTTTGATTTTTACTTATAACATGACAAGTTGCACAGCTTATATCTTTACTTTTTGATAATATTTTATCAAAGTACAAATCTTTACCTAGTTCTATTTTAGCTTTAGAGAGGCTATTTTCTTCTGTGTTAACAAGCTTTAAAAGTTCTTCATAAGTTCTAGGTATACTTGACATATCTCTTGAAAGTGCAGCTTCTCTTAGCTCGTTATCGCTGTATTGAGGCTTCTCTTTTGTAGGTAATAATATAGATATAACAAAGATACCTATCAATAAAGCAATAAAGACATAAACAAAAAATTTCATAAATTTTTCCTAAAATATTTTTATATTATACACTAAAGAGATTTTTTAGATGTCAAAAGTTTCTTTTACTTTTTCTTCAAACTTTTCATCACTTAACTCTTTTCTAAGAGAAACAACTGTTGTAGCTTCTATACCAACTGGTACAAAAATTTTAGAATTTTCATTTTCGATAATATTTTTGACAGCATCTGCTATTGGTTGTGGAGAGGAACCTTCGTTTATAATTGGTACAAAGTGAGATATTAAATCTTTATATGGTGAATCTTCAGAAGTTGTTTGTGCATTTACAAGAAGTCCATTTTTTACAAAGTTTGCACCAAAAA
This sequence comes from Sulfurimonas sp., assembly GCF_029027405.1. Taxonomy (NCBI): domain Bacteria; kingdom Pseudomonadati; phylum Campylobacterota; class Epsilonproteobacteria; order Campylobacterales; family Sulfurimonadaceae; genus Sulfurimonas; species Sulfurimonas sp. The sequence goes on from NZ_CP093396.1 coordinate 176,606, forward strand.
GCCAAGCTTGAATGGAGTGAACTCTTACATTGCAAGGAAGTGTTTCAAATCTCAAAGAATCAACTATACCCTCTATCACTGCATGTTTTGAAGCGTTATAATGTGCTAAGAAAGGAAGACCGATTCTTCCTAAGAATGAAGAGATATTGATAATCACACCACTTTTTGCTTCTCTCATTTTTGCTTCTCTCATATAAGGAAGAACCGCATGAGTGACTTTTGAAAGACCAAGTACATTTACATCAAACTGGTTAAATATTTCTTCATCAGTTTCATCCTTAGCAGTCGTTAAAAGACCGTAACAAGCGTTGTTTACAAGGACATCTATTTTTCCTTCTTTTTTGACAATCGCATCTACTGCTTTAGTGATACTATCTGTTTTTGTTATATCTATATAGATGCTCTTAAGTGAAGAATCATCTGGCACAGCATCTATATCTCTTGTTCCAGCATATACAATATATCCATTATCAGCTAAACTTTTAGCTGTAATCTCACCCATATTTGAAATAACACTTGTTATTAAAACTACTATTGACATTTTGAACTCCAGATAAGATTTTATTTATTAGAGTATATATCAATAATAATTTATCATCAATAGTTTTTTAGCAGTAGAAGAATTTTATTTTAGCAGAGGAGGGATTATTTTTTTAACAAATCTTTTGGATAAACTCCATAAAATTCATAAAATAGCTTTGAGAAATGTCCTTGATGTTTGTAACCAACTTCTTTGGCAATCTCACCAATATTTAAAAACTGCTCTTTGAGAAGTATGTTTGCTTTTTCAAGACGCAGTTTTTGAATATAGCCATAAATGGTGGTTTTATAGACTTTTTTAAATACTTTTTTTAGTTTTGATTCATTTGTCGCACACAAATGAGCCAATATACTTATGCTAGGTGGACTTGTAAAACTACGCAGTAAAATAGCTTTAGAAGATCTTGCAATGCAGATTTCATCATTGCTAAGTTCATCATTTTGCATATCTACTAAAGCAAACCTATGAATCATAAACTCTAAAATATTATGCTCACACTTTATGCTGTTCATATAGTTATCACTCGAACTATTTATGATTTTCTCTATGATGTATAAACTTATGGCATCTAATGGTTGAGTATGTATAAGTTCACAAGAAACTTCATCTTGAACTTTGTTGTATAAAAAATTTATGACTTCTTGTGAGTTTGAACTTAGATATCTTTTTAGAATAAAATCGGCTATAAAAAGTACAAATATTTTCGTATCATCACCTTCGTTTATACTAAGTTTCAAATCCTGTCTTGAAGAAGTGAAAATATTTATACTATCTTCTTTTGCCACAAAAGTTTTTTTTGCAATATTATCTCTAATACTAAAGTCGCCTTTTTTACAAACAGTAATGACTACCATCCTATCAAGGTTTTTTACTTTAAATTCTTTTTTGGATTTTAAGTCTAGATGCACATCAAAAAAGACTATGCCATTAGATATGTCAACTCGCGAGATATGCTCTTTTTTATGTTCATATAGTTTAGTTATTTTGTAGTTAGCGTCTGTAATATTAAAAAAGAAACTATCCATTAGATGCTCACTATAAGTTATAGTACTCTATAACTCGTCGCTCAAAGTCTTCATCGCTTAATTCTTTTCTCATCGGTATAAATTTTTTTGCCTTATCGCCAACAGTAGCACGAGCTGGAAAGTTGTCATTTTGAATTATTTCTAAGATTATATTAGAGATTCCTTGAGGTGAATTTCCATTATTTATTTGTGCAACTATCACAGGTGCGAGGTTTGAAACAAGAGATGCATAAGGAGAGTTTTTGTCAAAAGTTTCAAAGTTTGTAACAAGGTTATCTCTTGCAAATTTAGTGTCAAAAAATCCTGGCAAGATAGAATGAACTCTTATATTAAAATCTTTCAATTCATAACGAAGAGAGTCTGTAATGCCTTCAACCGCGTATTTACTAGAGTTGTAGAGAGTTAAAAGAGGAAGCCCGATTTTTCCTAAAAATGAAGAAATATTTATGATGATGCCATTTTTATTTTCTCTCATAATAGGAATGACTGCCTTACACATTCTTAAAACTCCAAATACATTTACATTAAATTGAGAAAACATCTCTTCTTCGCTAACATCTTCAACTGTTGAGACTAGCCCGTAACCAGCGTTGTTTATAAGTATATCTATTTTCTTGTGCTTATCATAGATGCTTTGAACTGCTTTGTTTACACTAGCCTCATCAGTAATGTCAAGATTTATGGGTATGATATTTTCTTCTTGTAAATCTTGGAGTTTTTTAATATCTCTTGTTCCTGCATAAACTAAAAAATCTTGTTTTGATAAAAACTCTGTAGCAGCCTTGCCCATGCCTGAACTGGCACCTGTTATTAAAACTATTTTTTTAATGATAATACCTCATTGTAAATTAAGTATATGAGTATATCATACACAATTATAAAATCACTATATATATCAATAACGCAGGACAAAAAATGGACTTTTTTAAATATATACACGCAGTAGGAACTGGACCTAAGGGTAACAGAGATTTAAGTTTTGAAGAATCAAAAGATATGATGGATCAGATTTTGAATCAGAGTATTCCAAGTGAACAAACAGCAGCCTTCCTTTTAGGTTGGAGACTAAAACCAGAGACAATAACGGAGTTTCGTGGAGCGATAGAAGCTTGTGACGCTTACATAAAAAAAACTACAGTTGCCAACTCTTTAGAGCTTGGTTATCCCTTTGATGGAAAAGCTAAAAACCCTTATATTTTTCCTCTTGTAGCAAAAGTTCTTGAAGAATCAGGACTTAACCTTGTTGTTATTGGAGATGAGCTTACTCCTGCAAAAGGTGGGATAACTATCAAAGATATCGTTACAAACATAGACCTACACAAAAATGCTCACTACTTTGACCGTGCAGACTTTTTCCCTAAGATAAGTGACCTTACCGAACTTCGTATGAAACTAGGTCTTCGCAGTGGTTTTAACACTATAGAAAAACTTCCTGGTGTTGCAAACAGTGAGTATGCTATCACAGGTGTGTTTCACAAGCCGTATGTAAAAAAATATGTAAAGATATTCTCTGATAGATATAAAAGATTTGCACTTATCCAAGGAAATGAAGGAACACCTGAGCTATTTAGTAAAGGTCGTTTATGGATTTCAAATGGTGATGAGGTAGAAGAGATAGTAGTTGACCCAGCAAACTACGGAATTAACTATGCAAAATCATCAGATGCTATAACTTTAGAAGACTCACTAAGTCAGCTAAATAACCCATCTGATGAGTATATGAAACTTGCAAAACTAAACGCTGCAGTTTATCTTTTTGTAACCCAAAATGCTTCTAGTATTGATGAGGCTTGGGAAAAACTAAACTAATTTTAAGACTGTTAAATAAGTACAATTTTTTTAGGAAATGGGACTTTTAAACTATGCTTTGAAATGGCATAGTTCACATGAGTCCCGCAAAAAAGGCGAGGCTAAAGCCTCACTTCCTAAATTCAGCTAGGATGTCAGCATTTGTTAGCTTATTTACTTAAGTCTTATTTTGATTCAGCAATTTCTTTTACCTTTTTCCAATCCATAATAGATTTTGAAAAAGGCCACGATTTAGATAATGTTGATATCCATGCAAGGTCTTGAGCAAAACTACCAATTAGTATACCTGATGCAAAGATAAGGTAAGATGCATCAGTTTGAAAAAAATATATATATAAACATATCAATAAAATTATTGAACGAGCTATGAAAATATTTTTCAAGCTATAAAGATAATCTAAAAATATATTATCAATTTCTTTTTTTGATAAAGTTAATATTGCTTTTTCTTTGTCAGTCATTTTAATTCCTATAGCTAACGGAACGTGAGTTCAGCTCTGTTTTGTTGTGTCTTTATTAAAATATTGTGATTTTCTAAATTTAAATCTAAAATTTGAAAAAGATTATTCTGCATATTTGGATTTTAACTCTGTAAAAAAGCTATTCATTTCTTTATCATATTGCCCTTCTTAACTTTTGTTTATTAGTATTTAGTCTCTTAGAGGTCTGTACTTTAGATATGTCATCTATTTTGACCATATAAACAGTTTTCTTTTTACTTTAATATTGTTGTCTTCATTTGGGTTAGTTTCTTCGTACACATACAGGGCTATAAATAAAGCAACTGCAAATATATGAGCGACAAGACCAAATAATGCCCAAAGAATATTCCTTTGATTCATTTTTTTTGCTAAAAAATATAGCCAAATAGCTACAACAATACTGTGGACATGATTTAGTAACAAACTGATAGCAAGTATTCCCCAAGTTAGCAAAGGTGTTGCTCCATTGATTTGTTTAACTTGTGCAGTTACAGCGGTTCCTAAAAAATAGGTAATCATTATTGCTGGTATATACCAATATATTAATTTTTCAATTTCTTTTCGTAAGTTCATTATGTTCCTCGTTTTTGTTATCATCATCATCATTTACCTAGATGGTATCTTTTTTAATATAAGCATAAACTTTTGTGCCTAAATTTATAGAAAAATACGCTATGTAAGCTGTCATGATGACTTTTACTATGAAGAAAGAGCCCATTATCTCTAAAGTATTTCCGGGAGTAAAAGGCATTGAGGGTAGAATAACGCCCATAGTGATTAAACGCGTCAATATAGAAGGATTGGCTTTTTTCCAATATCCTATAGCCATGCTAAAAGGTAATAATACAATAAGTGAACTAATAAATAGACTAATAGATAGGTTGGCAATAATAGCTACTATTCGAAATTTTTCATTAGGATAGTTCCCTTGAATAAGTTCTTTAATATCAATAAACGATATGTCCAGTAGCATTATAACGATGCCAATGACTATGGATAAGATAATTAAAGTTATTTGAAAGTTCCATGAGATTGTATGCGATTCTTTTTTAACATTAGAACCTTCCATTGCACAAAACCACTCTTGTGATGACTTCATGAATAGCATCACATAGGAAGTTGCAACAATGATACTAAAAAGTACTGTTTCAATAATAGTGAAAGTATCAAGCATCGGCTTTTGTAACATAGCCACCGATCCAATAGCAAGAATTAAAAGAGCAGGTATGGAGATAATGAAAAAGATATTTCGAACAAGAATTTTCCCTTTAAACATACCAAATAATACAGCGCAATAAACCATTATGTTAATTAGAGTTATAAAATCAAAAGTATCTTTGGTGATTTTAAAAACAAACCCATAAAGAGCTGTCATGAAAAGTATAGAAAGTGCATAGTTTACACTCCATGGTCTTTGAGGAAGTTTGTTTTTAAGAGTATCTGTAGAAACAGAAGTATTAGGCTTGGTATTTATTTTATACAATATCAGCTTCCTTAGTGTCTAACATTTGATTTGTTATATATTTCTGCTGATAAAATTCTTTGCCGAATTTTATTAATTATATCTTGATATTGTTCTTGTAGTTCTATCTCCATTTAAACTATTTCTCTCCTAGTAATTGTTATACAGTTTTATTTGTACCATTTTATTATCTTATATTTTTTCATATCAAATAATTTTGTTGTTCTCTCATTTACAAGAACTTTTTTACCAATATTGAGTCCTGAAGCTAATTGATAGTCTATTTTAATAGTTCTGTTGTTTTCTAACTTGACCATTAAAAAAGAGTGAATGCCTGTATCATCTGTTGTTGCTCCAAAATCAACTACTGTTCCTTTTATTGTTAACTGAGATTTTGTTGATACTCCAAAATATATTATAAAGGGGATACTAATAATAAACAGGATAATAAAAATTTGTTCAAGTTTAATTTTCAATGCACTTCACCTTTGTATCACTATTTATTCAAAATCATTATATATAGAATAACCTTAAAACAGATAATTAACTATCATGGTTTATGATTGTTAATTATAAGTATTTAATATATTGGGAATGCATACTTAAGTTAATCCGTTTTAAAATACATTTCCAAGCTAGATTGCTTCGTTATGCTTCCTCGCAATGACTGTCATACAAGAGGTGTATCATAAAACTAAACATCTACACACTACTTTAGTAAACTTTCCACTATAATTACAAAAAACATTTTTAAAGGTCTTTGATGGATAAATTTTCCAACCATATTAGAAACATACTTCATGGATTTTTTCTTACTATTGGTACTACGATAGCTGAGCCTTCTACTATCTTACCTCTTATAGTTAACTACTTTGGTGGTAGTTCTATTTTGGTTGGTTTTTTTGCGGCTTTACTTCGTGGTGGGGCTATTGTTGTTCAGCTTTTTGCAGCATTTCAGGCACAGAGTTACTCTCTTATGTTGCCTTATCTTAGACGGGTTTTTATAGTTAGGTTTTTTGCATGGTTTTTTATCGGTGTGGCAATCATCCTTTTTGGAGAAAATTCTCCGAATTTGACGCTTTTTTCCATTGGTATTGGTCTTTTTATATTCTCATTTAGTGCTGGTTTTGGGGCGATTTATTTTAAAGATATCATAGGCAAGATATTTTCTCATAAGTTTCGTGGAAAGACTATGGCTTATAGACAGTTTTTCAGTGGGGCAGGTGGACTTCTTAGTGGAGCACTAGCTGGTTGGATTATTCATGCTTTTGAAGCACCATATAGTTATGGATATCTCTTTATTATTAGCTCATTTATCATGGGTTTTGGCTACCTTTCTTTTGGTACCGTTGATGAACCTGTAAAAGAAAAAGTAAGCCAACGGGAAGACACTTTTAAAAAGTTTCTACACAACTCTTGGATGACTTTAAAAGGAGACAAAGACTTACAGATACAACTAAAGACTTTTCTTTTGGCCTATGGCTATCTTTTAGCTCTGCCGTTTATTATCCTAGATGCACAGACAAAAATCTCTCTTGATGGTGTAGCTATCGGTAGTCTTATTACCACTCAAATGGTAGGGGCTATGCTTAGTAATTTTTTGTGGGGAAGACTTAGTGGCAAAGGTTTAAATAAACTTACAGCAAATATATCTATATCTTTACAAATTATCGCAATCTTTATAACATTTAACGCATCTACGCTTTATGAATACATGTTAATCTTTTTTCTTGTTGGAGCAGCATTAGATGGAAATCGCATAGCATCTGGAAACCTTATCTTAGCTCTTGCTCCTGCAGATAAAAGACCAGTTTATGTTGCTTTACAGATAAATATTATCTCTTTTGGATTGTTTTTTTCACTTATAGGGGGAGTTATTCTACACTTCTTTAGTTATACAGTGCTTTATAGCACAGCAAGTGCCATGCTATTTTTGTCTTTATACTTTTCTTTTAAGCTTAAGGATTAAATACCAAAAAAGCTTTTTATGAAAGCTCTCTCTTTTGGTGTTTCTATAAGAATCTTTACAGTCTCATCATCATTAGTTGTAATAACAAGATCATTACCTTCAACACTTAGATGCTCTTTTGCCCATTCTTTATCAAGCTCATCTAAGCGGTGTAAAACTTCAGCGTTGCTAGGTTTTTCTTTTTCATCTGTTTGTGTGTTTAGAATCTCTAGTCCACCCATTCTCTTTTCTAGTTTATAAGGACTGTAAACTTTTATGGCTTTATAAATTCTTTCTTCTTTTGGTTCTGGCATTGCTCTTTTCATAGACAAAATACCCATAATTAAAAAACCTGATAGCAAAGCAAATACAAAAATCTTTTTTACTAAACTCATTTCACTTTTTTCTTCACTCATTTACTACTCCAATTTTGTATATATTTTTGTGCTTTTTCATCAAGCATTTTCATTCTTTCTTTACCTTTTGGTAATGTTTTTCTTAAGTTTTTCATCTCTTTTAAAAAGTCGCCAATAGTATCTGGGATAAGATTTTGCAAATAAATTCTTAGATGCTTTGCCATCGCTGGAGATGCCCCTGATGTTGAAACAGCAATAGTTAAGTCATCTTTTTTGATATAAGATGGAAAGATAAAGTCACAGTAGTCTACTGAATCAACAGAGTTACATAAACAGTTATACTTTTTAGATTCGGCAAAAATTTTTGCTTGAAGAGGTATGTCATCAAGAGCAATAATAACAATGCCAAATTCTGAAATATCACCTTCTTTATAAGCTCTTTTCTCATAAGATAGCTTGTTCTTTTCTATACACTTTGACATATCACCTGATAAATCTAGAGAAATTATCGAAATATCTTGTGTAAAGTCTAGTAAATGCTCTAGCTTTTCATAGGCTATATGACCACCACCAACGATAAGTATTTTTTGATTATCAAGTTTTATAAAAGCAGGAAAGTAAGCCATAAATCTCTTTTTATTTTTTAATGACATAATAGCATAATTTGAAAAGTTCCAAACTTGATAGACATCAACTAAAATTAATTTAAATTAGCTAAAATCCTAAATACTAAAATTAAGCACAAAGACAATTAATATGAAAGATGAAATACTATCAAGAATACAAAAAAAGTTTCCACTTGTTGCAAAACCTTTTGAGGTAATTGCAAATGAACTAGGAATGAGTGAAGATGAAGTTTTATCTATCTTGCAAGAAGAGAAGCACAATGGAATCATACGCCAAACATCAGCTATCTTTGATACTAAAAGATTAGGTTACAAATCGTCTCTTGTCGCATTTAAAGTTGCCCAAGATAAAATAGATGATGCAGTAAAAATTATAAATTCTCATCCAGGAATTTCTCACAACTATGAGAGAAACCATGATTTTAACATATGGTTTACACTTGGTGTTGCTCCTGATTCTACACTAGGACTTGATAAAACTGTTGAGATACTTGCAAAACTAACCCAAGCAGATGATTTCATTATGCTTCCAACTCTAAAACTTTTTAAAATTAATGTTAAATTAAACACAACTGGCAAAGATGAGAAAAAGGAAAAAGTTAAAAAAGTTGTTCATACTGAGATAGAGATGACACCCCTTCATAACGCAATAGTAAGAACGGCACAATATGATATAGAAATGATAAGTGAGCCATTTAAAAAGATTATTGATGATTTGAATATTGATTATGATAAATTTTTCTCTATTTTAAAAGAACTTCAAGCTGCTGGGATAATGAGAAGATTTGCGTCTATACTTAATCATAGAAAAGCTGGTTTTAATGCAAATGCAATGGTTGTTTGGGATGTTGATGAAGGAGAGAAAGGCGAAGCTATTGGAGAAATAGCGGCAGCCTTTAGTGCTGTTAGTCACTGCTACCTTCGACCAAAGTATCCAAACTGGCAATTTAATCTTTTTACTATGGTTCATGGAAAAACAAAAGAAGAAACTAATGGTATAATTGCTGAAATGGCACAAGAAATAGACTCAAAAACTCATATGCCACTTTATAGCTCAAGAGAGTTTAAAAAGATACGCATAGAATACTTCACCCCAGCAATTAAAGCTTGGGAAGAACAATATAGCAAACAGGGGAAATAAATGGAACTTTTTTTTGAATTAGAGATAGTATATCTTATCATTGGTGCTTTTATATTAACAATAACAGCAATTGTAACTACTAGAGATTTTATGCCAAAGGTTGCTTTTAAAAGAGGCATGTTAGGTGTTGGAGGATTTTTAACTTTGATGATTTCTTTTCACTTCTATATGACAACCACAAGAATGGAAGGCGTAAAAGAGATTTTTAACAACAATGAAACTATCATTTGTGAAAACAAAATGCGTAGAACTATTTCAAGATCAGTTTTACTTTCTAAAGAATTAGGATGGAGGCTTGAAGGCGATAAGTTTAAAAATGATGGTTATGAGCGTGATTTTCATACCTCAAGATGTATAGAATTTGATGGAATAGTACCTAAGTAGATGCTAGCAATTTTAAAACGATACTCAATGGCACTTATTTTTCTTTTTGTTGTTGTTGTACTTATGTTAGCAGGAACTTTTGGTGTTATGAGTTTTGCCAACGGCATGGTTAAAGAGATGGGTATTGAGATGAAACCAAGAGGGGAGGATATGACTAAATGAGTTTAAATATCATACTTGTTATCGCAGTAATTTTAAGTATAGGTTTTCATTTTATAGGTGTTTACGCAAATGCAAAAAAAACTGTTTGGGTTATGATAGTGTTAATGTGGGCAGGAGCGATAAGTATTGCCACAAATGAAGTAAAGCCAAGTGCTTATATAGAAGTTAAAAAAATTCAAGGTCAGTTTGAAGATACAGATAGCCTCATACAAGAAGCTGGTGGAACTATGTCTTTATACGAATTTTTACTAATCAAGAAAAGCTACATTAAAAATAATCCAAAAAAATGACACACTTTAAAAGCATCTCTATCATTGGCTGTGGTTGGCTTGGAAAACCACTCGCCAAGACTCTTGAAAAAGAGTTTGATGTTGAATGCTTTAATAGAGAAAAAACTTTAGATAACTCTTTTTTTTGGAAAAATGACACAATAATAATTGCTATGAATACAAAAGACAACTATCTAGCTACTTTACAAAAAATTGCAAAATTAAGCGTAGCATCTACAAATATAATCTTACTAAGTTCTATTTCTGTATATAGAGAGTTTAATATTAATGTAGATGAAAGCGTAAACATAACAAAAAAAGGTCTTCAAAAAGAAGCAGAAGAACTAATGCAAAAACTAAGAAAAAATATTCTTATTTTGCGACTTGGTGGTTTAATGGGTGAAGATAGAATCGCTGGAAAGTGGAGCAAAGTATCTGCGTTTAAAGATGGTCCTGTAAATTATATTCATCGTCAAGATGTTATCGGAATCATAGAAGAGTTACTTAAAAATAATATAAAAAACGGTATCTTTAATCTTGTTGCGCCAAGTCACCCACTTCGTTCAGAGGTACATAAAAATAATGCTAAAAAATTTGCTTTTAAACTAGGAACTTTTGAAGATAAAACATTTAAAATAATTAACTCAGAGTTAATAGTAGCAAAACTAAACTACACCTTTTTATATCCAAATCCATTAAATTTTTGGGATTAATCAACTATATTATAATAAAATTATATTATAATTATAAATATAAATTATCAAAAGGAAAAATTGATGAAAAATATTTTTATATTGCTCATAATCCTCAACTCATTTTTATTGGCAGTAGATGCTAAGCAAGAAACTAAAATGGATAAAGAAATTCAAAAACAGATAGAACTAGAAAAAAAGTATGCAAGAGAGCAAACTTTTTATAAAGGTGAAGACTTTGATTTGAAAAGTTTTGAAATTAACCCTGATTCTATAAAGTCAATACCTGATTCAAATATTGACTATTCAGATGGTGATGATGTTTTAGAAATGGACTAATTTTTGATGCGTGAAAGCTTCTTTTAAAATCTAATTCCCTTTTACGCCCAAATATAAGCTAATTTATCATAATCCTTCACATCAGTATTTAGCTCTTTGGAGTGGTAACCTAAATTCATACAAAGAATTTAAATAATTCTAAGTTAAAATAAAATAAATAAAGGTAATCCATGAGAATAAGTAAGTACACCAAAGAATTTAAAGATTCAACAATCCGATTTAAAGTAAATTTTTTTAGGCTGAATAATTATTTTTTCTTATAGTTTAATAAATAATCATCAACCATTTTTAACTTCAAGCTTTTGCTTAATCCTCTGTGGATTTTAATGAGTATTTTCAATGGAGAAAAAGTTCCACCATCGAGAGTATTTGTTGTGTTTGGAATCTTGAAATTTTTATATTTATTTCTTGTAAAAAGATATGAAAGATTAGCTCTTAAACTTCTATATGCAGCTCTAACTTTTTGATGAGTGTAATATGATTTACCAGTATCATTATTGATACTTTTTTCTTCTATAAAATTTTTATATGTTTCATACCATTCATCAAGCTTTTTAGTAAATTTTTTTTCATTAGTTTGAGTGAGTCGATACATGATTTTCTTCAAATCTTTTCCAGCTTGTAGTCTTGGTCTTTTAGTTATATATCTTCTCACAGTCTTTGCCTGATGGAAGTGACACATTTGTAGTGGAAAGTCTTTAAAAACCTTTTGTAAGCCTCTTTTGCCATCTATTGTGACTGATAGAACTGTATAGCCAAGCTCTAAAAGTTGATTGAGTAATAGTTTATAGTCAGCTGATAGTTCACTTTGAATATGTTTGGATAAAAGTATCTCTTTGGTAATGTCATCTTTAAAAACTAGCGTTCCAAGTTTATCTTTGCGTTTGCCATAAAAAGTAGCATCACAGATAAGAACTATCGCTCTAGGTTTATGATATTTTATATTTGGTTCATATTCAAATATTTGCTTCTGAATCCATCGAGAACTTTTCTTATATTCCTCTGCTAAATCACTTAGTGTTTGTCTCTTATAAATATACTTTTTAAAAATAATTTCTTGTAATTTATCTGGTCGTCTTTTTGATGAAAAATAACTATTACAACTTGAGCATTTATATCTCTGAATTCCACCTAATTCACCATTTTTTTTAGTCTTTTTTGATGTACAGTGTGGACAGATTTTTGCATTTTTTTACAGCTCATTGTAAATAAAACCTTTTTAACCATTACTATACAGTAGTTTCAAGCACTTTTCAGCCTAAAAAATTTTACTTTAAATCACTTGTTCAGAGAGTTCGATTATTAATATCTGACCATGTAACAAGTTCTTCTTGATCCATATCACTTGTGTCTACATCCAGTGTAAATTCCTAAAACTTTAAATTTACCTAATTTATGAAAAATAGGCATATTCAAATTTCATTTTTAGTATAAGGTTACTTGTTTATCTCCTAGGAAACTGTGTTTTTTCACAGTCCCTCATACTTGTTATGCATCAACTGCAAGATACTACTTGTTTTTTACACCTTCTCTACAATATTGGTTCTAGTGGTAGCAACTTCATAAAAAATAACTTTCCACGCTTCATTATAGATGTATCATTATTACGTCCATCCTTTCTCACATTCCAACTATTACCTTCTGACATATCAATTTCAATTTCACGTTTTACTGCACGGGCAAGCTCATCATGTTTTGCTATAATGCCCACTTCCGTATTCAAGTTTTCAGAGCGTGGATCAAGATTAAATGTTCCAATGAAGACAATACTGTCATCAACAACCATGGTTTTTGCATGCAACGAAAATATAGGTAGCTTACCTTCTTTGTATTGAGAATATTGTTTAACTAAATCATATCTTCGTTTAGCGTCATGACGATATTCATACACTTCAATACCTGCGTCTAGTAATTTATTAATTTGAGAGCTGTAACCACTAAACGCGGCTAAATTGTCACTTGCGGCTAATGAGTTGGTACAAATTTTAATCGACACACCTCTAGCTAGTGCCGCTTCAAATAAATCCCATGCATCTGAACTTAAAATTAGATATGGTGATTGAATAACCACATTATCTTTTGCAGAGTTTAACAGCTGAGCCAGTGCTGTTGTGGAATCACCACCACCACCCAAATTAAAATTAAACCAGGTATTATTTTTCCCAGGCCTGTCACTAATAAAAGATGCGTCTAACCAATACGCTGACTCTGTAATGGCCACCACTTCACTGGTAATGCCAATCATAGACTGCCGAACTTCCGGCAAATAATTAGATTTATCTTGCGCATAAGCATGTAAATTTTTATATATAGAATTAACTTGTTTGCGAGTGTGGATATCTAGCTTATTTAGAACTTCTTCATGATTAACATCCAGCTTATCTCCCCATTCATCTTCTGGTGACCAGTCAATATCAGACTTAAAGGGGTTGCTAACTAATTGTTCAACAGGCTTTGCCAGATCGCTATTCCAGAACTCTTCAAATGTATCTGACAGTTGACTGATTACATCACCTACCAGTAACACATCTCTATCCCGATAATTATAGGCATGACCAAAATCAAAATATTGATCTTCCATATTTCGCCCACCGGTAATAGCTATCATGTTATCCACTACAAACATCTTGTTGTGCATGCGCTGATTACTACCACGAAAATCTATTACCATTTCAGTCAATCTTTCAAAAAAATTAACGCCTATAGAATGTACTGGATTATATAATCGAATTTCGACATTTGGGTGATAGGCCATGGCAAAAATTTCATCCGTTTCTGCATCCATTAAAAAATCATCAACTAGCACACGTACGTGTACACCACGCTCTGCAGCTCTAAGCAAGGTCTCAGCCGCAAGCTTGCCGATATTGTCATTACCCCAGATAAAATACTGCACATCGATGTTTTTTATTGCTCTATCTGCCAACCATCCTCGTGTAAGCAAAGCTTCGCCACCTTTCTCGAGCACATACAATCCAGTTTTATCTGGATGTTTCTCAACTAAAGGAACAACAATATTTTCAATAGTTGCGCTTTCTTGAGCAAGCAATTGTGAGACAAACAGAATTGTCGCAAGAATAAAGGATTGTATTAGCACTTTATGGCATTTAACAGATTTTTCCATATCAAACTTCATATGGTGTGCAGAGCTTTGTTGCGAATTTTCGATGAAGTTTTCCAATGATTTTCAAAAACATCCAATTCATTATCAACTGAGTATACGTGTTGTACAGATTCAGTTTTATTAATAAAATTATCTTCATTGAACCCTCCTAGACTCATAACGGTTGAGTACAAAAATATGTTACCTATCTTTGTAGTCTTTGAAGTTCTACAATGGTATCTAAATCTTTGGAGTTTTCAAAGCTAAAAATCGGCAAAGGTAACATATTTTCTTGCTCAGTTTTGTTATATTCTTTGTCCTAAAAGTGGAGATTCACTCATAGGGGGAGTAGTGTGATTTGCAAATCTATAGTAAACCTAAACCAAGTTCTCTAATTTCTTTATATTTATGAAAATGAAATGTTTTGTAATCTTTTGTTGTTGGCTCTAGGATATGTATGTTTTTCTTAGATATTGATAAAGAAGTTTTTGTTTGATTGTATATGAGTATTCGCATGGATTTTTCAAACATATCTAAAACATTATTGGTCTTAAAAAAATGATTTGGCATATTCTTATTAAAAGAATTTTTACCAAGTACATCTATTGCTAAAATATCGTCATAACTTGATTGATTTATACCTAGATTTTCACATAAAAATCCATCACTATATATTATATTGTCTATTTTTTTTTCTTCAAATATACCAGGAATAGCCATACTAGCTAAGAGAGCATCTTTTATCTTGACATCATCAGTTGAGTTAAAAACTTTTATATTTCCATTTAGTGTATTTGTAGCAATTACTTTAAGTGGGATTTTTGTATCTTTCATTTTTATATCAAAGAAAATATTATCTAAAATTTTCTCTATTTTTTTACTGCTAATTATAGAATTACCAGTAAAAGACAGTTTAACCCAATTGAAAATATTTGCAAAGTCTTTAAAAAGATAAAATATTTTTCTCTCTTTCATCCCTATACTAAGACATGCACCAATTATAGCACCCATACTAGTACCTACGATTTCAGATGGAGATAAATTCATTTTTTCTAAATCATGGAGAACACCTATCTGTGCTATACCTAATGCACCGCCACCAGAGAGAACCAAGCAAAATTCTTTATTTTTAATCTCTTTTTGAATCATATATTCTAATTTCCTTTATAGGCTTTTATTTTATCTCAAATAATAGATGAGGGTTTAGAGAAACGACATAATATATACCATTAACATTAACAATTGTATCTCTTATAAACTCATTTATTGCTTCTACTGAGTAGCCGTTTGTTTTTTATCCATCCCTACGGATTTTGTAAAATAGAACTTAGTTCATCAATATCTTTTTTATTCTTTTTAATATAACGTTTAAGGAGCCAATATAAACTCGCTTGCGGGTTTATATTGGCTCCTGCGAGACTGCTTTGGGTTTAGTTATTTCACAGTCTCTATATTTTGTTATGTGTTAGTCATAAGCTTCTTATCTATGTTTAAAATCAACAACGGCTATAATAAGCTTATAATCTTCAATAAGATAAAAAAATCTATAATTCCCAACTCTATATCTATAATAACCTTCTAAATTGTCTTTATATTTTTTTATATTAGAACCATAAAATGGATTTTCTCTAAGTTGGGGATAAACAAAATTTACAATCTTTGAATACAGTTTTTTGTCTATCTTTTTTTTAACTTTTTCAAAAGTTTTAGTTTCCGCAATTTGATACTTAAACAATTTTATAATCGCCTTTTTTGAAGTCTTCTAATCCATTCATTAGATTTTCTACAAGCTCTTTATCTTCTAAAATTTCAGTCATTTTATCTTTTTCTACAAATTGCGATGAAGTTTGAAAGGTTTCTTCTTTGACCTTGGGCTGCAAGCTTAATCATATCATAGATAGAATCGTCAACTCGCATTGTCACTGTTTTCATAATGAAATCCTTTGAATATTTATATTCAATTATATTCACTTTGTCAAATCATTGAACTGTTATATAACGTTTGAATAGAACTAGGAACTAATAAAAAAAGAACAAAAAAGAGACATATCCTACAAATATAAGTTGAAATATAGAAAATAAACTCAAAAGTCTCTTAAAAATGCTAGAATGTCAAAACAAAGAAGAATCAGCTGACTTATTCAGAGGGTTCAATTATAGAAGATTTCATGAGACATTGAAATATAATAAACCTATGAATATTTATTATGATAATTTAAAAGTAAATGATGAGAACTATATTAAGTTTAGTGAAAATGTAGCATAGGGTAGCGGGTGTTTAGAGAATTAAATTTTTGAAAAAATTGTCTTGACATATTGGGGGATTATATAGTCTAGCAATTGAATTTACTAGACTTTTCTTAGTTAATTAAACATGTGTGGACTTGAGTGTATTACAAGTAGGCACTTAATATAAAGTCATAGGAAGAGGTTATGTCAGCAGTAGTAAAGTTTTTTAAAAAGGTTGTTTCAGCAGCAAGGTACTTAGTTACTGGTACGTATTCCGGTACTGAAGGTAATGATAATATTGTTGCAGTCTCTTTAAGTTTAGGTTGGGGAGATGGAATTATCACTAAAGGTGGAAATGACATAGTAACAGCTGCGGCTTTTAGCCTTAAAGTAAAAGATACCTGGGGGAACCTCACTGTAAACGGGGCAGGTGGATATACCCAAATATATAAAAGTGCTAATGGTAACCTAAACTACTATGGAGCTTCAGGAGCTTTGAAAATTGAGCATACTGGAAATACTGGAAATGTAAATCTCTATGCAATTGCAGCCTCGAGTACCGCACTTAGAAAAGGTATATCAGGGAATATGAATGTATGGTCTGCTGCTGCACATACTTCCTATAAATTATTTACAAAAACTGGAAACATGTACATAAAAGCTTTTTCGGCATATTTATCAGTAAAAAGAAGTAGCAATGGGCATAAATATTCATCAGGAAATGTAGAGTTAGTAGGAGCTGGTGCTTATGTAAACGTATACAGTGATGTGGATACTGGATCATTAACAGGATATGCACTTAGTGGTAATGGTGTATTTAAAAGATATGGACGAAACTCAGAAGTAGATTTAAAGCTTGTGGGTATGAATAATGAAGTCTATCATAATTCAACGAAGGGTAATACAACAGTATACGCAGTTGGTGGAAGAAATTATATAGAGAAAAAAGGTCGTTCCGAAAATGATTACTCAACAGGAAATCTAAATGTAACGGTTGCTGTACTTAGAAATAATATTATACATGAGACAAGATATGGTGATACTACAGTTACTGGCCTAGCCGCTAGCTCCAAGATTACAAGAATTGGGGAAGAAGGTAATGCTACAATATTTGGATTGGGTATAGATAATGAGATAAATATTCAGATGAAAAAAGGACATTTGGATTTTACAGGAGCAGGTGGCTCAAATAGAATAAATATTAAAGGTTCAGGTAATAGTGTCTCTAGTAGTAGAACAGTTTCAGTAGAGAGTGTAGGTGCGTATATTTCAGATGGAATGAAATTTATACTTACCCTTCCTGATAATTTTAAGAGTGGAGATACTATTTGGGCTAAGTTTCAAGATGGACAATATGTAAAAGGGATTAAGTTTCGATTAGATATTACGAATAATAATATTAAAGCAACTACCTTAAAAGCTAAGTATGTAACCAGTACTAATATAGATTTTGATTTTGAAAGTGGAGGGAGTAGTCAACTATTAGCCAATATATCAACGGGGGCGGGGTATGGATTGAAAAACCTATCCTATGAGGGTATAACTGAAAGTGGAATGATTACAAATGGAGAAGATTCAAAGTTTCAATATATATTAATAAAAAAAGAGATAACAGACGAATCAGGCGATAACAAAACAATAAATCTTAGCGAAGTTAATATAACTGCTAATGGACAAGATATATGTGGCCAAATAGTATCAACTACAATGTCATCTGTGTATAGTAATAGTTATAGGAGCAATAATCTATTTGATAATAACAATAATAGTTTTACACATACAGCTAGTAGTAATGAACAATGGATACAGATAAAATTAGATAAAGCATATAAAATAGATGAACTAGAAATCATTGGACGAAGTGGCTACGATCACAGAAATAAAAATATAAGTATTTATTTGGGAAATGAACAACTTTCAAATAAAAATATTGATTACTTAAATAACAGTAATGACATATCGTCATCTGATATAGTTTTTAATGCTGGAAGAGTAGGGAAAATTATTTCTCCTACGTTAGAAAAAAGAGGCATCAAGCTTAGTGAGAAATTAATAGTGCTCAGAGATACCTATTTAATTAATTCTAATTTGGAATTAAACACTTTGTCAAATTCAGCATTATCCCTATCGAATATATTAAAATCTCATAATGATATTACCTTAAACACAAAAGATGGTGCCTGGACAAATAATATTATTCTTCCAGATGATGCAAGTATTGGAGATATAGTTACATTAAAAGTGGATTCTTCTCGGGCTGTAAATATAAATGTAGATGGTAATGTCAAATCCGTTAGTACCGGAAGTGAAGTTACTTATATAAAATCAAGTAATGAGTGGAGAGAACTGTATGGAAATGTTTCTTCAATTAAAGAAGATTATTCTTCAAATATTAAATTAGTAGGATTAGCGAATATTATCTCTCATACTACTGCAAAAGGTGATATTATTGTCAGTGGAGGTGGAGGATATACCGAAGTTACAAGAATAGCGTATAATGCTTCACTAACTGCAAATCTAGGTGGAATTGTCAATAATGTTTATTTGAAATCTAATTATGGAAACTATACCTTTAATGGTGTAGGTGCTGGAAATATCTTAAAAAACTATTCTAAAGATGGTTTCACAAAAGTAATTGCGGGTGGTCTTGGAAACAGCTTAACTCGAGTAGGTCATGGAAACGGTGATATCATTATGGTTGGTGGTGGAAACCATATTAACTGGACAGGTAATGGAAATCTAAAAGCAAAACTTGGAGGACTTACCATTAATCATCTGACACGTAGAGGTGATGGAGACAATGAATTTATCTTAGTAGGCTTAATAGGAAATATCGCTAATATTTATGGGACAGGTAATCTTACATTAGGTGGCTTAGGACTTGCAAATGTCATAAAAAAAGATGGTAATGGTGATGCTACAATCATTTTAGTAGGTGGAGCAAATATCTATCACCAACAAGGGAGTGGTTCTCTAAAAGCCTTTATGTTGGGTGGTGCAAATGTTTTATTGAAAAGAGGAAATGATAATATTTATGCCTTCATGGCCGGTGGAGTAAACTATATTGGGCAAGTGGGACGTGGAAATCTGTATGCTGGAATGCTGGGCGGAGCTAATGTTATTACTAAATTTGGAGATGGAGATGCTTATGCTTTAATGGCAGGGGGATTAAATGTTTTAGTTCAAGTCGGAAATGGTAAAACAATAGCTGTTATGTATGGTTATGCGAATATTTTAACAAAAATTGGTGACGGTTTAACTATAGCTGCATTATTTGGTACAGCAAATGTATTTACACATATTGGAAATGGAAATACAATTGGAGTTATGATTGGTGGATTCAATGTATTTACCAAAGTTGGAGGAAAGAAAGGTGATTTAACCATTGGTGTAATGGTTGGACTGGGCAATGTATTCACTCATAAAGGAGATGGAGACACCTTTGCTTTAATGACAGGTGGCGTTAATGTCTTCACAAAAATTGGTGGTAAGTTAAATGGATCTGGACTTGAAGATGATGACTTAACAATTGCCGCAATGTTCTCAGCTGGAAATATATTTACCCATATAGGAGATGGTATAACTGCTGCGTTAATGGTAGGTACTGGAAATGTCTTGACTAAAATAGGAAATGGGTTAACCATTGGTGTTATGGTTGGAACTGGAAACATATATACTCATGTAGGTAATGGAACTACACTGGGATTAATGATTGCAGCAGGAAATATTTTTACAAAAGTTGGAGATGGAATAACGATTGCAGCTATGTTGGGTTCTGGAAACATCTTTACTCATGTGGGAGATGGTCTCTCAGGTGCAGTGATGCTAGGACTTGGAAATGTATTTACTAAAGTAGGAGATGGAGTAGCCTTAGCAATTATGCTAACACCGCCAGTTGGTCCTACGGTAGGAAATGTTTTTACCCACATAGGAGATGGTCTAAGTGGAGCGTTAATGTTTGGTGGACAAGCAAATATTTTTACCAAAGTTGGAAATGGATTAACTGTGGCTGCTATGATAGCTGGAAAAGGAAATATATTTACGCATGTAGGAGATGGAACAACTATTGCGCTTATGATACTTTCTAAAGCAAATATATTTACCAAAGTTGGAAATGGATTAACCCTTGCATTTATGCAAGGTGACGCAAATATTATGACGCATGTGGGTGATGGACTTACTGTTGGGATTGCCATTGGTAAAGTAAATATTATCACAAAAGTAGGTAATAATGAATTAGTAGTTGGGCTATACGGCAAAGCCAATATTGTAACACATGTAAGTAGCGAAGCTAGTAATACATTTGCACTCGTTAAAGGAAACCTAAATGTTATTACTAAAGTAGGACCAATGGATGGATTTACTGTAACTGTATCTCCTTTAGATAGTATTGTTTCAGATACTGTTTCTCCAGAAGATCGAATACTTGCAAGGGGAGATATTACGAGTAATCCAATGGGGGTTATTTCTAGTGTATTAGATGGCATGAATACCCTAATTAGTTCTACCTATAATGATATTGTGAGTAGACGTGGTAGCATGCTCGCTGGTGTAGCAATTGGTGATGCAAATATTATTACCCATGTGGGACGTGGATCAACCAACCTTTTAGTACATGGAAAAGCCAATATTATTACTAAAGTAGGAAATGGAAGATCTATTGTACTTGCTAATGGAAAAGCGAATATTCTAACAGTGGTAGGAGATGGAGATAGTATACAAGCAGCAAAAGGGGAAGCCAATATTATTACTAAAATTGGCTCTGGTTCGTCTGCCGTTTTAGCAATTGGAAAAGCAAATGTTGTGACTAAAGTAGGCGATGGACTACATATTGGAGTCATGCATGGAAAAGTTAATGCGCAAACTGTAGTAGGTGATGGTATGGTTATTTCTGCTCAAAATGGTAATTTTAATTTAAATACACGAGTTGGTAATGGTACAAATATTAGTGTTGCAAAAGGAAAATATAATCTCAATGTTCAATTTGGGGATGGACTAGGGATTTATGCTGCAGCAGGCCGAGGTAATGTATCAATTAAAATTGGTAACGGAGATTACTATGGAGTAACTATTGAAGTAGGAAAAGGAAGTGCCAAAGATAAAGTAAAAGCACTCTTGTCTGAATTAAAAGGTACAGGAATATCTGTACTTGCAAGTGGAACAATATCAAGAATTGTCAATGGAGATGAGGGAGGTACGGTAACCAAACATGGGCATACAACACCCACAACTTCCATTCCAACAGATTTAAAAGGTATCAAAGTTTCTCAAGATGAAGATTCAACTACAAATACAAATGATTTTAGTAAAAACGTAACAAGAACAAATGAAAATGGTAATAATGAAGATTATAACTCTAGTGATAAGAATAATATAGAAAATAATAGTAAACAACAAGCTCAAGCGGCTACGGATGCACAAAATAATGCAAATAGTGATTCAAATAAAGTAAAAGATGATGTAAATAGAGGTCAAGAAAAAGTAGAAAAAGAGAAAGAAAAAGTAGACAGTTTCAAAAATGATATAGAGAAAGTAGATACTGATAAGTTAAATGAAAATGCAATAGATTTAAAATCATTTATAGAAACTCAATTAGGCAGTGAGGGTTCAAATTATGATAAAGCAAATGTAGCAACGGAAAGTGAAGTATCAGGGCAATATACAGTTTATTCAAAAGTAACTGCTGATGGAAGTTCTTTAAGAAGTGAGTTTGCAGCTATCAATACAAATGTGAATCAACATTTAGATACTTATGGACAACAAGCACAAGATGCCATAACACAATCAAAAGAAGAGAGTTTAAAAGTTGATATTCAACAATCAATTGATGCTGCGAAGGAAAAATACACACAAGCAAAATCTGATGAAATAAAAGCTAACGATGATGTAGTTAGTTCACAAAGTGAAGTGCAAAATAGCAAAAATAATGTAAATAGTGCAACAAGAGATGCAAATAGTAAAAGTGCAGATGCACAAAATAGAGCTACTTCTGCTTCGAGTGGTACAGCAGATAAACGAAAATCAGATGCCACGAGTGTTGAGAAAACTATAAGTACAGGGTTTAGCAGTAAATTGAAGGACAGTGCTACTTTACTTACGTCAGGGGTTGTCCCTTCAGGTTTAAATGCAGATGTGGATCAAAATAAAGTTGAAGATGAATTAGAGGCAGGTATAAATGCGTTAAGAATCAATTCTCGAAATCCAAATGTAAACCATGGAGATAAAGTTCAAACTTTAGAAGAGAAGTATACTAAAGGTAAGGACTTTGTTAAAGGGTTGAGTGAAGTTGAAAAAGTAATAACTAGAAAAGAAGAAACTACACAAAATAGTGAAGATAGCGATAAAATATTAAAAACACGGTATCAAATTGGTGATTTACCTGAAAAAGACAATGGAACACCTGTTGACTTTAATGGGGAGCATTTGGGTAAAACTAATTATTTAAGAAAACTTATAACTCTAAGTTCTTTTAATAAACTTGTGCCTATAAGAAGTTTAAAGGGGAAAGATAAATTAGCTAGACAGATTTATGATTCATTGGGAAGTATTGATAAAATTAGTTTTGAAAAAACAATTAAAATAATTGATAAATATAAAGAAAGATATCCTGATTCACTTGAAAAAATATCTGAATTAAAACGATTAGTTGTTAAGGGCTTAAAATATTATGAAGATGGTACAAAATATACTACCCAAGAAAGTCTTAATGCCTTAGATGAACAAGAAATACCTTTTAATAATAAACATATGAAACAAGAATTACTAGATGCGAAACAAGTTGGTGAAGAAGTATATGATAAAGCAAGTTTAAGTAGTAAAGAAATAGACGCTATTCAATGGTATACGAGTGTTGGCTTCCAATATATCAACTCTTATCTTCGAAAAAGTGAGAAACTTATACTTCTTATGAAAGACAATTCTATTAATGCGATTAAAGGTATGAGCAAAATGCAGACTTTCGAAGGGACTACTTACAGGGCATTTTTGCCCGGTGCTACTTTAGAATCCTTAGAAAGAAAAATTGCTGTAGGGAAATTAGTTGGTGATAAAGGGTTCTCTTCTACATCTACTAGTGGAGATTTCGCGAAAAGTTTTCGAAGTGGAAAAAAAACTGTTATTCTGACTATTCTTGATGCTAAAGGGGTCAATATTGCAGGACTTGCACAATCGAATCAGGCAGAAGTTTTATTATATCCAGGTTCTCATATGCGTATAGAGGCGATTAAAAGAACAGATCAGAATTTACATATTATTGCTAGATATACGGAAAATTTTAAAGCAGGTGAAAAAGTACTTAATCTACATGATGGCAGTGAGATTGGTACGGCTATAGATAAAAACACCTCTACTGTACGTGAAGATGCAATTAAGTCGATTGATGATAAGGAAGTTACTGAGATATTAAGAGGGGAAAATGAGTTAAATATTAACCATTTATCCCGTAATCCGGATAGTTTTGAAGACACAACATTAAGCCACTGGGATAAATTAACAACAACTCAAAAAAAGTCAATAGAATACTCTACTCTTAGTGATAAAAAAACGAAAATGCAAAACTATGATCATCAAATAATCGTGCAACTAGAAGATGATATAACAGTAAGAGATTCAAGCTTTAAATTAGCACTAAAACACCCAGACCAAACAACAATAATACAAATGAGCAAAGATGGGTCGTACAAAGTTATTTATGGAAAAGCATTATCAGATGTAGATGGAAAACTTAGAATTTCAGGTGTAGGTTATGGAAGAGAAAATTCTGATGGGGTAAAAACATTGGGAGGAAGAAATACAAATGATTTTGTAGACAATATTAAATCTTTAAAAAATGACTTGAAATCAATAGCTACCATAGATAGAGTAAGTCTCATTGGATGTAACCTGGGAGTGAATAATCATATAGATGACAACAATAATGATTATGGAAAAAATTTGATTACAGCACTGAAAGACAATGGCATCACCACTAGTGTATCTGTAAGAAATGCATATGTTGGGATTACTGATGATGGTAGAAAAGTTATGTCAGAGGATGGTTCTACACAATGGAAAAATAAAAGTGCTGACGATAAAACTGTTTATCGTTTTGATCCTGATACTAATAATGTAATTAGTATTGTAAATGATAGAAACAAAGTCACTGTTTATAAGTATACAGGAGGGCACTTAGGTACCGTAGATATACCAAAAATTGTATCATTTGTATGGGTAGGAGGAAGACTATCCGACAGTGATTTAAAGAATATGAAGTCTTTTGTAGATACCGCATCTGATGATACTAAAAGGTACTTATATTATGATCCAAATGCATTGATGGCTAATTCAGTTAAAAAAGCTATTAATGCTTATGCTAAAAATATATCTGATGATGCAGGCATCCGAATACAAACTATAATTAAATTGGAAGAACAGTATCTAAGATATTTAGAAGCTCATGGAGCTACAGATGATTCTAGAATCTCTTTCATGGTCGACAATTTAGCCGCTGAAAGGGGAAAACTTAATAAATTTTTAAATGGGATAAAAAAATTCTGGGATGTTGATTTTGATAAAAATTCTGAAGGAAAAATAGAATTAAAATCTGTTGAAGAATTGTTTAGAAGTAGTGATCCGAAATTAAAAGATGCATATAATAGAGAATTAATGTATAGGGGGGGTGTTTTAGCGGGAGCTTCAGATGTTATAAGGATCGCGGCTTTAGATAAGCATGGCGGAATTTATACAGATGTTGGAGCATATCCTAGAACTAAAAATCATGGTTATTCATCAGAATCTTTGAAACTTGCATTTAAGAGTGTTGAGGATGATAAACCAGCGCCTCATCCTTCGACGGTTATTACATTATTCAAACTATATAATAGGCTGGTTCCTAATAATTCTTTAATGTATGCTCAAAAAGATTCTACTTTTACAAATTTTTTAGTTAATGCTGTGATTAGAGAACATAATAGTATAAAAAATGATATTTTTAGAGAACTTCAATATAAGGTGAAAACAACATATCTTTTAGATGTTTTTACTGTAACTGGACCAGGGTTACTCGCTGAATATCTTAATGTTAATAATATAGGCGATCTAAGAGATTATGATGAGAATATTTCTATAAAGAATAAATCATCTTGGCAGAGTAATAGTAATACAATAAAGAATACTCTTAGATATAAAGTATTTATTCTAGACCCTGATGATTTAACAACCACCCAAAAAAAAGAATTTCATGATTATATATTAGCTAATTATACTGATAGCATGGATGTTACAAAAATAGTGGTCTTGGATTCAAAAAGTTTAGATAAAGAAAAATATCGACCTTTGTTTACTGGATCGAATCTTTCAGATAAATATTGTTTTTTTGATGTAGATGAAATATTACTAAATAGTTCTGAAATAAGTGTATATGGATCAAATGATACTTATAATAAAATAATAAGTAAAGTAGGGACAATAGATAAGGATATAAGCAGACAAACCGATACTTCTAATTTTATAGGTGACATTAAAAAAAGTTCAAAAAAACCTACAGATGTACTAGTTATGATCTCAGATAAAGATGGTAATTATGACAGTTTAAATGACATAGATTCTGTAAGATTTCATGATAAAACAATTGTTCAATACGATAGAAGAACAGAATCTTTTACTGTTATTCAGGGAAATATAGAAGATATTAGTCCAAGATTTAGATTAAATATTATTGGTACATATGATACTTTGTCTGACGATAGTTTAGATTTAAAAAATATTGCTAAAAATTTTAGAGATAAGATACCAAATGCTATTGAGGAGCTAAGAATATTGGCTACAGGCATAAAAGAGAATAATGATGTTCTTCCATTAGATGGAGTTGAAAAGTTCAATGAATTTATTGTCGGTTCTTATAAACCAAGTCTAAATTATTTTACTTCCAAGCCCTATTATGATATAAAATCTTATTATAAATTTAATACTTATACTAGTCGCTATCGAGAAGTTCATTTTAGTTGCACCATAAATAATGTTGGTTTAGATAAAATTTATAATATATTTTCTCAAGTGAATAATTTATCAAAGGATGATTTTTTACTTCAGCTGAATGTTCTTTTTAATAAATCAGATGCTGCAGACTTAGATCGTCTTACTAAATTACAAGCAAGTATACCTTCTCCTGATATATTGTATATTAATAAAAAACCTCTTATTGATATAGATGCTTATCCTGATATTTTGAAGGATTCAAATAGTTTTAATAGGAAACTTCGATCTTTATTTAAGAACAATTCACTTTTTAGTGATGAATATGTATATGATAAATATTTACTAGAACAAAAAAAGACAAAACTGTTAGAATCTAATAGTGATTATATGAGGTTAAGAACAAATAGTGATCGTTGGGACGAGAATAAAGTTACTGAGTTATTTAAAATTATGTATGAGGCTCATTCTGAAGCATATAAAGATCTATATGGTAACGATTATGGTTACTTACCTGATTTAAACATATATGATATGCAAGATAAAAAAAATGACTATATTGGATCGTCTGGGATAAAGATAAGCATGGATTTAAGGAATATTACAAGTGAAGAGGTAGTATTAAATTTAAAAGCTGTACTCTTTGCAGTAGAAAACAATGAATTAGATAAATCAAGTGATAAGATAAGTTCAAATGACTTCAAATTAATAAAATTAAAAAAATATTGCGGTTTAATATCAAGCAGAGGAACTGCCTTGAGTACAAATAAAAACTTTTTAAGAACAAGTTCAGAAAATAAGCAACTTGAAAGCATTTTACTGAGAAAGAAAGAATCCCATGCATTAACAAAATTATTTACAGATGGGTATAATAGGTCAACCTTGCAAAATTTAGTGAAATTAAAATATTTTTCATACTATTTGCCATGTAAGTACTATAGTCAAAAAAGTAAACTTGCCAGAGAAATTTATAAACACCTTGACAGTCCAGATGTAAACAGTATTAATGCTCTTAAAATATTAATGAATGATTTTAAAGAAAAATATCCTAGTTCTAGTAGAATAGATGCACTCACACAACTTGAAAAACAAATCAATGATAGCGTAGATTATTATAATAGTATTCAAAGTGTATCAGATGACAATTCTGTCTCTAATGATTCTAGTTATTCTACAGATTTAATTGAAATTGTAACTGAATTTGTTGATGCTAAAATTGAAGAAGCAACTAAGACTTCATTGATAGATTCACTAATTGATGCAATAGATGATAAAAGTGAGTCATCATCTTCTTTTGAAAATAATTGGAAAACAAAATTGAAAGAATCATTGCAGTTAGCAAAAAATGAGTTAGATGTCGAGCATTTAGATAGTAATCCTGATTCTTTTAAAAATACAACATTAGGCAATTGGGATAAATTCTCAACAACTCAGCTAGAGTTAATAGAATACAGTGCAATAATAGATAAAAATCCAAAAATGCAAAACTATGACCACCAAATCATCGTGCAACTAGAAGATGATAAAACAGTAAAAGATTCAAGCTTTAAATTAGCCCTAAAACACCCAGACCAAACAACAATAATACAAATGAGTAAAGATGGGTCATACAAAGTTATTTATGGAAAAGCATTATCAGATGTAGATGGAAAACTTAGAATTTCAGGTGTAGGTTATGGAAGAGAAAATTCTGATGGTATAAAAACATTGGGAGGAAGAAATACAAATGATTTTGTAGACAATATTAAATCTTTAAAAAATGACTTGAAATCAATAGCTACCATAGATAGAGTAAGTCTCATTGGATGTAACCTTGGAGTGAATAATCATATAGATGACAACAATAATGATTATGGAAAAAATTTGATTACAGCACTGAAAGACAATGGCATCACCACTAGTGTATCTGTAAGAAATGCTTATGTTGGTATTACTGATGATGGTAGAAAAGTTACGTCGGAAACAGCAGAACAAGGATCATGGCGAAATAAAAATCAAGATGGTAAAACAGTCTATACAATAAATAACAATGGTGATGTTGTAAGTAATAATAATAATTATATAGGAACAGTCGTAGAGTATGGGGGGAATCATCTGGAAGGGAACATGGAAGTTAATTTAGAACTTGTTAATAAAAAATATAAAATATTAGAAGACATGAAAGTATCATTAAGTACAATAGACAAAGATATTGCAGCAAGAAAGATATTGTCTCAAGTTGAACAAATACATCAAACTGTAACTGATAAAGACCTTCTATCACTTATGTTTAAAACACTAAAAGATATCGATACCTACCTTATTAATAATCCTGATAAAAAGAAAAAAATATTCAGCACGGGTAATCAAAATAGAATAAATGAAAGCTTGAGAACACTAAGGTTTCAATTAAAAGGACCACTTACCTATACTGTCTCAAAAACAGATAATATAGATAAGCAAAGAATGTTTGATAATCAAAGAAGTGAATTTATTTTATATGAGTCTAAAATATCTTCTACTCAAGAAATCAAGGTTAGAGATGTAGATGTGAAAATCTATTATGATCAATT
The DNA here is from genome assembly GCF_029027405.1 of Sulfurimonas sp. Classification (NCBI taxonomy): domain Bacteria; kingdom Pseudomonadati; phylum Campylobacterota; class Epsilonproteobacteria; order Campylobacterales; family Sulfurimonadaceae; genus Sulfurimonas; species Sulfurimonas sp. The sequence goes on from NZ_CP093396.1 coordinate 205,677, forward strand.
TACTACCACTGATGAAGATAAATTGTTAGTAGAAACAGCAGTAAAAAATGCAATAGAAAAACATATGAAATTTGGATTATATTTTGATTCTTTGCCTAGAGATATAGATGTTATTATAAGAAGAGATGGGGGTGTTCAAACGCAATTCTTTGCAGGCAGTTTAAAAAATACAATAATTTTAGGAAAGAGCTTTTTTGAATCCACTGATTTAGGAGGCGTAGCCAATAAATATATGGATACTGCTAATACTAATAATGAAAAACTATATAAAAAAGCTGAGGCAACTATTTTTCATGAATTAGTACATGCCGCACAGGAGTCTTCGAAAAGTAAAAAGTTCTGGAGATTAAAAAGTAATAATACTACAAAAGCAATTGATATATCTTCAGATATTAGTGCTTATGCAACAAGTAATCCTTTAGAATTTGTGGCTGAAGCATTAACATACAAAGCTTATATAGGAGATGTTTCAGACGAAATAAATACTGAATTATCAAAATATTTCAGAATTGAAGACAGTATAAATATAGGTATTCCGATAAAACACTTAGAGAATATTAATAATTTTAAGGACACACAATTATATGCATGGGAAGGTTTGACACTAAGAGAATTTGTTAGATTACAGGATAAAAAACAAACAAAAGTTATGCAAAGTTATGACCATCAAATAATAGTACAACTAGAAGATGATAAAACAGTAAAAGATTCAGCTTATAAGTTAGCATTTAAACACCCAGATCAAACAACAATAATACAAATGAGCAAAGATGGGTCGTACAAAGTTATTTATGGAAAAGCATTATCAGATGTAGATGGAAAACTTAGAATTTCAGGTGTAGGTTATGGAAGAGAAAATTCTGATGGGGTAAAAACATTGGGAGGAAGAAATACAAATGATTTTGTAGACAATATTAAATCTTTAAAAAATGACTTGAAATCAACAGCTACAATAGATAGAGTAAGTCTCATTGGATGTAACCTTGGAGTGAATAATCATATAGATGACAACAATAATGATTATGGAAAAAATTTGATTACAGCACTGAAAGATAATGGCATCAGCACTAGTGTATCTATACGCAATACTTATGTTGGGATTACTGATGATGGTAGAAAAGTTACGTCGGAAACAGCAGAACAAGGATCATGGCGAAATAAAAATCAAATTCATAAAACGGTATACAGTATTGATGAAAATAGAGATGTAACAAGTAGCAAACAATCCATATCAGGAGATTTATTACATGCTAATACATTAGAAGATGCATCAGAGAAACTTTTACTAGAAGATTCAAATAGATTAGTTTCAAATGACAGAGGGAATATTCAAGATGTTGATTTCAATAAAGTTGGAGACTCCTTGAGCAATGATAATGTGAATCCAAACGATCCGACTGGAATCAATAACAAAGTAATAGATAGTGATAAAATAACTGAGATTGATTCCAGTGTTAAAAAAATTGGAGACTCTGATAGTGCTCAAAGACAATTAAAAAAAGAAAGATTTGATCAGTCCATATTTGATGCAAAAACAACGAAAAAAACAACGAAACAAAAACTGGCATCAGTAGGTGCTAATATTCAAATAAATGTGGGAGATGGAGAGCATACAACACTTTATTATGGAAGCAATAATATTGATATAAAAATAGGGAATGGTGGACATAAAACAGCTATGTTTGGAGATAATAATGCCTTGATGAGTATTGGAAATAGAGAAAATACGCATACAGCCTTTGGAGAAGCTTCCCATACGGTTGAAGTTGGAGGATACACTGCCTTTGAAGGAGTTCAAATATTAGTGGGACAAAGAAATATTGCTTATAATTATGGGGATAGAAATGATTTTATTGTTATGTTAGATAAATCAGTACCTATTATTCCTCTTCTAAACCCCTTTGAAGGTGCTTCTGGTATTTCTTCAACGTTAAAGAAAATAGCAGAAACTAATAGTGATGAGAGAGAAGCGTTATGGACCTTTGATAAAGCAAAAACATTCTCAACCAGTATGAGTGTTTTAGATATAACAAGTACAGTAGAGTATACAACTCTACTTGATGTAGGAAGTGAAAATGACATCTCTGATAGAGGAATCAAATATGATACAGAAGCCTCTTTAAATAATGCAATTAATGGTGGGGGATCAACAGCCCCTGTTTCTAAAGAAGAGATGAAAAAAATGAAGCTTAAGGATAAAGCAAAAGCTAAATTGAAAAATGCAAAAGCAAGTGTTTCCAATACTTCTATAAACTTTATCGTTACAGGTCGTGGTTCAGATATCATCTTAGCCAATGGTAACTTCTCTTTCATCTTTGGAGACAATATTCAATCAGCACTTGACACAACTGTGGCATCGTTGTTTGGTGTCATGCAACAAGGATTTACATCCACTGGAGCACCCACAAATACATTTACATTCTCTCCTGCAGATTTAAAAACACAGTTGGGAAATAATATTAAAAATAGATTGGCAAGTTTAACGGAGGATACTACGGTTGGAGAAATGATGAACTATGCTTATACACAAGATGGACATGTCTATTCCCAAGATGGACAAAAAGTCGATGTGGGGAATATGGTAAGTGAATTGTTTACTACCATACTTAAAGATAGCTATAAAGGCTTGATTAAGACCTTTACCAATCCTACTAAAATCATTAATACGATTAAAGAAATGGGAGGTGCTGGCGTAGATATGATTAAAAATGGGTTAGGAGCACTTGGCCTACCGGTAGGGACTGAGGATGAAGATAGTACCGAAACTACAACAGTAACGACACCTATAACACAAGAAGATGAAATAGAAGGAAAATCCTTTGGATTTTCTGGATTAAAAATGCCTTCGTTCTTTGATATACTGAAAATTCCAACAATGCTTACTAAAATACCTGCACTTGTAGAAGATTTAGGAAAAACCTTAACAGGTGATGTTAACAACATGAAAGACAAAATGTTGACTTTTTTTACTGAAACGGGATATATGAAAGATGATGGAGATTTAATAGTCAGTCTAGGTTCTCAAAATTTTGTTTGGGGTGGACACGGCAAAGATCTTATTGCTTTACTTGGCGTTAATAATAATGTATGGGCAGGGGAGGGTGATGATGTTGGATACTTAATGGGGGAAGGAAATACCTTTAGTGGAAATAACGGAAATGACACGGCTGTGATGATGGGACAAAACCATATGTTTATTGGTGGAATGGGAAATGACCTTGCTATTGCATCAGGAAGATACAATAATCTATTTGGCGGAGCAGGAAATGATCAATTGTGGGTCTTTGGTAGTAGAGGATTAATTACTGGTGGTGAAGGTGATGATTATATTGTGGCAACTGGAAATAACCATGATATCAACGCAGGAATAGGGAATGACTTCTCTGTAACAATGGGTTCAGGGAATAAGATTTACTTAGGAGTAGGTGATGACCAAGCTAAAATATTTGGAAACAAAAATAAACTCGTTGCAGGCGAAGGTAAAGATATAATTGATATTTATAGTTATGACAGTGTTATTCAAACAGATAATGGAAATGATACGGTAATGGCCAGATCAAAATCTAAAAATAATAAAATCTATACAGGAGCTGGTGACGACACTATTTTTATAGGGGGATTAAATAATGAATATTCAGCTGGTACGGGACAAGATATTTTTATTATGACCAAACAGAATATAGAAGGGCGTATTACTGATATAGAAGCCTCTGATATGATTGTATTTAATAATTTCTCTTATAAAGATTTATGGTTTGAAAGAAGTTTGAATAATTTAATTATTCATAATTACAATGGAGGTTCCTCAAGTGTAGGTACACAAGATTGGTTTGAAGAGTTTGGCGCAATAACAGTAGATGATTACTTTAAATCTGATAATAAGCGAGCTTCGATAGTTACTTCAGTTAAAACTGATCTTAATGGTAAGATCGTAGAGTATGAATATTTTGATAATAATGCTTTCGATAAGTTAGTAGAAATTATGGCTAGTTCAGATAGAACAAAAGGAAGTGATGGATTTATGACAAATAAACCCTTGGACTTTAAAAATGATATATCTCTAGCGTGGAATAACAGAAGCGATGCTGCAAGAGTGATAGCTTAGAAATAAATAGGAAAGAACAAAAAGAGAGATATGTCCTACAAATATTAGTTGAAATTGCACTTATTTTTATAATTGTCGCTCAAAACTCTCTTTATAATGCTAGAATGTCAAAACAAAGAAGAATTAGCTGACTTATTCAGAGGATTCAATTATTTAACTAACAAAAAAAAGGAAAAAAAATGGAAGAAATATACGCAGATACGATAGTCGGAATAAATTTTAATAACGGTGTTATAAAAATGATTCTAGCCAATCAAGATTTAGAAAATGTATTATTAGAAGATAATAATAACTCAGGTGAAGTAAAAATGAAAAGTAACAGAGTTATCAATATGTCCTTACCCGGATTTTTATACTCTGTTTCAGTTATAGAGAGTTTACTTAAAGACCCTCAAATGATTAAAACCATAGAGGCCTATAAGAAAGCAGGCATCATAAAAGAATAAGTAAAGAGAAAAATAAAAAATCTGATACTTTTGAGTGTTTAACAAAAAATTTCATAAAAGGAAGATTGAGATGAAAAAAATACATGTAGATACTTCAATGGGGATACACATGCAAAATGGAATTGTACATATTATTTTAGGAAGTGATGATTTATCACAAAAATTCTATAAAGAGAATGATATAAATGAAGGAAATACAAAAGCTACAAGTATCATATCTATGCCAATACTTGGATTTATAGAAACACTCAATATCTTCCAGAATTTTGCAAAAGAGCCACATATTAAAATGATTTTAGATTCTTATGCTGATGTTGGTGTATTAAAAAAGGATAAATAGTGGAAACAAGTAACAACTTAAATCGTATGGATATTGAAATATTAAGTGATGCACTTTTTCTAGCTTTACACAGTGAAGATTATAAAGATGTCACTATCACAAGTTTTTATAATCGATTTATTGAAACCATTAAAGTTGGAAACTTTCAATTATTAAGAGAAAAAGAAAGTAATCTTTCTATTGCCTTTACTTCATGGGCATTTGTAAGTGATGAAGTACTTTCAGAGTTAGTAGAAACAAGAAGAGATATAAAAGAAGAGGAAATCAATAGTGGAGAGAATCTATTGTTTATTGAGCTTTTTTCTACCAGTAATAATTATTGGGATTTTTTTGATTTCTTAACTAATTATTTTAATAATGAATATCAAGGAGAATATTCTGTAAATAAAACAAAAATATTTACTTGTTGTGGAATGAAAATTGGTTTTGAAAATGATACGGTAAAAATAACCAGACCTGATGAACAGTTGAGCTTATAAATAGTATGAAAAGAAGAGTTGTTATAACAGGAATTGGAATTAAAAGTCCTATAGGAAATTCATTAAGTGAATTTCAAGAGAATCTATTTGCAAAGAAGAGTGGCATTCAAACAATGAATTGCTGGGATCCTATAATTGGCTTAAAAACAAAAGTAGCTGGAATTGTTGTAGGTATAGATGAAAAAGAAATACCAAGAAAAAACAGACGATCTATGGATAGGGGCTCTATTTTAGCAGCATTGGCAAGTAAGGATGCCATTTTTGATGCAAAGCTAAGTCAAAAGGAAATTTCCTCTTATCGAACTGGTATTTCCTATGGTTCAACAGTGGGTGGAGGTGCAACTTTAGAAAAAGTTTTTGGTGATTTAAGAGAAGATAAGTCCTATATGAAACAAACATCCATGGATTTTTTAAAATACATGTCCAATACTGTATGTGCGAACTTATGTTCTTATTTAAATATAAAAGGAATAAGTATTCCTATATGTTCTGCCTGCACCTCTTCTTCTCAAGCTATAGGAATGTCTTATGAATTAATACAAAATTCTCAAATGGATAGAATGATTTGTGGTGGTGCAGAAGGGATGCATCATTCACTGGCATCCATCTTTGATGTGATGGGTGCTGCTTCCTCTGCTTATAATCAAACACCGGAACAATCTTCTCGCCCCTTTGACAAAAACAGAGATGGGGTTGTAGTGGCAGAAGGTGCGGGTACTCTCATACTTGAAGATAGAGATACAGCTCTTAAAAGAGGTGCCAAAATTTATGCAGAAATCATATCTTATTCAACCAACTGCAATGGTAGTCATATGACCAATCCAAATGAAGACAGTATTATTCATGTGATGGAAAGAGCAATAAATAATGCAAATTTAAAAGCAACTGAGATTGATTATGTTAATGCCCATGCTACATCAACATATTTGGGTGATATTGTTGAATCCAATGCAATATATAAACTATTCAAAGATAAAGTTCCGGTTAGTAGTCTCAAGGGTCAAATAGGACATACTTTAGGTGCCTGTGGAGCAATTGAGTCTATAGCAGCTATTTGCTCCATTATCCAAAATAAATTACCTTCAAATATTAATATTGACAACTTAGATGAAGAATGTTCATCTTTGGATTATATTAAAGAAGTAAGAAAACAAGAAGTCACTATCGTACTAAAAAATAATTTTGCATTTGGGGGAATTAATACTTCTCTTATTTTTAAAAAATATACTTAAGGAACTCTAATGACTAATGAAATTATTTTTAATCAAATTGTAGAAATATTAGTTGATGAATTTGAAGTTAAACGCACTCGAATCAAACTCAGTAGTAGTTTTTATTTCGATTTAGGACTTGATAGTTTGGATTTAATCGATTTATCTCTTTTATTAGAAAAACAAACTAATAAAGTTATAGGAGTGGAAAAATTGAAAGATGTCACTAAAATAGAAGATATTATTCTGCTTTTCCAAAATTGATAATTCCATGAAGTACGAAAGCATGGTAAAGACTTTATTGATAACAAGTTTATTTTGTACAAATACTTATTCAAACAGCATATTATATGAAGAGATAAAAGAAATCATAGAAATTGATTTAAAAGATCAACGAACTGAAATTAGTTTCAATGAACTGTTTAAAAGATCACTTAAATATAACTTTGATATTCAACAAATAGAAAATAAAAAATTAACCATTAAAGAAGATATAGATATGGTGAAATTAGGGTACTATCCCCAAATTAATTTAGATTATAACAAATATAAATCTTATAAAGACTTCGAGGGAGATACTAGTGCGTATAGAACTACTAAAGCAACTTTTTCCATTAATAGCACTTTAAAAGTATATGATTTTGATGCTAAACAAACACAAATAGATATCCTAAAACAAGACAGTAAGATTAGTGATTTAGGTATCTGTGAAGCTAAAATACAATCCTCCTTGCAGCTTTTAGATGCTTATTACTCTATTCAAATTAGTAGAGCTTCTATTATCGTTTTAAAAAAGTTAATCCTAGAGCATAAAACAAGATTTGATATGAAAACAAAACTTTATGAACAAGGTTTATTAGGCGCCATACAGCTCATCACTGATAAAGCCACACTCTTAAATGCTATAAATGCCTTAAATACCCAAGACAATATAAGAGAATATTACACTGCAATTTTAAAAATAAAAACTGGTTATTCGTTAAATTCTAATATAAAACTGGCTCCATTAACCCATCATTATAATAGTGAAGATAAAAACTATGAACTTAATTACATTAAAAGCAAAATTAAAGATGAAAAAATAAATAAAAATAAAAAAGAAATAAAATTTTATCAATACTCTGCAATGCCAACAGTAGATGTGTATTTTAACAATGATTTTTATAACGAATACTCAGAAGGATATCCTAAATACACTAATAAAAGAGATTATAGAGTTGGGCTTAATTTAAAATGGTCTTTAAATAGTATTTTTAAGTATGAGTCCAAAAAAAGAAGAAAACTATTAGAAATAAAAAATGAGGAAATTCTATATAATAAAGTCAAACAAGAAACAAGCATTGAACTTAACAGAAGATTTATAGAAATAAAGAACTATGAAGTCTTTAAAAGAGTTAGTGATGAGAAAATTTATACTTTCCTCGATGAAATAGATAAAAATACCCGAATGTATAATGAGGGTTTGGAATATAAATATAAAATAAGTGATTCAAAAATTAAAATATATAATGAAGAATTGGATGTAATTAAAAGAAAATTTCAAAATATTTTTTATAAAAAATATATTTCTATTGTCTTGGAAAAGGATAATATATGCACTCTTCTTTAATCTCTTTGCAACTCATTGGACGTTTTTATGATGTACCTATTAATATAGACAGCATTATTAATGAATATGCTATACAAGAAGAAATATCCATAGAAGAAGTGATTTTAATTGGAAAAAATGAAGGTTTTAATATTAAAGCTAAAAACATGGATCTAAAAGTTCTAGTTGAACATTATCCTTTACCAATGATGGTTCAACTCAAAGATAATACTTATGCAGTTATTTTAAAAGCCAATATTGAAAGAAATGAAGTTGTTATCTTTTATACTAATGAACATGAACCAAAGCTTATAGAGTTTGAGCAATTGGATCAAGATAAAGAAAATTATCTTATACTATCCGAAAAATATTTTACTAAACAAATTAAATTTAGTTTCTCTTGGTTTTATCGACAAATACTACATCATAAAAAAGTGATGTCCGAAGTACTCTTGGCTTCCTTTGTTATCCAACTCTTTGCATTAGTCACACCACTGTTTACTCAAGTTATTTTAGATAAAGTCATTGCCCATGGAAGTTTATCAACTTTAAAAGTGATTGGTATTGCATTTATCACTGTTGGAGTATTTGATTTTCTACTCAATGTAGTAAGAAACTATGTCTTCTTTCATACTTCCTCCAAAATAGATGCTACTTTAGGATCTAAGTTATTCAAACACCTTTTGTCTTTACCCATAGCCTATTTTGAAAGCAGACAAGTGGGTAATATTTCCGCACGGGTTCGAGAGCTGGATGAAATTCGAGATTTTATTGCTGATAAATCTATTAATGTATTGTTAGATTTACTTTTTTCTATTGTTTTTGTAGTGGTAATGTTTTTTTATAGTGTAAAGCTGACTTTCATTGTATTGGGTATTGTAACACTTATTGGACTCATCTATTTAATCTTTACCCCACTGTTACGAAAAAAATTAGAAGAAAAGTTTCAAATGGCTGCTCATTCAAATTCATATTTGGTTGAAGCCATTACAGGCGTGCAGACAGTTAAGTCACTAAATGTGGAAGGATCTATGGAAAAGAAATGGAATAATCATCTTGCAAAGTACGTGGAAGCAGGTTTTGATCTATCTAAACTCTCCAATATCTTAAGTGGTTTCAGTGCTTTTCTTCGACAACTTATGACTATTGGTATTTTATATTTTGGTGTCCTTTTAGTTATTGATCAAAAACTCTCAGTAGGACAACTTATTGCTTTTCAAATGTTTGCCAATCAATTTATAGGTCCTATTTTAAGACTGGTTAATTTATGGAATGACCTTCAACAAGCATTATTATCCGTTGATAGAGTAGGTGATATTTTAAACACTCCAACTGAGCAAGATGTGGAAAATGCTATTACTTTGTCCAAATTGGAGGGAGACATAAAATTTGAAAATGTTAATTTCAAATACTCTTTAAATACTCCAAATATTTTAAATAATATTTCATTTACAGTAAAATCTGGACAAACTATTGGCCTAGTTGGACGAAGTGGCAGTGGAAAAAGTACAATTACTAAGCTAGTACAAAGACTCTATGTGGTGAATTCCGGAATGATTTATATGGACGGAGTAGATTCTCGACACTTAAACCCTAAATGGTTAAGGGGACATATAGGTGTGGTATTACAAGAGAACTTTTTATTCTCAGGAAGTATCAAAGACAATATTACCTTATCTAAACCGGCAGCTACTATGGATGAGATTATTGAAGCTTCAACCATGGCAGGAGCGCATGAGTTTATCAGTGAGTTTTCTGAAGGCTATGATACCGCTGTTGGTGAGAGAGGTTCTGCACTTTCAGGAGGTCAAAGACAAAGGGTGGCTATTGCACGAGCACTTATTACAAAGCCCAAACTATTGATCTTTGATGAAGCAACCTCTGCTCTTGATTATGAAAGTGAAAAAATTATTCAAGATAATATGAAAATTATTAAACACAATAGAACCATGTTAATCATCGCACACCGCTTATCTACTGTAAGAGATTGTGATGTAATCTATGCTTTGGATAAAGGAGAAATTTTAGAGTTTGGCTCACATGATGAACTCATGGAAAAAGAAGGGTATTACTACAGTTTAATTACTCAACAGGGAAGATAAATGAAAAAGATATTTTTAAAAACCAAAGAAATCCTCATTATGGGAATAGCCAATAAAATTGTAAAAATAGCTCTTAAAACCAAAAAGTATTTGGGGTTAAAGATGTCTAGTAATAAATATCTCTTACAAGATAAACACACTTTTAAACCTCTACTTATAGAAATAGAAGACAGACCCGCAAGTCCTGTAGGACATTTTATCCTATGGGCAGTCATTGGGGTATTTACTGTAGGAGTGATATGGTTAAGTGTCTCTGAAATTGATGTGGTAGTAACAGCACGGGGAAAGCTAGTCCCCAGTGGAGATATTAAAACAGTGCAGTCCACTTACAATGGAAATATTCTAGATATCTTAGTAAAAGAAGGGGACAGTGTCAAAAAAGGACAATTGCTTATCATAATGGATACGAATATCATAGAGACACAAATGGAAGCCAAATCTGAACTTATCAAAGAATTTGATGTTAAGATGTTACGACTTACTGCATTGATTGGAAATGAAGTTTTTGAATATAAAAACTCTATGAATGCCCAATATTATAAATATGAAAAAGATATATATAACAATGAAAAAAATTCTTATAATCAGCAACTGTCTATGTTGGAAGAAAAAATTAATGATGTCTCACAAAAAATGAATATTGCCAAACTGGAAAAAGAAAACAAACTTACAAATCTGGACGAAGAAGAGATTAAACAGGCACATTATAAAAAAGTCATTGATATTATTCCTCGAATACAATATATCCAAATACAATATAAAGTAGTTTTTTTAAAAAATGAAATAAGAACCTATGACAATAGATTACTTGGGTTAAATAATAATCTTCAAGAACTATCTAAACAAAAAGCACTCATTAGATTTACTAATAATGCTAAATACTATAAAGAATTAAGGGAAATCGACCAAGTTAAAAAAAAACTTATTGTTGAAGTTCAAACACTTCTTTTACAAAAATATAAATATAATATTGTTTCACCTGTGGATGGATATATCCTAAAGCTAGATGTGAATACCCAAGAAAGTGTGCTGACTTCAGCCCAAAAGCTCATGACAATAGTGCCAAGTACCGTCAAATTAAGAGCTAAAGTAGATGTAGAAAATAAAGATATTGGATATGTCGGAGATAAAATAGAAGCTTTACTTAAAATTGATACCTTTGATTTCCAAAAATATGGATTTATACACTCAAAACTTTTAAAAATATCCAGCAGTTCCATTGAAAAAGAAGGGGTAGGTTTAGTTTATGAAGCTGTGCTTGAATTGGAAACAAATTATTTTCTTTTTAATGGGAGTAAAAAACGCTTAAAACCAGGGATGACTGTAACTGCTGAGATGAAAGTAGGGAAAAGAAAACTCATTGAATTCTTTATTTATCCTGCTATTAAGTATTTTAATGAAGGTATGAGTATTATTTAGGCTTAATGAAAAATACGGGGATTAAGGGACTGTATACTACCCCAACTTGCAACCCCATTGACTTAAGAGAATAAAAATTGCTAGAGAAGTTTCAAAAGTATAAAATAATGAAACAAATAAAAAAATCACAAGAGCAATTAGAAGAAAAATTCTTTCTAAAGAGTTTAAAAGTAGTAGCAAGATGAAAGACACAGATTTTACAAGAGAAAGGAAACTAAATTTTATAACAATGATGAATATAATGATTAAAAAAAGTAGTAAATCTTTACAGAATACTCTTAATGAATCAAAAGAAAAAATATATGAACTATGCCATAGTGTTTATGTAACAGTCAGTAGTGGTGCGTACACAAGAGCTAGAGCGAAGCTAAATTATAAAGCATTTATAGAACTATCAGAATTAGTAAGAGATGGTTTTTATGAGGATGGTGAGTATCAAACATACAAAGGCTATAGATTGTTAGCAGTAGATGGCTCTATAGTAACTCTGCCAAATACAGATGATGTAAAAAAAGAGTTTACTGCAACTAAAGTAAAAAATCAGAAGCCAGAGTTCTCAAAAGATGTAGTCTTAGCAAGAGCGTCAACCTTGTATGATGTTTTAAATAATATTGTCATAGATGCAAGTATCAATGATAAGAGTATCGGAGAGAGAAAGTTAGCACAACAACACCTTCAATATTCAGATAAAAAAGATTTAGTTATTTATGATAGAGGGTATCCATCTTATGAACTCTTTGCAGAGATAAATGAGAAATCCAATTATCTCATGAGAATAAGAAAAAATAGCTTCAATAAAGTAAAATTCCTATTTAATAAACACTCTAAAATAAAAGATACTATTTTAGAAATCAAAGCTCCTAAAAAAGTAAAAGATAAATTAGAGAAAAACAATCTTCCAACAATTATGAAAATAAGATTCGTACAAGTGATGCTAAGGACTGGTGAAGTAGAAGTATTGGCTACAAATATTTTAGATGATGATATATTGCAAACATCAGACTTTAAAGAGTTATATGCTTTAAGATGGGGTATAGAGACTTTTTACCATATTATAAAAAATAGATTATCATTAGAAAACTTTACAGGCTATACAGCTCTATCAGTAAAGCAAGATTTTCATATAACAATGTTTTTATCAAATTATGAATCACTCTTATCTTATGATGTAAATATAGAACTGAAAGAGAAAACACTGCAGAATAGATATTCTCAAAAAGTTAATAAATCCATATCTTTCAATACAATAAAACAAAAGAGTTTTGAACTTTTTTATAGCAATAAACATATAGATAAAATACTTGAAAATATGCAAACTCTGTTTATGACTAATACAGTAATTATTAGACCAAATAGAATGAGTAAAAAAAGACTGGATAAGGATAAAGACAAATCTACAATCTATGTAAATTCTGCTAATTTCTTTAAAAGAAAGAAAAAGGCAATCGCATGATTTTAGATGGTTTTTATGCTTAAGTCAATGGGGTTGACCCCAACTTGTCAAGACAACTGAGAGTGTAAAGTAAACTGTGTAAACCTTAAAAATTAGATTCATTTGATAAACTAATCAAGTGAATTATTTACAAGGATTTACACTGGAATGTCCCCTATAAACTAGACACTAATTAATCCAATAATTTAGATAGTATAATGATATAACATTATGAAAATTATAGGGTTGAAAAATGGCAAGAAAAAGATACAGTGAAGAGTTTAGAATAGAGGCAGTAAAACTATAATGCCCCTAAAAATCAAGACAATAATTTCATAAGCAACTGCTACTTTATTCTACACTTTTTAAATAATCAAGATAGACATTCATAGGTTTTCTATAATCTAAACTTGAATGAAATCTCTTAAAATTGTATTTGTAAATATATGATTTTACTCCTTCTTTTAAATCTCGAATTGTCTCATAATCGTTGATGTAAATATTGCCATGCTTGAGAGTTCTAAAAAATCTTTCAATTACAATATTATCTATACTTCTGCCTTTGCCATTCATAGATATTTTTGATTTAAAGTAAAATTTTTTAGGCTGAAAAGTGCTTGAAACTACTGTATAGTAATGGTTAAAAAGGTTTTATTTACACTGAGCTGTAAAAAAATGCAAAAATCTTATACTACCCCAATATGTCAAGACAACTTTTTCAAAAATCTAATTCCCTAAATACCTGTTACCCTATGCTACATTTTCACTAGATTTAGTGTAATTCTCATCATTTATTTTTAAACTATCATAATAAACATTCATAGGTTTTTTATATTTCAATGTCTCATGAAATCTTCTATGATTATAAAATTCTATATAATCCTTAACATCACTTTTGAGAATTGATACTCTCTCATATTCATTGAGGTATATTTTTTCAACTTTAGCACTTCTCCAGAACCTCTCAATACAAATATTATCTGTTGCTCTACCTTTACCATCCATAGAGATAATTATGTCATTATCTTTTAATGTTTGAGTGTGGATACAGCTTGTATATTGTGACCCTTGATCAGTATTAAATATCTCAGGCTTACCATAGAGTGCGAGTGCTTCATCTAGTACACCCATGACTAAATCTGTATCCATTGTGTTGGATATTCGCCAAGATAATATTGCTTTAGAATACCAATCAATTATGGCAGCCATATAGACCATACCACCTTTAATTTTAATATAGGTTATATCTGTTGACCATACTTGGTTTGCTCTTACGATATCTAATCCTCTTATTTTGTAAGAGTATTTATGATGTTGCTTGTCCGCCCAGCTTGTATTTGGTGGTCTTACAGCTAAAACAGCCTGTAAACCTAACTCTCTACGGTATGCCAGCACTGTGTTGGGACTGACACGAAAACCATCCTCTAGTAGTTGATGATACACTTTCATATAGCCATAGCTTGGTATCTCTTCAAATACTTTTTCTATATGTTTTTTAATTACATTTTTAGCAAGATTATACTACCCCAAGAAAATCAAACAACTATTTCTAAAGTTTAATTCTTAAAAGAGTAAAATTAAACAATAAAAATAGAAGGTAATCTTATGAGTCGAAAAAGAACAACATATACAGCAGAATTCAAGACAAAGTTAGTTTTAGAAGTTTTAAAAGAAGATAAGACACTAAATGAAATAGCAAGTGTAAATAATATCACACCAAAAAACTTACAAAATTGGAAGAAGATATTCTTGGAAAATGCAGAAGTTGCGATGGAACCTGCAAAAGTAATTAAAGAGTACAAAGAAGAGAATGTAAGATTACAAGCTAAACTTGATGAATATGCAAAGGTTGTAGGTCAACTAACAGTAGAGAAGGACTGGGCGGTGGGAAAGTTAAGCAGCTTGGACTCTAGCTATAAAAAGGAGTTGATTGATAGAGATGAAAATAAGGCATTATCAGTTGTAAAACAATGTAATCTTATTAACTATAACAGAAGTAATTTGTTCTATGCACCAATGGTAAATCTTGCTAAAAATGTAATTAAAAAACATATAGAAAAAGTATTTGAAGAGATACCAAGCTATGGCTATATGAAAGTGTATCATCAACTACTAGAGGATGGTTTTCGTGTCAGTCCCAACACAGTGCTGGCATACCGTAGAGAGTTAGGTTTACAGGCTGTTTTAGCTGTAAGACCACCAAATACAAGCTGGGCGGACAAGCAACATCATAAATACTCTTACAAAATAAGAGGATTAGATATCGTAAGAGCAAACCAAGTATGGTCAACAGATATAACCTATATTAAAATTAAAGGTGGTATGGTCTATATGGCTGCCATAATTGATTGGTATTCTAAAGCAATATTATCTTGGCGAATATCCAACACAATGGATACAGATTTAGTCATAGGTGTACTAGATGAAGCACTCGCACTCTATGGTAAGCCTGAGATATTTAATACTGATCAAGGGTCACAATATACAAGCTGTATCCACACTCAAACATTAAAAGATAATGACATAATTATCTCTATGGATGGCAAAGGTAGAGCAACAGATAATATTTGTATTGAGAGGTTCTGGAGAAGTGCTAAAGTTGAAAAAATATACCTCAATGAATATGAGAGAGTATCAATTCTCAAAAGTGATGTTAAGGATTATATAGAATTTTATAATCACAGAAGATTTCATGAGACATTGAAATATAAAAAACCTATGAATGTTTATTATGATAGTTTAAAAATAAATGATGAGAATTACACTAAATCTAGTGAAAATGTAGCATAGGGTAACAGGTATTTAGGGAATTAGATTTTTGAAATAGTTGTCTTGACTTATTGGGGTAGTATAGATTTACCATTGGTGCATAGAACAAATTACTTCTGTTATAGTTAATAAGATTACATTGTTTTACAACTGATAATGCCTTATTTTCATCTCTATCAATCAACTCCTTTTTATAGCTAGAGTCCAAGCTGCTTAACTTTCCCACCGCCCAGTCCTTCTCTACTGTTAGTTGACCTACAACCTTTGCATATTCATCAAGTTTAGCTTGTAATCTTACATTCTCTTCTTTGTACTCTTTAATTACTTTTGCAGGTGTAAAGGAATGTAAAGAATATCATAGATGTAAATTTGAGGCTTACCTTTTTAAGTGCCAACTTTATGGGCTTTAAGAGGTTTTGTTATGACATTTTTAAATAACTGACATTTATAACACGATTTTTAGAATTTTTAGTACAAACACTTTAATTTCTGATACAACTTTTAAACGAAACTTTACACTAAAATTTAAATACTATTTAACCTTTAATTAAATAGTATTTAATCAGGCTTTAAAGCTTGGAAATTGTAGCTTTATTTTTATTAAAATATAATTATTTTTGATTTTTGGAGAGGGAAGAGTGGCTAGGATTTAGCTACTCTTTTTTGGCTTTAATCTTTGTAGTTGAGCATATAAAGCCCCAAGTGTTCTACCTAGTCTATTAGCGATATCCTCGGCTTTGTAGCCTTTTGATTTCATATCTTTCATAGTTTCTCTATCTTCATCTGTCCATCTTGAGTTTAATTTAAACTCCTTTGGTGGTTTAGGAATATTTCTCTCTTTGGTTCTTTTTTTTGAGTGTGGTTGCATTTCAAAGTTCTTTAGAAGCAGTGCATTAGTTAGTTCTAGTTGCTCTATATATTTATCTTTAAAGTGCTGTTCATTGGTTGGGTGGATATATGCTTCATTCATTTGTTTTTCCATCTCTATGAAATAGGCTCTTACCTCCTTACCTTTGGGAGTTCGTGAAGCCATTGCTATATGTTTGGCTGTGTCTGTTGTGATGATGTAGTCTTTTGCATTTTGACCACCATTAACCGCTCCCCCTAAATGGGGAGCGGTTATATAATCCACATTATCATCTAGTCCCAGTGTATCAATTTGATTTTTCATCCAAGTTGAATAATCCCTACCAATCTCCAAAGTCTGGTGCAGTTCTCTACTGTTTACAGAGTTTGTTGTCTCTGTGCCTATGATGGTTTGGTTTATTTTTATAAGTTCTTGCATTTTATATCTCCCTTTCATTAGTTATAATATCATATATACCATCGCACGCCATTCTAATATCATCAATGATGGCATCTGCTCCATATATTTCATCATTTTCCTCATTATCCGCTTCTATGAGCATAAATGACTTTTTTATAAATTTTAGTTTTGCACTGGTGTTTAGCAACTCTACACAAATTTTAGAGTATATCTTTTCAGGTAATATATAGCCATTTGGCACTTGTTGTACTCTTTGCATCTCTTATCCTTTTTTTATGATTTTGAGTTTTTGAACTCTACTTGCAAAATTTATAAATCTATTGTCATTTTTAAGTTTTGTTACTACTTTTTTAGTGGTGTGTATGTGAAGTTTTGCACCTGTGCTATCTACTAGCTGAACTATTTTTGAAGCTAACTTGTAGCTTAACTTTTTTGTCTTGATTTTTAATGTCATTTTGTAACTCCTTTAATTTAAAGGTTTTATATATTAAACCTTTTTGATAATTGAAGTATTACACACATAACCTTATAGTATTATTAAATAAGGTATTATATATTAAACTTTTTAGTATTTAAGGTTTTACATACATATCTTGTGTTAGAATACATACATGAAAAATATAAGATATAAAGATATAGCAGAATTTATAAATAAATCAGAGCAACAAATTAAGTGGTATAAAAGTAATAATCCCGATATGCTAGAATTGTTAAAACTCGGTGCATTATGCAAAAAAAATAACCTTGACACCGAAAAAATAAAAAAGCTAATAGACCTCCAAAACATCATAAAAGAGAGTGATTAGCTACTACCTTTTTTATTGAGAATATAGTTAAAAAACCTTCTAATTCCATAACCTCGTATCATACTAACTACTGTAAAAATAAAAGTGATAGCTACACTTTGACCTAGCTTTACATCAAAATCATATAGTGGTAAAACTATGTTTACCAACACTAAAGAAATCAAAAATCCCACTGCGGTTCCTGCGACTGTCTCAATTAAACTCATTCTTTTATTTTGCATTTATATCTCCCTTTTTTCATTTATTGACATACTTTAATAGCTCTTCTTAGCTCTTTATTGCAAAGTAGAAGTTCCTCTTGTTGTGAGTCTAAAGTATTTTTAAATCTGTTACAATCTACATTCGGTACTATGCACTTTACAGGTACTTTTTTTTCTTTATACTTAATGACTATTCGCTCTTTGGCAGAGCAACCTGTACTACTTATTCCAATCAAGCATATAAGTGTTAGACTCAATAGTTTTATACTCTTCACAATTTCTCTCCTTTCTAGTTTTTGTTGTGTTTACATCACGGTATATGATGATTCTCTCTTCTTTGATTTTCACTTTTGCTGGAAGCAACTTGTACTCATCGAATTCTAAAATAGATTGATTATAATCAACCTCTAAATTCTCAATAACTGTATTTTGTTTTTTGATAGTTTCATCGCACTCAATGTAATTTACATCTGCTACTAAAATATCTTTTTTTAGACTATCATTTTCTGACTCTAAGTTATTTATTTGCCAACTTGTAAGTCCCATATACGCTAAAGCAATTAATGCTAAAGCTATGTATATATATTGTTTTATTCCTATCATTTTTCCACCTTTGAATTAAAGTGAAAACCTAGTATCATACTTAGAGAACCAAAGACGGCACCTGTTGCAACTTGTAGTACTCCAGCTTTATTTTCACCCAAAGCATTAATATATTCTATGCTTGTTACCATATATGCTAAGTACATTATAAAACCAATTATTATGTATCGAACGCCTACCTTTATAATCTCTGTATATTTCACTTCTTACTCCTTAGTTTGAATTTGAAAATGTCACACTCATATTCCAACCACTATCATTTAATGTATGCAAAATAGTGTCTATATGATAAGTAACATCATCCTCTTGTTTTATGTTTAAAAACCTCAGATTACTTCGTGCATAAATTCCAAATCCTGCAATTTTAAAACTACCCGATTTAACACCTTTATTTAGTTGTGTTAGTTTCGCTTTTGCTTGAACTTCCAAGTTGCTTTTATTTGTGAATGTTTCTTGTATTTGGTAGCTTGGTTTTTCATCTCCAACTCTAATAGTTTGTATCTTATTTTCTTTAGTATCTTGGTATTTACAAGTTGCACTCTTATAGTATGTTTTATTGGAGTTTTTGATAGTTAAGCTATCACAATTTTTAGCATCTATTGTTACAGTTTTTAAAGTGCTTTTTTCATCTTGTCTTAGAAAGATAATAGTTTCATTTTTAATACTATAAACTGCATTTAATTCTTTAGCCATACGACCTAAAAAAGCTATATCACTCTCATTGCTTTGTGCTTTATATGGATAAAATATATCATCATAATCACACTTAACTTTTAGATTCTGCTCTGATGCGATTTGAGATACAATATTTTTCATACTAATCTCTTTAAAACTTCTATTTCTAAGTTCTTTGAGTGAGTTACTAAAGTTAGTTGCAGTTGCACTTATAGTGATAGAGTTGTCTATGTTCCATGTAGTGTTTTGAACGATGAATAGACCACAGTAAAACTCTTTACTTTGCTCTTGGTAGTACAGATATAGTTTTAACTCATCTTTGTATTGTGGGCGTTTAAAATCTCCATATACACTTATATCTATCTTGTCGGACTTGAGACCATCTTCATCACTAAATGAGATACTTTTTAAGTTAGAAGCAATATGAGAAGTTACATCTTTATCATTTGCAACAAGTCTAAAAAGAGGTGTTAATCCCATAATGCACCATCTTCAACTTTTTTAGTGATTTGGATAGTTGGAAGCATCACTTTATCGCCTAGCTCTAAAATATATTTATTTAGTAGGTGTGCATTGATTTCTAGTACAGTCTCATAGACATCTAAAGTCTTATAATGCTCATAAACAATAGTATCTAATCTCTGAGGTTCTGTTACGATATATGTAATCATTTAAAATACCTTTTTAATGTAATGTCAAAACCTTGTTTAATAAATCCACCACCTTTTAAAAAGAGGTTTTTCTTAATACTCAATCCACTTATTAATACTTTAAAATGACTATCTTTTTGCACAAACCAAATAGGCTTTTTAAGAAATGCAACATCTTTTAAAGGCTCTAACTCTTTAAGTTCTTTTAGTACAAAATATCCACTAAAGCTAACCTCATGTTCCCATCCATTTGTACTTTGATAAGTTGGATTATTTCCTACACGATTAACCTTAGCAAAGTTGAAAATAAATTTTTCAAGAACCTCCTCTACATTACTATCAACTTCTAATACCACATCATCAATTTGAGCTAACATTTAGTGTATATCCTCCATAGAGTTTTCTCTATTTTCATCTTCAATATCTTTAATTGCCTGTTTAACTACATCAGCTATATCTATGCTTGAGCTTGGATTTTGTACCATGACGCTAATGGTGTAATTTTTATGTATTGGTGTAATATTAGAGTTATTATTGAACATAGTTTGAGTGTTGTTTTCTCGTATGACTCGTATCTCTTTTTGAGTAGGGATATTCAAACTTTGAGTATTTATTTTATGTTCTGGGATATTCATAGGATTAGCAGCTAAAGCTGTACTAATTGCGATAGGAGCTACTGCTCTAAGAGGACTTTTTTTATCTTCATCTCCAAATCCAAAGAAGTTACTAACGCCACTAAATGCATCTGTTGCAACACTTAGTTTATCTCCTATCCATCCAAAGAACTTTTTAGCATTTTCCCAAATCCCATCTATAAGGTTTGTAAACGGTTCAAAGTTTTTATATAAATAAATTGCTCCAGCACCTAAAGCCATTACACCTTTAATAACCCAACCTATAGGATTATTAGCAAGAACGAGATTAATCGCTTTTAATCCAAAGGCTAAAACTTTACTACTAAATGCACCAGCTCTTTGAGCTGCTGCTAAAGCTTTAGTTTTTGCAGTAGCAAAACTTGTAGCAATACTTACACGATTAAAGCTCATCATATTCGCATAGTTTTCAGCTGTACTTAGGAGAACTGACTTTCTAACAATATTGGTTGCAAGTGAAAAACCAAGTTTAGCAAGACTTCCCATTTTTAAAATAGTTGCTAGTGTTACAATCCCAACACCAAGACCTACGACTGTAGGTAAAAGCCAACCAGCTTTTTCATCAACCCAGTTAATACCCATAGCCATACCACCAAGACCTGTAGCTAAAATATCCACAGCTGGAGATAATACTTTACCAACAGTATAAGCCATATAGCCCATGGCATTACCCATCTTTTCAAAACCATAACCTTGGTTCATAGCTTGAGCCATTTCATCGGCTTTATTGCTCATCATCGCTTTTTTAAGCTTTATTTGAGCATCTGACAACTTATCAGTTTTATTGATTAAGGCATCTATAATTGCAGTAGCTTCTCTACCACCAAAGGCGGTTGTAAGTTCATCTTTTTCAGCTAAATCTAAATCACCGTACTTATTTTTTATTTTTTTTAAAACTTGAACCATTGGAAGCATCTTGCCTTGCGAATCAACAAAGGTAAGTCCTAGTTTTTCTTGTGCTTTGCCAACACCACCTAAAAAAGCCTTATAACCAGAACCTGCCTCACTGGCAGTTTTAAACGCTTTCTTGCTCATACCAATAATTGCAAGTTCTTCTTCAAGACTTACTCCCATTGCTTTGGCTTGAGCACCTACATTTGCCATACCATCTGCTAAATCTTTACCATCTGTTTTAAATGCTTGTACCGCACTAGCTATCATGTTACCAAATTTCTTACCAAAGCCCATATCTGAACTAAAATCTTCTCTAAATATCCCATATCCTAAAGCATAAAGGCTTGTCATATCTGCTACACTTGCTTTAGTAGCGACCGCAGTTGTTGCAGCCATCTTAGTCATCTTCATAACACCCTCATCACTTAGAGATGCGATACCCGACTTGATGTCATAAGATGCCTTGATAAATGCTGGTCCATCTATTTGACCAAACTGTAAACTCATTTCATGTCCAGCTCTGGTAATAGATTTTATACCCTGTGCAGTAATGCCTAACGATTTTATCTCCCCTTGAGCTTTTATGACATTGTTTGCACTGCCTATTATTTTTGTTACACCATAAATACTAGCACCAAGTCCAATTATTGAAGCCTTTTGTTGTGCAAATTGTGCTTTATTACTATCTATTTTTATTTGAATTTTAGAAGCTTTTTTGAGGTTTACTAAAGAGTGGCGGAGGAGTCTTGTATCTTTATCTAAGTTCTTAGTATCTATACCAGCATTTTTTAGTGATCTTCCAAATTGAGCTAACTTAACACGGTTCTTTGAAGCGTCTTTACTAAGCTCTTTAAAAGTCTTTATATTTAGTTTAGTTTTAGATAGCTTTTTTACATTTTTATCAATATCTGATATACTTGTATTAGCATATTTAACAGAGGACTTAAAAGATGAAGCAACTAGACCACCTATTAGCACTCCTAATCCAAACTCTTGCAATGCCATCTTTAACCTTCTTTATTGTATTTATTTTAATGCAAAATAGCGGAAACTTTGTAGCTTTTTTAGTAGCTCTTGGTGTCTCATCATTTCACATTTTTTTAAGAGGTGGATTATCCCACCTCAAGCATTTCTCATTTTCAAAATCTCTATAGACTCATCTACAAAATATTTAAATTCATCTATATCCATATCTAAAATATCTCTATAGGAAAATCTGTGAACACTTGCAATTAAGCTAATGCCTCTTCTCGCATCTTCCCAACTCGGTATAAAAAAGAGTTTAATGGCACTGCAATAGATGTATATTCATCATACAGCATACCTTCAAGCTCTTCAACTGATATGCCTGTTATACTTGAAATCAAATGTGCTTCTTGTTCTGCATCATCTTCAAATTTTTGAGCTGCCTTAACTTGCAACATAGTTGGTTTAGCAATTTTTACAACTTTTCCACCATCTAAAGTGACTGAACCTAAATTTTTTTCATTTGTTTTTTCATCTGCCATAATTATCCTCCTACAGCTTTTCTAATTTCTTCTAAGACATCTTTACCCATTATTCTAACGATGTCTTTTTTCTTATCTATCTCTATTACAGGGACACCACTGCTTTCTTTTAACCAATAATGAGGACTCATACTAATTTCTGATTCTTTAACTTCGCCCGGTTTAGATTCACTCTCTTTTATATCAACAGCACCTATCAATACATCTCTGCGACCTTTAGCACCATCTTCAGTGGCTAAGGCTTCACTACAAATAATAGTTGCATTATTTAATAGTAATGCAGCTTCAAAAAGAACATCATTTGTTACAGTAAACTTCATACTAGCTTCAAGTTTTTCAACTGCACCATAAACAAGGTCATACTCTCCAGCTGCACCATTGTTAGTTATTTTTTTCCATTTTAACTCTGGAGAGGTATATGTACCTACACCTATAAAGCCAACACCAACTACAAAAATATCTGCCCTTGCTATTACATGACTTACTTGATTTTTCATTTTTTACTCCCTTAGTTGTCTAACATTTTATAAACGACACTAGCGTATCTATCAACACGGTTGAAAGTTACATGGATAAGTTTTGGACTTGGCATCTCTTGGTTGTCGATGATAAAGTAAAACTCTCCAGCTGTGATTCTCTCTTTGGTAGTTCTCTCCAAATCAAGTTCTACACTAAACCCTATCATCACATCATCGCCAACAAGCGAGTTCATAAAACCTCTCATGCTATCTTTTGCAGAGTTAAGCTCATTCATGCCTTTATCTATGGCATAAAAGATACCATTTAGTACGGCTTCTATTGCAAGGTCTGTGATTCTAACTCTTCGGGCATCTTGCCAAATTGGGTCTACTGATGTAGTTGAATATTCCCATGTTCTAAAGCCACGATGTTGTATGAAACTCATAATCTGATTTTCTGTGGTTGGGTCGGTCTCATCCAATGCACCTGCATAAAATTCTGATGGACTTGCAACACCACTTACGGTAAGAACACGATTTGAAATTGATTTACTATATCCTATGCCACTCTTATCTCCATCTACAAAACATCTCAACCAACCAAGAATGACACTACTGTCATACTCCTGTGTAGATGCGGTGTCTGTATTGAAAATTTCTAGGCTACATTTTGCAACGGTTACTCTGTCACTTCCAAAACCATTTCTTTTAGCAATAGCATCACCATTACCATCTGCATATAAATTTATATGAGTTCTTGCGTTTAAAGCAGTACATACATTTACATTTGCATTATTCACATCCATATCAAAGCTATCAAAGGCACAAGCAACTATATCTGCTTTATAACCTATAGCACTGTTTTTACTAGAAGCTAAGTTTGTCATTGAAGCTGATTTTTTAATCAAGTTTGTTGCATTAATAAAATTAGCTTTATGCAAGGCTAAATCTGCATCAACTTCACTTACACTTACAATTGTTGGAACACTAAGGTTAAACATATCTTTGCCTAATTCAAGATACTTAAATAGATTTCCACTATCTGGTTTTGTAGCAACACCCTTTTTATCTAGCACTAAACTCTCTTCAAAAAAGCCTAAAGCTTTGCTTGGAGAGTCAAATCCATACACTCCAGCTACAACTACACTACTTGTAAGAACTAACGCTATTGGAAGTGTAGATTTTACACTTATTGGTCTAGCACTAGAACTTGTACGACTACCTACGACACCTCTTTTAATACTCATTTTTTTTCCTTTATTTTTATTTATGCAAAAACTGGAAGCTCATCAAGAACTTCATCTTTTGTTGGCATCGCTCTTTTCCCAATTTATCTCCACCAAGTCCTCAACCTTCTTCGCGTAAAGAATCGCACTCTTTAATAATGCACATTTTTGAAGTTGTGCTAGCTTGAAATCCACACCCGCGTTAAAGACTTTTTGAAGTTGCAATGGGGTATGAGGCTTCCACTCCCAGGAAGCCCTATGGTCGGCACTACATTTTAAAGGAAGTGAAATCCCCCTATCCTTCATCCCTGTCAAATTCAACTGATCATCTCTGTCAGATTTATAAAGATGTACATTTCCAAGCGCTGTTGACTCAAACCCTGACTCAATTGAGGTAGTACACTTTAATTTTATTTCAACTATTTTTTCTTCACGCTTCTGTTTTAAAATTTCTTCATAACTCAATCGTTTTAAACTCATTTCGTTAGTAATTTTATCGCCAAGTTTAAAAACTACTTTTTCTTTGTTTAAATAATAAATTTTAGTTCTATTGTCAACAACATAAACCCACTTTTTTTTAACAAAACAAACTGCAAACCCTTTTTTTGGGGGTAGGGGTTCCAATTCTGTTGAGTTTGGAAGATCTAACCCACATTGAGCTGTATTTATTTCTTTAGAATATAAATATTCTTTTGTTTCTAAAGCTATAAAATGTAATTTTTTTATCATCTTTTTTCCTTTATTTTGCAATTATTAGAGGTAGTGTTGCTATATTTTTTGGTCTGGTTTCTGCTCCACCTGTTAATCCTGTATTTTGAGCATCATCGGCAATAGCCGTAGGCGCGCCATAATACGCTGTTCCCCAGTTCCCACCGCCATGCCCTGTTGTATGCGAATGTTTGTGTGAAATTATTTCATCTGTCTGAAAGCTTCCCGCCTTCCTATTAACACCATCAACCGCTCTAAAAAAGGCATCTTTTAAATTCATAAGTCTAAAAGTTGTACTTCCATCTCCTTTTGAAAAATACCCACACATTTGATTTGCTAAATTTTCAGTTTGCCAATCAACCTCTGTTTTTAAAAGGCTAGTTTGAGTTTCAATATAAGTCCATAAAAGTGGATAGTCTGCTCTTAAAAAAACTCCACCGATTTGCAATAGTTCATTTTCTGCTGGAGCTGATTTTATTTGAGTGTATTGAAAGCCTATTGGGAATGAGCGTTTAGCTTCGATTGCATTTTCCATTTGACCTTTATTCACAGCTTCATTAGTATCAACAGCATCTTTAACTTTAAAAAGTTGAGATGCTGAACCTCCAAGTAGAGCTTTTTGACTAAGCTTTTCGTTGATAGGAGAAATATAAAGGTCATTTAATTCAGAATCTGTTATGTATTCATCGGCTTTAAAATTGATAACTCCAGCTTCGCCGCTTACTGCTAACTTTATTTCTTGTGTACCACCTACACCTCTTACAAATTGAATAGCCGGTGTTTGTATATCTGCAATAATTAAATTATTATCACTTTTAATACGCACTGCCTTATTCCATACAGTAAAATGATTTTCTTTAGGGATAATAAGTGTAATAGTAAGTACACCATCATTATCAAAATAACTAGAATGAATGCTGTGTGAATAGTACACATTATTATTACTATCAATAAGTTCAAATTTCTGTATTCTCTCAAACAACTCATTTTTTAAAATACTTAAACCTTCTTCGTGAGGGACTGCTATTAAACCGTCCATACTACACCTCCATATAATTTAAAATTTGCACCTGTATTAAAATCTAATTCATTTTGTATATGCACATCAAAAACACCTCCTCCCATTAAATTTATATTGCCTTTTGCATTTGGTAAACTTAGTTCAAATCCATCAAATACACTTCTTGTATTTTTTGCTAAGTTCAGTAGGAAATTTGTTTTTTTGAATTTTGCTTCGTCGTAGATTTTGCTGACATCTGCACTTAGTATTAAATCTGCTTTAAAGTGATAAGGCTCTCCAGCATAGTTAAACCACTCTTTTATAGTTGCTTCATTAAATATTAATTTTAATGCTTTTTTGACACTATAAAGCGTTCCTTGATGTGTTCTTATCTCAAAAGCATTATGAATATATTGTCTTTGTTCATCAACGCTTAAATTTGATATATCTAAGCTATAAATGAAAGCTAGGTGTGGAAGTATCTCTTTTTTGCATGTAAGAGGGTTAAGGTCTAAATCAAGCTCTTTAAGAGCTTCAATTCTTGCACCTAATACTGTGTCAGTAGCTCTTAATTCTTTTGTTGCATTTGGTGGGAGTAAACTCATCTCATTTCCCTTTGAACAAGGTTAAGATTTAATGTAAGTTTTACTATTTCTGTATCTTTTATAACAACATCATCATTTATATTTGTTGTAACTTTATATACACCATTAATGTGCAAAGAAGATATGATTTTAGAGTAGATTAAATCTTCGCCAATTTTAAAGAATTTATTAAAGTTGATGCGTATCTGAGTTTCAATCGTTGCACTTGCAGTGAGGTCATAAACTTCTAAGGTTGCATCTAAAACCACCTCTTTTATAGTAGCTGATTTAACTATTACTCTATCTGTTAGAGGTCTTGTTTTCTCTTCATTAAGAGTAGTTAAAATTATTTGCAGAAGTTCCTCATCAACTGTATTTTTTGAAGCTATATAAATTTCAACCGTAGCCATATCTCCCATAAGTTGCATCAGTGCTGCTAAAATTCCAGCTTCATCTTGAACTACAAATAAAGGTACATATTCACTTAATGGTTTAATAGCATTTATAACTTTTGCGTCTACTACTCGTGAATCAGCTTTATAAGTATGATATGCATAAGCTTCTATAGGACCAGCAGTAGAGAAACGATTTACACTTAAAATTGCTCTATCTAAAAACTCAGCATCTTCTTCATCTTTAAGTCTTGTTATACCAGCATAAAATCCAAAGATAAAATTATCTAAATCAGCACCATTGCTATAGTGTGGTAGCATCTTCTTGATTAATGAATTTATATATGCTCTAAAATATACTTCTTTATTGCTTTGAGATTCAAGAAGTATCATATAATCATCACTCTCAACAGGTTGCCAATTTGGAAGTAATTCCGATGCATAAGCTACATTATCTTGCAGTATTTTTTCAAAGTTTAGCACTTCTATAGCGGTTGGTATTGGTAAGTTATACTTGTTATTTAACATAGTTCTACCTCTATATCTGCTTTAGAATCCACTATAGTGATTGTTAAACCTTTAATCTCTACACGCTCATCCCATAGCTCTTGAGTGAGTGTATTTTTTGTACATTCAAGAATCATCTTTTTAGCTTTCAACACCCAAATGTCATTCATAACCACATCCACTAACTTATAAAACTCGCTTCCATAAAGAGGTCTCATTGTGCGAGAACCTTTTGGAGTTTCAATCATGTTGTTTAAAGATTGTTCAGGAGTATTTAAATAGACTTTATCACTTGTTAAAGTGTTAGTGCTAATGTTTAAATTAATATTCTCTAACATATCAAACCCCTCTACTTTAAAAAGTAACTTTTGACTAGAGAAAAAAGACCGATTTGGTCTATGATTGCAAAAGCAACACCACCAATAACCCAATTTTTAATCGCTGATAAATTAGTTACTAATTTGTCAAAAGATACTTGCATTGTTTTATTAGAATTTTTTAATTCTTTTATCTCTCGTGCATGATGTTTCTGAGTCTCTTCTAGTCTTATTATTCTATTTTCCATCTCTCTACTTTACTTGATATGTTCCAGCACTAGAACCACCACTAACTATGACCTGTGCATTTTGTTGAAAATGTTCGACTACTGCTTCAGCTATAGCCTCTGCCATAGCACCGTTAAACTCAATCATTTTAAACCCTTTAGATTCTAGTCTTGATTTTATACTCGCACCAAGGGTAGATGAATTTATAGCCATTACTTTTTGCTCATAGTATTTGAACTAAAGTCGTGATGTGGAGCACCAGTTAAAGCACATATGCATTCGCCTGTAACAACACCTTTTCCACCTTTACCTAAATCAATACTAGGCGAATCAACTATTGTAGTATCAGCTTTTACCTCTACACTCTTAGCATCTATCTTTGCACTGTCACATTTAACATTTATGCTTTTACATATAATGGTTATTTTGTCACTCGCATCTATTTTTAACTCTTTTGTTTTAGTATCATAAGAGATGATAGTTCCATCTTCATACTCTGCTATCTCTATATTTTCATTAGAACCATTTGGCTCAAGTGAATCTTTATTAAATATAGATGGGATTATGATTCCAAAATCTGCATTCCCATTTGGACATAAAACCAATACTTGTTCGCCTATCCTTATAGGAGTAAATTTTCTTTTAAAAGAGGAAGAAATACTAAGCACTGGAAAAAAATCTGTTTCACGATCTAAGATATTAACCTTAGCTAATGCTCTTGTTGCATCAATCTCGCAAATAGTCCCAATAGATATTAAATTCTTAATAATACGAATCAAATCTGTAATACTCATCTAAACTTTCCTTTCAATCGTTAGCAAAATTGTACGAAAAAAAGAATAGTCACATACCCCAGATAAAGGGTATTTGGGGTGTATTAAATATAGTATTGCTTTAAAATTGTGATGTTGAAAAAAATAGTGAGGAGGTGCTATGGAAGATGAAAATCAAGATACGGTTTTGTTGGTTGAACTCAACTACCAAGAAGACCAAAAAGTAAAAATTTCCCCTATTGGAGATGTGGTGGGGGTGGATGGGAGAAGCTTTAAAATAGATGCTAATGAGGTGCTTAAAAATACTGAAAAAAATGGTATTGATCTCTCATTAAATGAAAATCATTGGGGTTCTAAAGCTCACGGATGGTTCGCTCTAAACTCTTTGGAAGTGAGAGATGATGGCATCTATGCAAATTTAAGTCTCAATGACTTAGGTAAACCAGCGGTTGAAAATAAACACTACCGTTATTTAAGCCCTGAATATATGATAGATAGAAATCGCAATGTATTTTCTATTATCGGTGTAGGTTTGGTTAATGCACCAAACTTATTAAACAAAGCCTTAAATAAGCAAGAAAACAAAAAGGAAGACAACTCTATGGAAAAAGAGCTAAACGATTTAAAAAATCAAAACACAATACTGACGCAAGAAAACAACACCTTGCTAACACAAGTATCTGATAAAGATAAAACTATTGCTGATTTAACAACTGTATTAAAAACTGAAAAAACTAACAATGCAATTGCTGGTGGTAGTTTATTACCTGCACAGCAAGAGTTTGCACTAAGTTTAGAAATAAATCAGCTTGATAGTTATTTAGCAACGCTAAGTATAAATAAGCAGCAAAACAACGCAATGGGCGATGAGTTAGATGTGAATCAAGAGAATAATTCTCAAAGTGATTCTGAGAAAGATGTGTTTTCACAACTAGGTATAGGAGAGTAGAGAATGTTAGTAAATGCTGAAAATGTAAAAAACTTAACAAAAGGTGTAGTTAAAATCTTTAATGATTCATTTAAAGATACACCAAAAGATTATGAAAAATATGCAACGGTAGTTCCTACAAAACATCATACGGTTGATTATGCTTGGCTAGCTAATTTTCCAGCTATGAAAGAGTGGGTTAATGATAGAGATTTAAAAGACCTTACTGCACACAAATACACTATCTCTAAAAAAGATTGGGAAGCAAGTGTTACCGTTTCTCGTGATGATGTACTCTTTGATAACTTGGGATTTGTAAAACCTCGTGTTACTGACTTGGCTCATGTAGCGGTTGAGCATTACAATAGTTATATCGGTTCACTTATAACTACTAATGGTCTTTGTTTTGATGGTAAGAATTACTTTGATACAAAACACAAGATTGGTGCTGCAACAGCTGTAAACAAAAACAACTTTAAGTTTACAAGTTCAAACTTAATGAGTGTTTACAGTGAAATGCTAAATCGTAAAAATGAGAACGGTAAACCGTATCGCATTAAACCAACTCTTGTTTATATTGCAGCTAACCTTTTAGCTGATGCAATGAAAATTTTAAAATCTGACCAGATTGATGGTAGCACAAACACAACTAAAGATTTAGTTGAGTATGTAGTACTTCCTGAGTTGGCTGTTGGAACTTGGTGCATGGTTGACAACTCCAGACCACTTAAACCATTCATCATTCAAATCACTAAAAAAGCCGAGATTGAAAGTGATGATAGTGAGATGTTTAAATCTAAAAAGATTCATTACGGTGTAGATACTATGGATAACGCCGGTTATTCATTCTGGCAATTAGCTTATTTTTCTGATGGCACACAAAAAAAAGCATAAGGATAAGAGATGATTAGAGATAAACTTTTACTTAAAATAGAAAATCAAATCTCTAGTATGGAGTCGGTAGTAAATATCGACTCTCTTCTTGACGAGGCGATTACAGAAGCTGATGAACTTATCAATAGCAAAGATGTGGCTGAGGCTATTCGTTTTGATGTAGCATATTACAGATTTTTGTTATTTGTAAGTCAAGCTGACATTAGTGAACTTGATAAAGATATGTATGAAAAAGCTATGGATACGATAAAAAAAGCTCCATATAAAGAGAGTAAAGATGAGACTACACCAGTGAGTTATGGTCGAGTTGCACAGAGGAGAACATTTACATGATCAACATAGATAAAGCTCAAAAAGTGATAACGGACTCAGTTACATGTAAACTACTTGAAAATAATATAAATCGTGAAGGAAGCTACTTAGCATTTGATGATATAAGCTTCACTAATCAACTTAACATTGATTATCACTTCACTCTATTTGTAGTGATTGCACTTTTTAATGAAGATAAGCAAAAAATTTACAAGGTGTTAAACACCTCTTTAAATGAGGTTAATGAATCTGATATAGACCTAGTAAGTTGTAAGCCATATAAGAGAGATGGGAAGCTTCTCATCTATCAACTAAAACTAAAAGTAAAGATAATTGGATAAAAAATGACTAAAAAAGAAAAAGCAAAAAAGTTCTATGTTGAGGATGGCTACGGTGTAAGTGAGATTGCTGGGCTACTTCAAGTTGAGCGTGGAACTGTCTACTATTATAAAAACAGTGATTACAAAAAAAGTATAGATTGGGATGAGCTTCGTTACATTCATACGATGAACCCAAAAGCAACTGAAGATAAGGAACGAATGTTTTTATCTGTCCTCATCCAAGAATTTGATAAAGCACTCGTAGAGTTAAAAGAAAGTGATATAGAAGAGAAATTACAAAAACTTGAAAGCTTTGCACAGACTTATTATAAGTTAAAAATACCTGATAAAAAGACAAATGTTAAGGTGCAAAAAACTGAGATAATTAAAGAGGTCATTAAAAAAATATCAACGATAGCAATAGAAGAAAAACATCAAGAGGCGGCACAGTTTTTAAGTGAACATAGTGAGCGAATTGTAGAGGATATCTTACGCAATGCATGACAAAGAGATAAATGAATTAAAATTACTTTTAAATGCTTTACCAAGATTAACAGATAGCAATAAAAATGCTAGAGTTAAAAGAGCTAAAAGAGATTTTTTTTATTTTATCAAAACTTATTTTTCACATCATATTGAAAATGTAAAAAAAGAGAGTTCTTACTTTAGAGATTATATACATAAAAATATAGATGAGCTTACTCGTGATTACAAAGTGATTATATTTACTGCATACAGAGGTGCTGCAAAAACTACCACTATATCAAAGCTTTATAGTTTATGGGAGAGTGCTCGTAAAAAGAGAAGATATATAGTTGTAATTTCTGCATCACAAAGTTTAAGTGATGATATTTTAGAGTTTATCAGAACTGAACTGGAGGATAATCAAAACCTCAAGTTTGATTTTAATATCGTTGTAAAAAATAACAGAGTATCAGATATCGTACTTATGGTAGATGAGCATCTTATGAAAATCCAAAGTTTTGGTGCTGGTGTAAAAATTAGAGGTATTGTATTCCTGTCATGGCGACCAGATTTAATAATCCTTGACGACTTTGAAAATGATGAGAATGTTTTAAGTAAAGCATATAGAGATAAGTTAGAGAACTGGTACAAAAAAGCTATAAGAAAATTACCAAGTTTAACTAAACATTACAATATCATTATTCCAGGGACTATTTTACATTTTGATAGTGTACTCAGTAGACTGACAAAGATGAAAGGTGTTTATTATCAGAACTTCCCTCTTGTTAGAGAGTTTGCAGATAGTCATAAAAAGTGGAAGCTGGACAATCCTCGTTTAGACATTGAAGAGATTTATGATGAGTACCAAGAGGACAAAGCTTCTTTTATGCAAGAGCGACAAAACATACCTGTAAGTGCGGATGATATTTTATTTGGTGGATATAAGACTTACAAAGATATGCCAAAGTGTGATATGTACTCTATAGCATTAGACCCAGCGATGGGTAAAAAGAACGGAGATTATTTTGCTATTGCTGTTTTAGGATACAAAAATGAGGATAAAAGATTTTATGCTCTTGTAAATGGATACAAAACAAGCCCTGTTAATCTCATACCTAAAATCATAAAGTTATATGTGAAATATGATAGCTTATCTCGTACTGTTATGAGTGTAGAAACGGTAGCCTATCAAGAGTTTTTTAAAGATGTTCTCAAAAAAGAAGCTTCAAAGTTAGGAATATTTTTAAATGTCAAAGAGTATAGAAATACAGTAAATAAAGAGTTGCGTTTAAATTCACTTGCCCCACTTATAAAAGATAACACGATTCTCATAAATGAAAATGATGATTTACTCCTCGAGGAGATAATGACTTATCCAAAATCTCCACATGATGACTTGTTAGATGCTCTTGAAATGGCATATAGAAACCTCAAAAGTAATGGTCGTATAGATTACAAAGTTGTTGATAAAGTTTTTCACAATAGAAAAGCCCTACGGCTTAAAAAGTATGGATAGGTATATCAATGTATAAGTTCAAACCATTTAAACAAACCTCGCTCAATTTAAAGAGGGTTTAAACACGGTTTATTGAACCAATAAAGGAATAAGAATATGTTTGGAATAAGTTTGAATAAAGCGGTCGAAGTCGTTCAAAAAATCAAGTCCTCTTTTAGTAGACCTATAAAGTTAAACTTAGATAAAGATTTAGAAGCAAAGCTTTTAGATTTTAGTATCGTAAAAGGTGCTATAGAATCAGGCGAACTAAATAAGCTCATGGGAATTTATCAAAAAGTCCTCAACGCCGACCTTAACTTAAGCGGTTCCCTTCAAAATCGTAAAAATGCACTTTTAGCACTTCCTCATGAGATAGAAGCTGGTACTAAAGAGATGAAGATAATTACATCTATGCTTGAGGGTGGTTTTGGATTTGATAAATTTTTAAATGCAATTCACAATGATATATATTACGGTATCTCTTTACAAAACATCATCTACGAAGTAAAAGATAACCTTGTATTGCCTGTAAGACATAAAGCAATTATGCCAACCTCATTAAGTGAAGATACTACAAAAGATAAGCTTTACTTTCAAAACAAAGATAGTAAAAAACTTTATCTTGAATCAATAGACACGAATCGCCTGATCATACATACTCATGAGATAGACAATTCACGATTAGCAACTAACTCTATAGCATATAAGTTACTCTGGACATCCATACTAAAGCACACGATAATTACACTCAATTTAGAGTTTATAGATAAAGCAGCCGTTCCACCTCTCATAATTAAAATAGATGATTTGAATGATACAAAAAAAGCAGATGAACTCTTCGGTCAAATGATGGAGCTAAAAAGTACAAGTGTTGGGATGTTCACTAAGGACATAGAGATAGATACTCTGAAGATGGAATCTAAAGTACAGTTTGATACAACTATAAAGTACCTCGACCAAAAACAAAATGAGTTTTTAGTTGGTGGAAACCTTAGTGGTAGTTCGGACGGTAAGGTAGGAAGTCAATCTTTAGGTTCTATTCATGAAAATCGTTTATTTGAAGTTGTCAAAGCAGATAGTAAGCTTATAAATGAAACTGTTAGTAGATTTTTTAATCAAGTAATAGCTCTTAATCTTGCAACATTTACACCTGTTAAATTTAGCTTTACACTTCCTGAGCAAAAGAACCATGAAGAACTAAAAGTCAAAAGTGAAACTATAGCAAATCTTACTACTGCCGGTTATGTAGTTCCAACAAAGCATATAGAAAAAACATTTAACATCGAGGGTGTAACTTTTAAGCCTCAAGCACAGTCAAACAACTCTATAGAGTTTAATTCTCAAAGTAATGAAAATGAGTTAAAAGCAGTTGATGAAAATATAATGAACTATATAGTAAGTGTTGTTGATGAATGCAACTCTTATGATGATCTTCTCAAAAAGCTAAGTGAAGAGTACAACTACCTGGACCTAGAAAAACTTGAAGAGATTTTAACTAAAGAGGGTTTAGTAGCTTCTCTTGATGGAAGTGTAGAAGCTGGGAACGATGCCAAAGATTAGTTTTGACCCACTTCGCCCAGATGAAGCCATAAAGTACATCAAGTCTAAAAAGCTTGGTATTACTTATGACTACGATGAGATGATGTTTGAGGCTCACAACAAGGCTTTTACTGTAGCCAAGATTATGAGAACCGACCTACTTAAAGACATGCACGATGCAGTGGCTGCTTCCATAGAAGATGGTACATCCTTTGAAACCTTTCAAAAGAACATCAAACCAACGCTACAAAAAAAAGGGTGGTGGGGAACGCAAGAGATACTCAATCCTAAGACAGGAGAGGTAAAAGAGATACATATAGGTTCACGAAGACTTAAAAATATACTCCATACTAACAAAAGAGTGGCACAAGCAAAGGGGCGATGGAAACAACAAAGTGGCTTTACAATCTCTGTTTATCTTAGATATGTAGCAAAGCAATACGGTAACAGAAGAGAAAAACATCAGTCGGCTCATGGAACTCTAAAACATAAAGATGATAGTTGGTGGGATGTTAACTACCCAACAAATGGTTACGGATGTGACTGTACAACTGTAACATACTCAAAAAAGCAACTTGAAAAAAGAGGTTTTAAAGTTCAAGAAGGTAAATCCCCAAACATCGCAGATAAAGGTTGGAGGCATCATAGTGGTAAAAGTAATAAAGTTGATGATATTTATAAGCAAAAAGTAGCATCTCTAAGCTATTTGAGTTTAGCAAAAGTAGCAGCACAAGAGTTTAAAAAAGATGAAAATACATTACTTCAAAGAGTGGCTACTTATAAAGCTGTTAAAGAACTCTTTACAGATAAGCCAAAAAATAAAGTAGTAGAGCTATGTGAGAGTGATATGTTTGGAAAAAATAAGCCACTCTATTTAAGTCACCCTACAGTACAAGAACATCTACACCGTAACGACATAGGTGCATTCCACTACTCGTTAATTCCTCAAATGTTAGAGGGAAAAAACATCAAGCTCAAAGTGAATAACAAGAAGTTTCTTTTTATATCGTATCGTGGTTCTGTCTATAGACTTGTAGTTAAAAATGTAAAAGATAAACATGAAATATATGTAGTGAGTTTAGTAAGACTTGGCTCAAATGTAGACAAAGAGATAAAAAAACTTAAAAAGAAGTATGAGTAGATGCGAGGAGCATACTTAAACCCTCGTTTCAGCTTTACCCGGCTGACAAAACCATTGCTAATCTGTGTATTATGTTGCCATCTACTCCGAAGTCATTTAAGTAATTATAACACAATAAGGATAAAATATGCAAAATCAACCTAAGGATAGAAAAATGATAACTCAATGTATAACTCAAAACATAGTAAAAGCTGACTATGTACGACTAGAGTGTAGGGACTGCAAAGGTGCTTTAGAGATAAACAAGCCTGTTGATGAAGATATAAAATGTCCATACTGCAAGAGGTGTTTCCAAAAAGAAGCTGTTGCTATTGTAAATATTATATTTTTAAACAAATATGAGCTTAACAAAAATATGGCTGATAAAGTTTCACTAGTATCTTTTAAAGAGTAATCTATGCAAGTTAAAATAGATGTAAAGGGGATGAAACAGTTTCAAAACAAGCTAAATGAAATAGCAAAGCTTAGTGAGTTACAATTACTTGAGTGTGTATCTTCTCCTATCATGGAAGCTACCCAGATTGCATTTGAAACTGAAACCGACCCTTGGGGCAATCCGTGGGAAAATACACAAAGTAAGACATTTCATCATCTTGATAGTGCAGAAAATCCACACAATAGTAATGACACAGGTATGCGAAATGACCTCCATGCAACTGTAAACTCTAAAAAAGAGGTAGTAGTAGGCTTTAGTGTTGTAAGTGATGGTGGTTATGCTTACCCAGCTGTGCATCAGTTTGGAAGCAAGAAGAGTAGTGGAAGAGGTTCAGGCATAGTTGCAAGACCATTTTTGCCTGTTGACATAGATGGTAACCTTGCTCCTGAAGTTAAAAAAGATATAGAAAAAAATCTTAACTCTTTGCTTGAGAGTGTTTTCTCAAGCTAACTCTTTGTTGAGTATATCACGGATATGTTGGAATCCCATCGTAATATCAAAAAGTTCATTTCCAAAAAAACCTAAATCCTCTTGAGTAATATCTACATTTCCCACATCCCATGCACTCAATATATTTGAATAAGCTCTACTTCTAAGTAACCATATATCTAATTCATCTATGATTTGTATGTTTTGTTTTTTCATCTTAAAACTCCTCCCCACTTAATTCTCTATCTCTATCTATCATGGCGTAGCTGTTGAGCATAAGGATTTGGTTGTTCATGCTTAAGTCTTTTGTGAACTCACTATCTAGTAAGATTTTTCCGAAACTTCCATCGCCACTTCTTAGTGCCATCCATGCGGCACCTTCTTTAGTCCACATAGTAGAGTTACTTCCTAGTTTTACATAGTGTTTATCCTCTTCTAGTCGTCCCGAATGGTAGTGTTTGAGTACGCCTATAGTAGATTTAGCTACTCCTAAAATCCTTGCTAACTCCATACTTGAGATAAGAAACTCATAGCGAGAACAAAGGTACGCCTTTGCTCTTGACTTAGCATGTTCTATGAAAAACTCACAATTTGGGTTAAAGATGTGGTACTTCTTATGAAAAAGAACTTGGTCTTTGTCATCATCCACTACCTCTTTAATTTCAAAGCTTGGCTGGACTTCTAGTGAAGAAACAATAAGGTCTTCACACCAGTCTCTAAACTTCTTAGCACGAGCTGACTTTATAAAAAAGCCTAAACGGACTAAACCGCGTTTTGTCCAGAGGGTCATTTGTTGTTGATTGTTAAGGGTGTCAGAAAAACTGACACCCTTTGTTATCCAGTGCTTACCCTCTATTAGTTCATCTTTATTTTTAGATTTATGCTCTCTAATACTTCCACTTGTTACACCAAACCCTAACGCCACCTCTTTAGTTGGTAACATAAACTCATGTCTTGCATCTGTGATAAGATGAAGCTCTATATCATCTGCGAATGTTTTTGTGATTGTTGTCATTTCTGACTCCTTTTATCTCGTTTTGTTGTAGTTATGTTGAAAGTTTACAACAAATAGAGATACTTGTCAAGACTTAATGCAACATTTAGGTATATTTATGTATAATAAATACAACAAATAGATAAATATATGAGAGATTAAAAATGACAAAAGAAGACTTTACTAGACTTTTAAAAAATATAGATTTAAGTAAAAAAGAGTTTGCAGAATTAGCAAATATAAGTTATAACACTGTGAATAATTGGAATGATGAAAAAAGACCAGTGCCACCATGGGTAAACTCATGGCTAGAAAACTACATAGAGAAAAAGAAACACTCTAAACTTGTAGACTCTCTTAAAGAGAGTGGGGTTTGTGGGAGTTAGAAAAAAGAGGGGTTTATGAAGCCCCTCTCAAAGTTAACAGAGTTCTACTAAGTAGCCCAGTATTAACAGCAATAAGAAAACTTTATACAAGAAGTACCCTCCTGTACATATGCTCTAACCCCATAACCCGCCATCTACAAAAGTATAGACCAAAAAAAAGCCCCACCACTAATGAAAGTGATGGAGCTTAAGCATATGAGGTAATAATCCTCTAAGTTTTCTTATTGTTACAAAAAGAAGTCTAACACTATAATACTTTTATAATACTTAAGTGTATTATCAAAAGCATCATGATAAAAGTCCCCAGAGTTTTTCATTAACAATGGTTGAAGCTCTATGTATTCCTTGTTCTTTTACAGCTTTTATAAGTTTGTCACCAATAGACTCATAATCTTTTTCTATAGACTTTGGTGCTTTCTTTAAAAGTTGTAAACCTTTTAGCGATAGTGTAGCCCCACTGAAAAAACCACCTTGCCAACCATTCTTAGACCTATCAAATGTAATAAGTTCATTTTCTTCTAAAAACTCAATAGTACCTTTTAGTATTTCTTCCATATCATGAGGGCTAGTCTTATAAAACTCAACACAAGGTTCAGTGTCAAAACTTCTGATATCTAAAACTTTTTTTACTGGAAAACTCTCGTAGAGTTCTCCTAAAATTCTACCTGTAAAGCAGTCAAACAGCTCTGAATTCATCTTTCTTTTCCTTAACATTTTAATCCTTTAATTTTATCTAAACTATCATTAAAACTATCTAGTTTACTTGCTCTTTCATCTTATTTAAAAAGTACACCTTGTTCTTTGTGAAGAGTATCTTCCTTTTTTTTGCCTGTTCCCACTTCATAAGTATATGAGGCATACTCATCCCAATACTTGTCAGTTAGAATGGCTTCTTTAGACATAAAAGAGTAGTTGCATTCAGTACATCTTCGTGAGCGTGTTACACTCTCTTCGCCATAAGTACTTGTTACAGTTGTTTTTGCTGTACATTTAGGACACCACATCTTAAGCACCTTTGACTTTAGTTAGCATATTTTCAAGCCAAGACTCTAACTCTTGTTTTTTAGAAGCTTCTACATGGTTTAAAAGTTCATCAAAAGGGTGTACTTGTCTCATCTGTACAAATAAAACTTTTAATAGCCATAGGTTAAGTTTTGGAAGATCATCAGTTTTAGCAACATACTTAAAATGCTGGTTAAATGTTTCAAAATCTTTGCATCTATCTATATGATTTTGCATATGAACATAAGCTTTATCCATCTGTTCATCGCCTGTATTTGGTGTTAATAAACTCATCCTATTCTCCTTTAAATAATCTCAACAAAGCCCCACTTATGAGGCTCTATGAAATGATTTTTATCGCTTATCCCAACGGACTTTATTTTCTCTTACATCTATATGTGTACGACCGTTATATCTGCCGATGCCATAAGTATTTGGATACTCTTTTTCAAGATATCGTGCGACTTTATCTTCATGAATATCTTTGATTTTAAAATCAACTGCTTTACCAAAAATATGTTGGCTTTTAGATGTGAGAGGTTTATAGTTTTTGTTATCCTTTTTTTGCACTTTTTCATTATGTGCTACACATCTATTTCCACCTGTAATGATTACTGGCTTGTCAAATTCATATCTTAAACCCTCCAGAACATCTAACAGTTCACTATCAGCTACATCAAAACCACATCCACACTCACAAGTAAATTCATCTCTTTCAAAAAATGGACTCTCTATGCTCATGCTATGCCCCTGCCAAGTCAAGTGAAATAAGTTTGTACTCTTTATCCACGCGATCTCTAGTATAAAAGCGAATGTATGCTTTTGAACCAACAATCTCTATACTCTCATCAATGATAATCATCGCTTCTCTCCACTTAGGATGTGAAATATCGTAAGCTTTAAGTGCTAAAATTTTCTTAGCATTTATTTCGCCTTTTTTATCAACTTCAAAAGATTTAGTAATAAGTGTTTTAATCTCTGGAGATGCACCCTCAGTTAGTTCATGTAAACATTCATCAATTTTTAACTTTGCAATTTGAAGTTTTTCATCAAAACTTATGCTATCAGCATTCGCTATCTGAACTTTCATAGTTCCAGAGTAGTTTTCTAAAGTTATATTTCCTTTCTTAGAGTTTTTCTTTGCATCTAAGTCGTAATTTTGCAATAGCAACTCAAAATAATCATTTGTTTGCTCAAACGCATCTTTTTTGAATACATTTAAAGTGGCACTAAGTTCGATTGCCTGTTTGATTAGTTTTTCAACTAACTCATCTTTTATTTTTTCATCAGCTCGTATCAAATCTGGGTGAGTTCCCTCGTTTTTTTTGTTTAGCCAATGACCACTTTTGTCATCAATTTGTGCCATTTCTCAGACCTCCTATGATTTTTTGAGCATCTTTTTTAGTTAAAGCACCAAGACCTTTTATGTATGCATCTAGTGCTTTTTCTAATTCAGTATCTTTACCTTTATAGCTTTGAGACCATAAAATTTTAATAAGTGAGATTTGATTTTTAGTCGCCATCTCTGTTTTGCCTGTTTGATAAGAATCTAGTTTTTTTAGATACTTACCAAGTTCCTCAAGCTGATAATCACTCAACTCATCAAGTGTTGGTTTATTAAATCTATTTTGAAGCATTGCAGTTAATAGACTAATATCTTTTTCATATGTGCTTTTAAATGTTGCAGTAGCTTTGATAGACTTTAGTAACTCACTTGCATTGCCTTTTAGAGGCTCATCTTTTTTCATCTTTTTTCCTTTTGTTTATTTGAGTAAGTACTCAATAAAACCTCTAAAAGAGGCTCTATGAACTCTTATAGTTTGTGTTGTTAGATGGATTTAGTTTTAGCTTTGGCTCTGGTTTAATATTTTTGATACTCGCTATAACTTTCCCAGCTTCATCTTTTGTTAAACTTTCAAGAGCGTTTATATCTCTCTTAATCACTTTTTTAACCTGTGTTAAAAGGCTATTTAAGTCTTTGTTACGAGAGTTTTTAGACCAAAGAGTCTTAATAAAATTGATTTGGTTTGTGGTAGATCCTACTTTTTTAGGAGCAACTCTTAACTCACCTTTTTTGTTCATGAAGTTATTAAGATTTATAAGCTCTTCGATACTAAGTTTCTTAGAACTGAGAACCCCAAAAGTGTTCTCAAGCATAGCCTCATATAACTCTCTATCATCGCTATACACATCTTTGTATAGTTCACTAGAGTGAATAGACTTAATAAGTGCTGATTGG
This sequence comes from Sulfurimonas sp., assembly GCF_029027405.1. NCBI lineage: Bacteria > Pseudomonadati > Campylobacterota > Epsilonproteobacteria > Campylobacterales > Sulfurimonadaceae > Sulfurimonas > Sulfurimonas sp. Next base: position 247,597 of record NZ_CP093396.1, read on the forward strand.
TAGTTTCTTTGTTTTTCAGTCATTATTTTCATCTTTAATAATTAATTCAAGTCCATCAAGCTTTTTAAACTGTTTTTCAAGCACACTGAGTGAATTAAAATAAGGCTTATACCAAGAGTATTTTTTTTCTAACTCAGGAAACTCTTTTTTAGCTCTTCTAACACCCCAAATCTTTTTAATCTTCTTTTTTTCAGATTCCTTATAAAGTGAACGAGTTTTTTTATGCCATAACTGCTCCATTAATGGGTCGTAGTTTTTCTTATTTGAATGACCCCAATCAAGATTTATTTTCCCATCTATATAAACTATCCAAGCTAGTTTAGTACTGCTTATTTGTACTTTGTGTACATCTATTTTCTTATCATTAAGAGTAAAAGCTACCCCACTGTATATAGCAGATAATTCAGTTTTGATTGATGCCCATTGTTCTTTAGTAATCATCTCTACTCCCTAGTCCAAAAAAACCATAGTGGAAGCTAGTTTTATATGCTTCACATCTAGTTTTTCATTGTTCATGAGTGCAAATCTTGTAGCTTTTCTGTAAAGACTTACTGCTCGTCTCATGTGCGTAGTGTATTTTTTTACTTCTTTGCCAAAATCTCCGAAAAATAGTTCAAATTCATTGGCTCTTAAACCTTTAAACTCATACTTTCCACTTGGTCTTGAGTAAAGTTGTAGGAGTTCGCCACTATTTCCTTTTAGATTTTTAATCAGTACAGGCGTTCCAACTAAGATAAGTGCAAAGGGTGTAAAGTCCCAAACTCTTCTTATGGCTTCTAAACTTCTAACTGTTAGATGTTCAGCTTCATCTATGATGATTGCTATATCTCCTCTCCCTAGCTCTTTTGCTATGTTTAAGATGTTTGTATCTACGCCTACCTCAGGCGAAATGTTGATTTTTTCACAAATAAGTTCTAAAAATTTTTTAGTGCTTATGCCAGGAACTAGCTCAAGAAGTCTTGTATCACTTCTACTCTCTGCAAACTCTTTTATAGTTGTAGTTTTTCCTGTTCCAGCCGCTCCATAAAGGATTGCCATCTCATTATCTACTATCGCTTCTTCCATCACAAAAAAAGCACCTTGTAAATCTGTAGTCTCTTTTAACTCAAATGCTGAAGTTTTAGCACTTTGCTTAAAGTCATAGTTGTTTTTAAAACTCTCAAGCTTTTTTTCTAGACTTTGATTATCGCCTTTATAAGTGTTTGACTGCCATTGTGAAATCATAGATGCACTTACACCGATGCTTTTAGCTACTCTGCTTGGTTTTAAGTTTTTATCATCTAAAAACTTTTTAAAATCTTCTCTTGTCATGACACGCTCCTAATAAATTTAATCAGCTCACTATCTTGTTTTGAAGTTAAGCTTATAGGTGCTGTCACAGGGTTATTTGCCTCTTTAGATGTTTTAGGAGACATGTCACTTTGTGTAGTGTAAAGAGGCTTATGCCCCGAAACAGCACTTATAAACGCAACTTTTTGTTTTTCAAGTTCTTCATTTGCTTCGTCTAGTATTTTAAGTTTTGGTTTGATGTTTGTTTGCTTGTAGATTTTTGTAACTTTTTTATGGTCTTCTTGATTCATGCACTCTGCACCTAACTCTTTGTTTTTAACCACTCCTATGTATTGATTTTGTTTGTAGATGTAGAGTTCATTTACATTATCGATATTTTCATAAAATGTAACTACTTCGCCTTTGTTGAGATGAGCTTCCCAAAGTGAACTACCCTGGAATGTCATGTTGTTGTATCTGATACCCTCTGTATTTAATGTTCTCGTGCCATATTTACCTAGTTTGGAGTAAATGTCACTCATCATATTTGTAGATGCAATGAACTCTTGATGTGCTTTATAGCTTTCATACTGCATATCAAGTAGGTTATCAACAACTAGTCTAAGTTCATCAAGTGTAAGTAGTTTATGAGTCTCTATTCTTGTAGCTTTAGAAGTTTTTACTCCTAGGTGTGAAGCATACTGGTCTTCTATCTTTTTTCTTTTAGATACATCACCACCGATATAGCCCGGTATCTTGTTCCATCTTCCTTGAACTACACCGAAGTATCTTTCTATTGAGCCTTTTTGGCGACCTTGACCAGCTACTGCTCTAATCTGACATATACCTATGTCAATGAGTAGTTTTTGATAATGGTTTGATACATAGTCCATACCATTATCTGTATAAATATTTTCAGGAATTCCCATCTTTTGGAATGCTTTATAAAGTACTCTTACTTGTGAGTAAGAGTCTATAGTTTCTACTAAGTTCGCTACTGCTTGTTTTGTGAAAGTATCTTTAACAGCTGTCATGTGAACACGACCAACTCTATAACCATCTTCTTTTGTCTCATCAGGGATTTTACACATGAAGTCAAATACAGTAGCATCTACTTGCCACTCTTGATTTGGATATGCTATATCTTTTATACCTACTGGGTAATCTTGCAGCAAGGCATCTATACCGCCTGTTAAATAGCCCTTTAACTGAGGGTCACTTTTTACTACTTTTTTATAAGCATTTACATAAGCATTGTAAGAGATGATTTTCTCTTTTGCTTTTTCGCTCCAATCATACATAAGACCATTTTGAGACTGAACCATACCGCAGTACATATCATAAGCACCGTAGTAGTTGTTTCTTACACCTTGACTCCCCGTTCCCCAAATAGACTTAATCAGCAGTTCCTCATCTATCTTTCTAAAGGCATTGTCTCTACCTCTTTTATCTTCAAGAGATGAGGCACCGTTTTTGTTAAAATCGGATAACCATCTGCTTATCTTTCGTTGTTGCGAAGCTATGAGTTTGTCATCAAATGCTAGGAATGACTTAGCATATAAACTTTTAATAATTGCACTTAAACTATAGTTATATTTTTTGTAAAATGCGATTATTAAAACTTTATCTTCTTGGGAATGTTTTGAGGCAGTAATATCAAACGAGTCTAACTCATCTAAAGAAGAGATAGCGACTTTGTTTATATGTTTTTGAGTTTTCTTCTTAGCTTTAAACTCAGTATATAAATAAGCCTTACCATGAACCAACTCAAAGCCAAAAGTAAGACCTTTTATGACCATGGTGCATGAACTGTTTTCTAGGGCTTTTTTGGTTATTCTTTGTACTATTCCAGATTTATAACTCACTCCAACTAAACTAGCTACTTCTTTACTATTCATTTCCAACATCCAAGTTATGAAGTTTTAAACGAAATTCCATACACTCACGACCTGCACAATGAAGTGCTAATGTTCTAGCTTGAGTATGATTTGTTGTATAGATTACTATATAGTTTTGTCTTGCTTTTTTGAGTTTAGCTACTAATAACTCTCTCATTATGCAGCCTTTTTCAGAAGATCGTCAGCACTTTTTATATAGCCTTCTTTGATAAGAATCTTTACTATTGGTTGGCTTGGATGACTACCATTCACTACACCCTTATAAGTGTTGTACTTAATGTTATGTTTAGTACAAAAGTTCTCTACTGTCACATAATCTTTTTTGATTTTTTTAGATAATTCTAAAGTTGCCATAACTACCTCCGTAAACTTTGGTTTAAGCTCTATTAAAAACTTATTGTTAAGGGGATATTCTTAAAGCCTTAGATATCTGGCACTAAATGCCAATACTACTAAACCTTAAAAGGTTTATGTAGTACAATGTAATCGCCAAAAAACACAATAAATAAGGACTAAGGATTCTTGAGTATCCATTGCTGAGAAGCTGCACACATCGCTAAAATTTCGTATCGCTTATCACCATCATCATGGTGTTTATCTAAATGGTCAATAAACAACTTTACTGTATCAATTACAGTAGGTTGTTTGATTGAAACTTTTAGCCCAATCGTAATCTCTTGTGGTTCACTTTGCCATTTCATACGGTCAAAAGTTTCCATAAATTCAATGGCTTCTTTTAAAGCATCTTTTTTACGAGTATGACCATCAGTATAAAAGATTTTTCTATAAGTATTTCCTAGATAAATTTCAACACTCCAATCATTTATTTTCTGCCATGTTAAAGACACATTTAAATCTTGACTTTGACATAACCCAAATAACTTTTTTTCTTTAGACATAATTCTCTCCTAGATTAAATTTTATCCCCTTAACAATAAGATTTTAAAGAACGCTCTAAAAACTCACTGTTAAGGGGATATTCTTAAATCCTTAGATATTTGACACTAAATGCCGATACTACTAAGCCTTAAAAGGTTTATGTAGTACAATGTAATCGCCAAAAAACACAACAAATAAGGACTTAAGAATGAAAATAGATAGTAGATGTATATGTAAAAAATGTTTTAATGATTTTATATTTCCAATTTCTTCTAATACAAAATACATAGAATGTTCAAAATGTAAAACTAAATATGATATTTGTGATTTTTCAAGTTTGATACCTCAAATAAACAAAGAACTATTAGCATTGAAAAAACAGTTTTATGCCGTTTATGTCTACTATAGAATTGAAGTAGAGCAAGACTATAAGTTATCTATTTCAGATAATTACTCATCTCCTGAAGCCTTTATTAATGACACTATTGAAGCTATAAAAAATGATAATGATTCAGATTCAAGTTACTTTTCAATACCGAGACTTGATATTGTGGCTTATAACTTTGTACAAAGCACAAATAATGATAACTTCATTTTATATGCAGATGATATAAATCCTAATTTACATCGTTTTGCAAAAAGTTATAAAATTGGTGCTTCATTTAAAGAAGCTATAAATATGCCTCATGAGAAGCCATTTTTTGAAGATACTGAACTTAAAGATACTAAACTTCATGTATTCTCTTATCTTTCATATTTAACTAGTCTCTACAATGGTTTTTACAACGATTTTTCTCGTCACAACACCTTAGTATTCTACCCATTCTTGATGGAAGGAAAGTAGGCTTTACGCCTCTTTCAACAAAGCCTTTATTTCTACCCATACCTACAGGTTTATTTCTTGCCATAATTCTCTCCTAGATTAAATTTTATCCCCTTAACAATGAGTTTTTAAAGAACGCTCTAAAAACTCACTGTTAAGGGGATATTCTTAAATCCTTAGATATTTGACACTAAATGCCGATACTACTAAACCTTAAAAGGTTTATGTAGTACAATGCAATAACCACAAAACACAATAAATAAGGACTTAAGAATGATTCACAATCCACTACTCACATTAGATGCAATTAATGAAAATAAAAAAACTTTAAAAAAGAATATTTTCAACGAAATACAAAGTACTCTTAGAGCAACAGGTATTCATGTAACCCCTGCCTCAAAAAAAGAGATAGACGAAAAAATCAATCTCTTTGTTTATGATGTCTATACAAATCAATGTAAGTATAGACATTATCTAAACACTAAAGACCTACTATGTAGTCCTGAAGACCTTTAGACATATCTATATTTTCTCTTGGATTTACATTACGACCAACATAACCTATATTTTCAGATAAAACTGCTTCAGCAAACTCATCTTGCTGTTTACGATATTCATCTTGTAAATCTATATACTCTTTTGGAAGTTTTCCGATGTTTTGTTTTTTTAAAAAATCGAACATCTCTTTAACTGATACTCTCAGTATGTCATTATCACTTTCACTACTAATGTAGTAATAGTCCTCACTAAATTCAGCTTTCATAATTTCTCCTAAAAATTAAGTTTAATCCCCTTAACAATGAGTTTTTAAAGAACGCTATATAAATTCACTAAACTTTTTAATACATTTGTGTATTATGTTGGTAATAAATCATATAGAAGTGTATTATACATACATTTAGTATGTATGTCAAGATATTTGTATGTAATTTAGCAAAAAAGTATGTATGGAGTAATATGGAAAAGTTTAAAGAAGATTTTAAAGCCCTTAAGCAGGCTCTTAATGTTGATAAGGACAATGAACTGTGTAAGATACTAAATATAACTTACTCTGCAATAGACGGGTGGAAAAGAAGAAAAAAGCTACCTATTAAGTATGAAAAATATATATATAACAAAAAAACTATGAATGAACACCAACGATTAAAATACATAGTAGATAACTCAAATCTATCTCTATCACAATTTGCTTTAAAGATTGAAGCAAACCTTGATACACTCAAAGCTATCATATCAGGAAAGCAAAAAATTAGCCCAGAACTAGCAAAACAAATAGATGACAACTACTTATATAACCCTAATTGGGTACTCTATGGCAAAGGTAATATGTATGTTAAAACATCAAGTGATTTAACAGGCGACCAAACTAAACTCAATTCACAATATCAAGCTACACTCAACACATATGAAAATGAGATTATAGAAGCATATAGAAAACTAACATATAAAAAAAGAGAGTATTACTACTTCAAGATAAAATCTGATGTACTAGAAGAAGAATTTAGAGAGATGTAAACCATCTTTAAACATCATTTACAGATACTTAATAATTAGTTTATTTATTTAAGATTTACTTTTTATAGTACAAGCTCTCATTATCAATAAGTAAGTAAAACAGCTATTAAGCCCATCGTTAGGGCTTCAAAGCAGTACATAAGCTAGTACATCCGTAATACATTAGCTATGCTTTAGGCTTGTTTCAGAGTATATTGTGAAGTTTGATAGTGCTTTAAAGCCCTATAATAAGAGGTTTTAACTTTAAGGTTTACAGATAGGATATTCTTAACTATTTAGGGTACGACATTCTTAAATGCGATTTATAGCAGGTTCCATCGCAACTTCTGCATTTTCCAAGAATATCTTCTTCCAATTTTGTAAGTTTTTTGGTGTGATATTATTTACACTTGCTATTTCATTTAGTGTCTTATCTTCTTTTAAAACTTCTAAAACTAACTTTGTCTTGAATTCTGCTGTATATGTTGTTCTTTTTCGACTCATAAGATTACCTTCTATTTTTATTGTTTAATTTTACTCTTTTAAGAATTAAACTTTAGAAATAGTTGTTTGATTTTCTTGGGGTAGTATACAGGTCAAGAACTAAAAAACAAAGGTAAGTTCACTAAAGATATGTTTATCTACGATAAGAACAAAGACGCTTATGTATGCCCTAACAATAAACTAATATCAAGAACATCATCATTGAATCAATCATATGCTAGAACTATGTACTTGTATAGAAGCTCTCAAACCGACTGTAATGCCTGCCCAATCAAAGATAAATGTTTAGGTGAAAAGACTAAGAATAAACAGACTCAAAGATGGGAACATCAAGAGCTACTTGACAACTATAATGCGAATATGCAAACAGATGAATCAAAAGCTATCATCAAAAAAAGACTAGCTCAACAAGCGTCAGTGCAATAAATCTACTAAATAGATTTATGTAAGTTCAATAGTTGAACACCCATTTGGAACAATCAAAAGAAGCTTAGGCTGGGATCACTTCTTAGTGAGAAGCAAAAAGAAAGTAGCTGGTGAAAACGCACTCATCATGTTTACCTATAATTTCAAACGATTACTAAACCTGATAGGGATAGCTCTGTTTAGAAAACTGATGATAGCTGTCAAAGATGGAGACTTAAGTGATATAAGAGAAGAAATAGCTTTTTATATCGCTAGTTTTAGGCTCTATATGGCTAAAATAATATCAAATATTTTTATGGTACAATTTAAACGATATAATTTCTAAAAATCGAATTATTATGAACTTTGAGGCTTGATTGTTTCACAGTCTCTATGTTTTGTTATGTTTCAATTTATCTTTTAAGTATTTATATACTGTTAAGCCAATAAGAGTTACGGCATACAGAACAGGTGAATATATAAAAACTAAAATATAAATCATTCCGTTTTCATTTATCATCGTTCCTTTTAATACAATATTTGATAATAAAATATTAGCGAAGATCAATGGAATTAATCCAATATTTATTGCAATAATATTATTGTGATTATGATAATGTTCGATTTTTTGTTTATATTTTTTTATTGCTAAATAAATAAAAATAATAAATAAGATGGATGAAATAAATATACCTGCATCATACGGTTTATTTTTTATGTAAGATTCATGTACTAAAATCAACATAGTCCAAGCTATTATTATGTACGGACTAGAATATAAAAATTTCATAAATATTTTTACCTTTTTGTAACATAACGGTCGAATAGAACAATAAATTTCCGCTAGGTAATTTATTAAGTTCCTATGTTTTGTTGTATCTGAACTTCTATGACGGTTTATTTTGGTTAAATATACTAAAAATAAATATTGTGTTTTTATTTAAATCTATCTCATAGTTTATTGTATATGTTTTAAATGTCATATCTCTGATATTTTCATCATCAAAATAATATGATAGTCTATATTTATATGGAAAGTTTGGAATTTCATTGATTTGGATATTCAAGTCTTGCTTGAATTTTCTACTTGCAGCTATTTTGTCTTTAGCAATATGTTTTAAAACTACTAGTAGTTCTTTTTGATACTCTTCCGTTCTTATTATTTTCATTAATTGTTTTCTAGTTCTTTAAAAAACAATTCAATTTCATTATCAGACTCTTCTTGAGTTAGTAGTCTCATTTTACCATTTTGAACATCATCTCTAATTTGATGTAATTTCTTTTTTCTTTCATAAAAGTATGGGTCAAGTTCTAAATTTTCATCTTTTGATACACTAATATCTGAACTATGTTTATTGACATAACTCATAAAGTTTTGAATATAATTATCTTCAATATGAACTGCTAACGTTTGCATAAATGAACCTTCAATAATTTATTTTAATAGCTATATTATATCAAAAGTTAAGTGGGTTTCACTTAACTTTTCAACTTAATCAAAAATATCACAAACTTGACATTCTAAATTTGAATTATCTGGACGATCAGGATGTATTTCATTATCAAGTTTTTTATCTTCACCAAAATCATGATAATTTTGACATTCTTTTTCAAAAGCATTTTTTGGACTTGAATCATATGAGAATTTAAATTTTTTATAATTTCCAACACCATGTTTAATTCTATCATTTAAATCTATATCTGAACGACCAACATATTTTACATAAAATGTTTCATCTTTGACATGTCCAAAGGCATAATTACCTGCTTATTTTTTAGTTATTTCCTTATCAATACTCTCTTTTGTAAGAGGGAATGCACCATTCATTTCTAATTTAGCCATTTTTCTTTTCTCCTTTTAATTTTTAAAGTTTGTAATAGTTGCTGAATTTTTACAACATAGATACACTTTGATGCGGAGCTCCTGCCATTTGTTGTATGTAGCGTAGCGAAATACGACAAATGGATGGTGGCACGTTTAGGGCGCAGCTTCGCCGTTGTACGTTTCCGCTCCGCGGGAACGTACAACGTTTGACTTTAGCCAATAAATGACCGTTAGGGCATTTATTGGTTACAAAGTTTTGTTATCTAATTAGCTAAGTTTAATAATTGAACCCTCTGAACAAGTCAGCTGATTCTTCTTTATATTAATATTCTATCATTTTAAAAATTCTCTTTCAATTTTGAGATGAATTTTTGAGTATATTTTCTATATTTTTACTAATATATGCAATATTAGTCTCTCTTCTTGTCGTTTTATATCAGTTTATTGCTCTTACCAGTGCAGGTGTCCGTCTCAGATTATAACAAGCAGCCAACTATAATGCCCCTAAAATCTAAGACACCAATTCAGTAGGATTTATTTTCAAAAAAGCTAAAATAAGTAAGAATTATGGAGATAAATTATGAGTAGAAAACAAGGGCAAACTTATACGGCAAAACAGAAGACTAAAATAGTCTTAGAAATGTTAAAAGAAGATATGACAATAAGTCAGTTAGCAACTAAGTATAAAATCACTTCTCAATCATTAGGAAAATGGAAGACTCAATTTTTAGAAAATGCATCTTTAGCATTTGACTTGGGTGGAGCGACGAAAGCTTATAGAGATGAAATAGAAGAGTTAAAAACTGAGAATGATGGCTTAGCTAAGGCACTAGGAAAAGCAACTGTAAGAGCAGGTTTCGTTGAAAAAAAGCTAAAGAGCTTGGACTTATGTAATAAAAAAGCTTTGATCGAGTCCAAGCATAAAAAATTATCAATTTCAGAGCAATGTGAGATATTTGGTATTAGTAGAAGCCACTATTACTATCAACCAGTACCAATGAGTCAAAAAAACATCAAACTACTTCATAAAATTGATGAGATAGCTACAGAGAACTCAGAGTATGGTTATAGGTTTATCTACGAGCAACTCAAAGAAGATGGCTATGCCATTGGCAGAAATAGAGTCTTGAAATATATGGCAATACTTGGCATACAAGCAATATACCCAACTAAAAAGAAACTAACAAGTATTAAAAATAAAGAACATAAAATATATGAGTACCTCCTCAAGAAGTATTGGACTAGAGTTGGTAAGAAAAATACTGTCTATGTGCCTACTCCAAACGAAGTATGGAGTGGTGACATTACCTATATTCGTATTAACGGAGGTTTTATGTATCTGGCAGCAGTTATAGACTGGCATTCTAAAGCTATACTCTCCTATAAAATATTATCATGCCCTTGTGGTACTAATTCTATGGATGCAACACTTGCAACCGATGTGCTAGAAAAGGCACTTGCAAAGTATCCTAAGCCTAAGATATTTAATAGTGATCAAGGAAGTCAATATACAAGCAATGAGCATACTCAGATACTTAAAAGATATAATATTCAAATATCAATGAATGGGAAAGCTAGAAGTATTCACAATATAGTAATTGAGAGATTTTTTAGAACCCTTAAACATGGTAATATTTACATAAATGATTATCAAACTATTAGAAATTTAAAAGAAGGAGTTAAAGCTTATATCTATAAATACAACTTTAAGAGATTTCACTCAAGTTTAGATTATAGAAAACCGATGAATGTTTATCTTGAATATCTAAAAAATGTAGGGTAAGGTAACAGTTGCTTATGAAATTAAATCTTTAGGAAAGTTGTCTTGATTTTTAGGGGCATTATACTCTATTGGTTATGTGATTAAGAGAAGATAAGGACTGAAGATAGCTACTCTATTTTGTTAGCATATGTCCTCTTAACAGTTTTTGTAATAACAGCTCTTCTACATTTTGTCTTGAATCAAAAATAGCCATAATATAAACAGTGTCATTTTCAATTTTATACATAATTCTCCAAGGTTGTTCAATCAGTTCTCTATAAATAGTTATACCTTCTTTTTGAAGTTCAGGAACTACTCTACCTCTTAAAGGAAGAGAGTTACTAGATTGTGCTTTTTCTTTTATTTGTTCATAAACTTTTCTTGCAGCATTTAAACTATCATTTTTGACATAATCTACAATATTTAAAAGGTCTTCTTTTGCATTTGAAGTCCATTTAACTTTATAAGTTTTACTCATTTGCTAAGGAGTTCTTCAACAGAGCTAAAAACATCTTCCCCAGTATGAAGATTTCCACTTCTAATATCTTCTTCTGCAAATGAAAGAAGCTTCATTATAGTAAGAGCATTTTTCATATCTTCATAACTCTTTGGATCTTGTATAACAGCTTTAGCTTCACCATTTTGTGTGATTATCATAGGTCTATGAGTTTCATTGATATATTTTAAAACATCAGCTGCTCTACTTTTTAGATAGGTTACAGGCTTTATATCATTTGTAATTTGCATAAAATCTCCTTCAGTCCTTTTATTGTACCAAATTAAGACTTAATATATAAACGTGATGCTAACGGTTGAAGATAGCCAATAAATTACCACTAGGTAATTTATTGGCTACTCTGTTTTGTTAAGCTTTTGTAACTCTCTAAACCCAGCATCTAAATCTTCTTCCGTATAATCAGCCAATAAAAATAAGCAGCCAAACAGAGCAGTTCTTGTAATGATACTTGCTTGTTCTCTTTGTCTTTTGAACGATTTTAATCTTTCATAATGAGTGCCATGCAATATTTGAGACCTACCGTAATCATATATTTCTTTTACAAATTCTTTTAAACTGGTTTCTTTTTTTATGTCTTTTAAAATAATATCATTTTCTGATATACCATAGATAGTTTGTAACATATTTAATATGCCATTATATTTACCTCCGTTTGACAGCACATCTAAAGAGGTTGCAATTTTAGTTAAGGCTATTGCATCATTTTGCTCTCTAATTCCTTCTGCATACCAATCAAGTGCAGTTGCCCAACGACTAGATAATTTTGGATACTTTGCTTCTTGTGGGTTTTCAAGTGCATATAGAATTTCTGATATACCTTGTAAAAACTTTTGATTATCCTTTTTTAAAAGTTCTTCATGTGATTGTTTTGGAGATATAATAGGAATTCTTGAACTTAAAGAACTACTTGGTAGCCATAAATTACCATCTGTTTCAACAATCCCATGTGTCATGATAGGTATAGTTCTTTCTGAAAGCAATATTTGCTGATAAAAAACGTCTTTATTAAAAAGTAAAGAGATTGAATCTAATGTTGTTTTAGCAATTATATTAGCTAGTTTATAAGAGTAGTCCTTTTCAAAACCTTTAATTGTAATTTTTATCATAGCAGGTGCTTTTTCTATAGCATTAAATACACTCTCAATCATCCAATCACATGGTTCATTAGGTGTTTCTGTTTTGATTTTATTTACACTGTCTTTTAAATATTGTTTCCAGTTAAAATTATCAAAACATTCTCTTCCTGTAATATTTATAGAATCAATCCATGTTTGAATATTCATAATATGTATATTACCTAACTTTAAAGTTTTAATTTTTTCAAAACCTAGTGTATGCACTGGAATATAATGTGTGTATATTGTCATTTGATTTTTTGTTGTATCTTTAATAGATTGTTTTAATTTCTGCATTACTTCTATTTGGTTTGTCTCAAAATTATTTAATTTATTTTCTGTATAAAAGTCTATTGTGCATTGCTTAACAATTTTAATAAAATTATTAAGCTCAATTGTTTCAAAGTCAGGATCGTTTATATGAATAGTCTCTGATAATTTATAAAATAATGCAATAGATTTAGGTGTAAAACCACATTGTATCCCACTTTTAGATGTCATGAAATTAAATCCAAAATCATTAAAGTTACCTAATTCAGATATTAATTCAATCAGCATATCTTTTATTTTCATTTGAATCCTTATGTAAGCTTAACGTTCATCTTCAGCGACGCTCTCTTTGCGTTCGTTGCTAGGTTTTGTTGTATGTATTACACAAGATAAAGGTACTAACTAGAAATCTCCAAAAAGTTTATCATTTTCATCTAAAAATCGCACTTCATTCTTTTTAGCATCGTCTGAAATATTTTTATCTTTTATTTCATCAAAAACACTAGTAATAACAACTTGAGCATTATGCTCTGCTGTAAGTTTTTTTATAGCATTTGACAATCCAATTTGATATTCATTTCTATCTCCATCAAATGGAGAATCCAATACAGCAAATCTGAAAAAGTTATCTTCTTTATTATTAATTAAAATTGCTATTGAGAATAAAAAACTTAATAATTTTCTAAATGTGTGTCCATCATCTCGTTGATTATTAAAATTATTATTATTGGATATTTTCAGATTAAACTCGATGTTTTTATGTGAATTAAGTCCGACAGAGAAAAGGGCTTCTTCATTAAATATTATTCTTGCATACTGCTCAATTATATGCTTAATATTATTGTTATTTCTAAAAAACTCTATTGTCTTTTCTATTCTTTTTACTATATTATCCAACTCACTATTTTTTGTACTTTTCAAAAAGATTTTTGATTCTAGTAACTCATACTTTTCGAGTTTGTCTTTTTCACGGTTTATATTTGTTTCAATTTCAATAATTTCTTTTTCAATTTTTTTAAATTTCGACATTGTATTACTATCTGTTAATACGGATAATAACTCAACTCTTTGATTATTTAGTAAGAAAAGACTATTTTCAATTTCATCCAATTCAGATATAAAAGATTTCTTGTTATCTTGCAATATCTCTATTCGTTCAGTAGATAAGTTTTTATTAAATTCAACTACCTTTGCATACTCATTTTTAATAGAATTTGGAAATACTAGATCTATTTCTTTAAACAATTCATCAATTTCATTCATCTCTATAAGTAGTTTATCCTCACTAGCTTGATTGATATATGCAATTTCCCTGTTTAATGAGTTTCTTTGCTTATTTAACTTAGAAATTTTTGTTTCAACATCTAAAACAAGTTCTTTACTTAAATTATTTTCTTCAAGATAAAAATCAAATGTTTGAAACCTTTTTTCTTTTTCATCTCTTATTTTACTTAAAAGTTCAATCTCACCTTCTATAAAATCTCTTGTCTTATTCGCACCAACTTCAAATTCTAATACTGAAATTTCTTTATCTAGTTTTAAAATATCAGCTTCAAGTAAATATTTTTCTTTTATAAAATTACCATCAATATTTAGCAATGTTGCTACTATTGGTTTAAAGTCAATATCTTTGCTTCGATTATATTTATTTAATCTAAAAATATCACTTTGGTCATCTTGTGTTCTTAAGAAGTAATTTAAATAATGTCTAAAATTAAGAGGTCTTCCAACAAGTTGATATTCTAATAATTGATTCAAAAATGTTAAAGCGTTCTCTTGCCCTCCAGTAAAATCAAAATTTACTTCATTTAAACATTCAATGCTAGAAGTAGACTTCTTGATACTTATCCCATTTCTTGAAGCATTTAAAACTCTTTTAATAGTCACATAAAAGTCTCTGATTTGTATTTCTAAATAAAACTCTAATTCTTTCTTGTTTTTAAACTTTTCGAGTTTTAAAAAGGATGGTTTGTCTTTTAGAAGACAAAAATCTAAAAGCTCTAATAGTTTAGTTTTACCAACACTATGTCCATCTGAAAGTATAAAACTAATAGAATCATTAAAGTAGATATTTTTGAATTCACTATCATTAGAATAAATTTTGATAAATTTCATTTTAATAGCACCTTGTCTTCATTTTTTTTGTATTCAATTTTATTAAACATGTATAAGAAATTAAGACTAAAAATAAAACTTTTGTCTGATATTTTTAATTTATTCTTTAACCTAAGTAGAACATTACTGATTTTGTCTTCTTGATTATGTATATCTTTTAAATCATTAATAATATATTTTGATACAACTAAGATATCTTCATTTAAGGGTTTAAGTTTGTGTGGTTTAATATAAGTCATTATTTATCCCCTATAAAGCATTCTCTGTATAGAAAGAATAGTAATAGTTTCATTACATCTTTATCATCACCCTTTAAGCCTTTTGTGTGCTCTTGTATCAAAATATTAAATATATTAGGCGTTAATTTATGACTTTTTCTATCTTGATGAGAATAAATAAAAAGTTTCAATGTATCGCTAGCAGAATCTATATCATCATATAGTGAATTATCAATCACAAATTTTTCTAAAATTTCTATTTTACTTTCTTGTTTTTTTATAAAACTATCGTAAAAATCAATTAGCTCATTTTGAATATTTTTTTCATCTATCTTAATAGAACTATTGTCAGTAATTACATTCTTTCCACTAGTTGTTAATGTATTTAAAAGTTGTTTTACTTTTGGTGTTTCCTCACGTACAATTTCTTGTAATCTTTCAACATCAATACTAATTTGGTAGTTAATGATATTATCTCCAAAAAGATTAGTCTGCTTAATCAATTGATTGTTCCTTCATTATCGCCAAATGTATTTTTTTGATCTAAGTTTTTAGATTTATCTATAAACTTATTAATGCTAATCACTTTAGAAGCCACAAATAAGGTGATTGCAAGACTTATGATACTCGAAATACTTGCCAAGACTATAAAAGTATTGTTATCAGCTAATTCATTTATAAAGTTCATTTGATTCCTTTATCGTATTTTATCATCTTTGTGTTAATTTCAAATATTATTTTGCTTTTTGTAATTTTTTTAGAATAAATCATAAGTATGCAAAGTATGAGTCTTATTCCCTAGTCATACAACGGGGGCGCGGGTGAGTAACTGCCGTTGGTAAAACTTTAGTTTTTCCAATGGTTGCTTGCTCCTCCCGCTTGTTATCTGGCGCTGTGCGACAGATGACCAGTGGGTGTTCAACCCGCGCCCCCGTTATCCGGTCACGCAGTGAGCGGATAACGTTTGTCGTGAGCGATAATTTTTCCGCTAGGATAAATTATTAGTCTCCTCGTTTTTGTTATACATAAGTGTTTAGAATTCTACTTACCTGTTTAGCATTTTAACATTCTTGCTTCTCTTTCAAATAACAATATTAAGTTTTCCATAATACCTTTAAGAACAATTTTTTCTAATTCATTAAATATTTTTTCACTGATTCCAGCTTTTTCAGAACCAT
Organism: Sulfurimonas sp.; assembly: GCF_029027405.1. NCBI lineage: Bacteria > Pseudomonadati > Campylobacterota > Epsilonproteobacteria > Campylobacterales > Sulfurimonadaceae > Sulfurimonas > Sulfurimonas sp. The sequence goes on from NZ_CP093396.1 coordinate 263,869, forward strand.
GAGCTATTGAATTTCGTAAATTCACTAAACGATCAATCGCTTTATGTGATTTTTTAAATGTATCGTGTTTAATTCCAAGTTTATAAAAATTCTTTGACATTACACTTGCCCATAAGTTTGATTCTGTAGAAATTACATCATCTTTAATATAAATAATTTCATCATAATAATTTTCAAATTGTTGAATTAAATCTGCTCTCCTATATATTGCATGTATAGCTTTTTCTTCAGGTATCTGTCTTTTGAAATTTTTATTTTTTTTATCTTGATTTTCATATGATTTAAAAATGTCATTCATGCTAGATGCAATTAATTCAGGTTTATTCTTTATATGTTTTCTTTTTATTTTTTGTTCATTTATATATTTTACATATATTAAGAAACATATTTTAGTAAAACCTTCAAAATGTGAATAAAGCATTACTATTAATGATTTTCTATATTTGTTTTTATCATAATCTTTAGAGATAGAAGCTAAATTATTTTTTAACATACGAAGTTCGTCACTTCTCCAAGTTAACTCTGTTTCCATCTCTTCGCGTAATTCATCAATTGTCATCAAAAAAGTTTTTTAATTTTTCTTCAACAAGTCTTATTCTAATTTTAATATTACTTTTACTTCCCGTTCTTGCTTTATACAGTGTGTCACTATCCTTGATTTCTTCAAAAAGGCTTATTAAAGAGCTGTAGTTGTCGTGGGTAATTATTTTATCAATGTAGTTTTGTATACCTAATATAAGACCATCATAGTAATACAACACAAAGTTACTCTGATATTTTCCGCTCATTCTTTTAGTTGAAAAAATATTTGAATTAAGCACTTTGTTTACAATCATAAATGTTTTTTCAAAATTTTCTTTTTCTTTTTTATAATTGAAAGGAATAGACTCTTTAGCTATATCTTCCATGTACTTTGTTAAATATTCATCAAAAGGATGAAAATAGTTTTCAAGATTATTTTTTAATGTTAGAAATCTTAAGACTAGTTCCTCATCTTTTTTCTTCTCAATTTCATCTTCAGTTACTTTAGAAATAGTATTTTTATAATCAGCATTTTGGCTCATATTTATTATGAAATTATTTATTTCAGGGTTTAGTATTCTAATAGTACAATTTCTGACTTCTTGCTCTGATAATACTTCCCCTCCGCTATTTAATCGTTTAAACATATGATATCTTAAATCAATATCACTTTCTTTTCTTAATACTTCAACACGAATAAAATTTCTTTTTAATTTGATTTGTAAGGCTTTTGGAAACATCTCATATGTGTTACCATTTAATTCAGGAATAATATCACAATCAGCTAGTGTTAATGTACCTCTATTCTTTAATACTCCACGAAAGTGTAAATAAGATGATACTCGCTGCAGTCCATCAATTAATTCATATTTTCCTTCTTCAATTTCAATAACAAAAATTGGGGGTAACGGTAGCTCTAAGATGAGTGTTTCTATAAAACGAGACTGTTTATCTACGCTCCATCTAAATAATCTTTGATAATCTGGAGATATGATTAATTCGTCATTTTCATACATATCTAATAATTCATTAAATGAAATATCTAAGCTTTTTGTTCTTACTTTTTCTATTTTTTTATCAACAATTGCTACTAATTCTAACATCATAATCCTTCTTTTTTAAATATATTTTATTATAAAATAATATTAATTTTTTCTCTCTTAATCTACTCAAATATTTAATTCTTTGTTGTTAGTATATTATGTGTACAACGGTTGAAGATAGCCGATAAATTTCCGCTAGGTAATTTATTGGCTACTCTGTTTTGTTGTATTTTTCTAGATAACTACATCTCAAATTTCATTTCTAAAATCTAAATAATCTAAATTAAAAATATTAAAATTAATATATTCTTTTTCATCAATAATTTTAACTTGAGGAGTAGCATATATAAATGCCCATACTTCTGGATAATTTTTTGTACTTAAATCTTCTATTTTATTTTTCATTAAATCATTTGTGAAAGAATTATTAATTAATTTTTGTGATAAATATACTTTTGGTCTAATTTTTTTATCTTTCAGTATAAAAGTTGATGTAAAATTAGCATTATAGTCTTCATTTTTAAATTTATTAATAAATACTTTAGCAAAATAAATTCTTGGATATTTTGATAATGATTCAATATTCTGATTTGAAATTTCAACAAACATTTCTGAGTATGGAATCTTATTATTTTTTATATTTATAAATCTTTTATCTAGTAAATTTTGTTTTTTATATTTATCATACTTTGATACAAAAGACCTTATTGTGTAAAATTGAGAAGCTTGGGAGTTAATTGTATTTGATTTGGATGTTTTAACTTTACGTTTTTCAACAATAGAAAATTGATTATTTTGAGTAGGTGAAATTTCTTTTTTTTCGATATGATTTTTTGGTCTACTAAATATAAATATATCTGCAAGTTCTTCATCTTTTTTATTTCTTGGTTTTTTTATTTCTTCTATATTTTCTATTTGATATTTTTTGATATTTATTTCTTTAAGTAGATCACATTCTGGATTATGTTTACTTGTTACTTTAAAGTAAGGATCAACCTTCATATCTTGACGTAATTTATATATATTTGCACAAGTAATTGATGCTTCGCAGTTACTTGAAGGACATTCAAAGTTTTTTTTATCTTTTATTATTCCTGCCCAATAAAAATCATAGGCATCTTCAGTATTTACAATTTCATTTATATCTGTACAATAAGCTTGTTCTATTTTCATAATATTTCCTTCAATACAACGGTCGAGTACAAAAATATGTTACCTGTCTTTGTAGTCTTTTAAGTTCTACAATGATAGCTAAATTTCTTTGATAAACAAAGCTAAAAATTGGCTAGGGTAACATATTTTTGTTGCTACGATTTGTTATATGAAGTGTAAAGCATACGATACAATAGTTGGAATAAATGATATAAATATAATTATGCAAAAAATTTTAAACACCCGCCTAAGTAAATTTTTCCATGGATGTTTTTGCTCTTTATCATTGTATTTTAATAAAGCACCAATAATACTAGCAATTAAAAAAGGCTCTGTTACAAGAAATAAAAGAGTAATGAAAATAATTCCATAAATTATAAAAGAATTTGAATTGGACAAAGAAACTAGCACTAAAAGATTTATAATAAAAAGAGAGACACTGATTAACAATAGTATTTTTTTTTCATTTTTCATTTTTTTCCTTGTTTGTTTTGTCATATAACGGGGGCGCGGGTGAGTAACTGCCGTTGGTAAAACTTTAGTTTTTCCAATGGTTGCTTGCTCCTCCCGCTTGTTATCTGGTGCTGTGCGACAGATGACCAGTGGGTGTTCAACCCGCGCCCCCGTTATCCGGTCACGCAGTGAGCGGATAACGTTTAAGGAGAGCAATATTTGACCCGCCCTTGGGTCAAATATTGGCTCCTGCGTTTTGTTATGTAACTCAAATGATAGCCCTTACTCATCGATAAAAATTGTATACAGGCTAACAAAATATTATACGGTGTTTTAACTTCTGGTAGAAATGGACGAGGTCTTAAATTTAACATATGCTTATATGCTAATTGAACCCTCTGAACAATCAAGCAATTTAACTTAACCTCCTTCAAACCAATAATTAGCTAAAATAAATATACTAAGAAGCCAAGTTTGAGGGATAAATATGCAACTAAGTTTTTTTGACCATGCCATGAAATACCAAGGTGGTAAGAAGAGTATGAAGTTTCTAAATGAGATGAAAGAGATTATTCCATTTGAAGCAATTGAGAAAATACTTATAGAGAAAAATGTATATAAACCTAACAAAGGTAAGACAGGAAGACCATCTATCATTGCAAAGATATTAGTAGGCTCACTCTTCTTGCAGAATTGGTATGGATTGTCAGATCCAATGACACGTGTGACAGTTTCCTTACCAGAAACTGTAGAAGAGCTTATACATGACCGTATAAGCTTCAGAAAGTTTCTTGATATAAGAGATGAAGATACTATTCCAGATGAAACAACTATTTGTAAATTTAGAAACAAGCTTATCAAAGAAGAGATACTTGGTGATATATTTGAAGAAGTAAAAAAGATGATGGAATCTAAAAGACTTATACTCAATGAGGGAACTCTTATAGACGCTACTCTCATCCACTCAAGCGAACCAAAGAGAAAAAAAGATGACAAGGGTAAAGTTATTTCAAATAAAGCCCATGATTCTGATGCAACCTATACTTCAAAAAGAGGTCGTAAACATCATGGATTAAAGATGCATATAGCAACTGATACAAACGGTATCATCAAAAAAGTAATAGCTACAACTGCATCAACACACGATAGTACACAGTTTGATAAGCTGACAGAAGATGAAAATAAAGCAATATTCGCAGATAGTGGCTATATGCAAAAGGCAAGAAAAGTGGCACTAAGAGCAAAAGGTATTTTTGCTGGTATAGTTGAAAGACGAGTAAGAGGTCAATCGAAACTAAGACCTAAACAATCAAGAAATAATACAAGATTCTCAAAGATAAGATGTCTCGTGGAATTACCATTCGCATTTATAAAACAACATATGAACTTCAGAAAAACCAGATATCGGGGAATAGAGAAAAATCAACAACACTTTTTTATGTTGGCTGCTTGTTATAATCTGAGACGGACACCTGCACTGGTAAGGGCTAGGAACTGATACAAAAGGAACAAAATAAGGTTCTAACATGCTAATAAATAGTAGAAATATAGAAAAACAAGACAGAAACTCACTTCAAAATTGAAAGAGAATTTTTAAAATGATAGAATATTAGTATAAAGAAGAATCATCTGGCTTGTTCAGAGGGTTCAATTATAAAGTTTGCCTTTTCTACATCTTCTTCGTATTTAGCAGTACAACCATTATTGTTAAATACTTTATTTGCACTAGTTAAGTATTTAATTTTTGCCTCATCAGTCCATTCAGGAACTTTATTTGTTCCTGTTGTTCTCTGACGTCGTTCAGCATCTATACTCATAAAATAAGTAATATTACATACCTTATTGTTTATAACTGTCTCTTGGTTATTAAGGTTATCTTTTGTTTCATACTGCATAATTGTACAGCCTTGAAAAAACAATATCAATGTAATCATTATAGTTGTCTTAATCTCATTCTCCTATATTTATAACGGCTTAACTGAAGGACAAGTGGGCGAAATGGCTTGATACTTCTGTCTTTAGATTCTATCTATTCGACACATAAAAGCTCGAAATTTTCGCTCATTACACTTGTTCTTCTTCCTGTATTTTGTTAGGAGTTCTACTAAAAAGTTTATCTGGAACTAATATAGCAATAACAATTCCCATGATAGGATAAATAATCCATTTTTCTAAACTTTGAACAAATACAACATCAAATGGGTTACCCGTTACAATTCCCATTATAGGCATTCGTAATAAATCATCACCAACAAATAATAACAATACTCCAAAAATCATACCTTTTATTATTTTGTTTTTACTCGGTAATTTATCTTGTATCAAGATATAAACGAAAACTTTTCCAAATGCTGGTATTAACGCAGTAAGAGATGCTGTAATAATTATCCAGTTTGGGTATGGCTGTTTGATTACATCATTAAGTAGCCCATTCTCTGCTGCTTTTTGTACATATTCAATTGCAATTCCTTGTCCATAAAGCAAATGAATTAAAAAACCTATTGTAGCTGCAATTATTGTTGCACTTATTATTCTTACCCAATTCATTTTGACTCCTAACGGGGGCGCGGGTGAGTAACTGCCGTTGGTAAAACTTTAGTTTTTCCAATGGTTGCTTGCTCCTCCCGCTTGTTATCTGGCGCTGTGCGACAGATGACCAGTGGGTGTTCAACCCGCGCCCCCGTTATCCGGTCACGCAGTGAGCGGATAACGACTGTCTTGAGAAATATGAAGCCGCGCTTTGGCTTCGTATTTCTCTCCTAGTACTTGTTATGTGTTTTTCTTACTGTCCATTTTTAATAGCTTCTTTTATAACAGTAGCTACATTCTCTGGAGTAATGTTTCGTTCTGCACAATACTTTGTTTGAAGCCAAGTAGAAAGTTGCTTTTGGCCTTTGCTTGCGTTGCAACCGCAACAGCATAAAGCAATATTCTCTCTTGTGATTATCTTAGCATCATTAATAATATGTTCCCAACTTGCAGCGGTTTTTTTAGAAACCTTTGTTGGTGTAAATTCACAATCACAATAAACACATGTTGTATCTCTTTCTCTGATTTCCTGTTCAAGTGGAGCAGGAATTTTCCAATTATTTGCCATTTTTTAAATTACTTCCTTTGTCACATAACGGTCGAATATAGCCGATACGTCGCCGCTAGGCTACTATGTTTTGTTATAGTTCTATTGTGTGGTCAGCTTTATTAGGAACAATCATACCTAAACTCCACTTTCCAATAATTGTTTTTTTATTCCATCTTTCGAGTTGTTGTTTATATAGCATAGAAGCTACAAAATCTCTTATTTGTTCATCAGATGTGCCAACTTGCAGTGAATCAGACTTTATTGCTTCAAATATCTCTAGTGCATATTTTTGTCTGTTTTGTCTGTCTGATTTTTTTGTAATCAAAGATATAATTGGTCCGAGAATGGTAACTAAAAGAAGCATAAGAATAATAAAGAAACCAACTAGAATAGCTATTCCAAACATAGAGACTTTAAAGTTAAAACTTTTTTGATAAGGGCTGTTACTAACGTCATAATTACGTATTGAAACATCTTTAGCTGATATACTTACTTTTGGTTCTTCTGTACCTTCAAATAGTACTCTCAACTGCAATCCATAGTTGGACTTTTCTGTTCGATTCATTGAGGATACTATATAAGAAAAATAATATGATGTTCCATCAAAAAACATTTTTTTTGTTTCACTTACATTATCATAAAATTCTTTTTCTCCTACGGCGGAATAGGATAAAATTTTAAAGTCTTTTATATTTTTTGGTGTAATTTTTATTTTGATAGGAATATCAGGGAAATTTTTTGCTGAAAAATTCATAAGAGAGATTTTTAAAATTCCTAACTGCTCTTTTTCAATATTATTTACTGTTAAAATAATATCATCAGATGGAAATTTTGGCTTTGAAAAATAATTTGCATCAAAATCATTATGCAGATCAAGTTTATTTATTTTTAATTGTTCTGAATATATATAATAACTGCCAGCAAATGCCAAAAGTGCACTAATTGACGCAATCAAAATATTTTTTAAAGTTTCACTCATTTAGAAAATCCTTTTTTTGTACTATAACGGGGGCGCGGGTGAGTAACTGCCGTTGGTAAAACTTTAGTTTTTCCAATGGTTGCTTGCTCCTCCCGCTTGTTATCTGGCGCTGTGCGACAGATGACCAGTGGGTGTTCAACCCGCGCCCCCGTTATCCGGTCACGCAGTGAGCGGATAACGGTTGACTTGAACTGTAAATTTTCATAGAAAATTTATTAGTTCCAAGGTTTTGTTACCTACTTATGTAAATAACTTTGGTGTTAAAGATGTAGGCTTTATATTAGGTTCTTTTATCTTAATAATGATTGGCATGGGCATTTCAATACTTATTAAAAGTGCTTCACCTGATTGTAAAGTAGGTAAATATGCTAATGAACTTTTATTTCCCTCTGAACATGCTTTTTCTATTACACTTCTATCAGTTTCATTTATTAGCCTATGAACTATAAAAGTCCCCATTTGGCTTAATGTGCCTACTGGTATATCTCTTGGTGTTTGTGTAGATATACATAAAAATAATCCATGCTTTCTACACTCTTTGGCAATTTTATCAAAAGCATCAAGTTCTAAATCTTGTAAAAAATCATCTGAAATTGTTTTTTTAAGAAATTGATGTGCTTCATCAACAAATAGAACAAGCGGATTCTCTTTAAATTTATATTGTCTAGCCTCTTCTAATAAATAACTACCAATTGCATTGGTCAATATTTCTCGTAATCCTTTTTCAAATGATGCATCCTTTAAGGATATAATAAATAATGTTTTTTCTGTTTGTTCTTCATCTAAAAAATCTTCTAGTTCTTGGTTAAATTCATTCTCATCTTCTAACTGCTTATTAAATCCAAATATATTTCGAAATTCTGGCTGCCCTCTTAAATGTTCAATTCTACTAATTAAAGAACGTACATTCGCAAGTGCAGTTCCATCAGCTCCTCCAAAATTAGCAGTAGTTCCATGTTTAACACATTCTTTATTAATTTGTTGCGTTACATTTGCTAGATTAAAATCACATTTATCAGTTTCTATAATACTCCTATATCTTCCAAACCTAGTAAAGTAATCACTTTTCGATTGATCTTCTTTTTCATAAATATTTTCTCCATAACCTTCATTTAGCTGTAATTGTTTAACAAGTTTTAAACTTTTAATAGCTTCGATAAGCTTTGGTTTTTGTGCATTTTCACTTGGTCTAAATAGTGCTATTAAATCACTACTTCTAAGTCTTGAATAGTGGAAAAATGTATCTTCATCCTGAGCACCAAATTTTACGGTTTTTACATTATCTAAATTATAAAAATTTTCATATTCACCCGTTGCATCAATTAAAATTGCTTTAGATTTATTGAGACGTAAAAACTCTTCAAGTATTCTTGATATTGTATAACTTTTACCACCTCCCGTAGTACCTACTATTGCACAATGTCGTCCAAATAATTGATTAGGATTTAAAGGTAAGCTAGTTTCTAAACTATTAGTTAATTTTGCAATATCAAAGGATACTGAATTACTAGCTTCATTACTTATAAATAATGTTTTAATTAAATCAGCAGAACATAAATATACCTTTGAACCAACAGCAGGATATCTACCTAGCCCCTTGTCTATTTTTTTGGAATAGTAGTTAAATGATAATAATAATTCTACTTTACCTTGAGGATGAAAACTAGAATCATAAAAGGCATGTTCACCTAAAAAGTTTTGTTCTTTTTCTGGCAAAGAAACTTCTTGTAGCTTTCCTAAAAAACCAAAATTTTCACCTTCAATTACAATATAGTTTCCAACAATACCACCTGATAATTCATCTTCATAGTGCCAAAATTTCTTTAAAAGGGTAGGAGTTGGAAAATGAATATTAGAATAACTTGGGGTGACTTTTGATATATATCCTACAAATTTATCATTTGTAAATATATGTTTATTCATGATTCATTTCCATTAAAATCCAAATACTGGCTCGATGGTAAATTTATTACAAAATCTTTAAAAAATTCTCCAATAATTAATACTTGACTACTTTTTTTTGATAATTCAAAAAGTTTTTTAAAATTCTCATTTATAGTTGGCTTTATAAACGGTTCTATTATCACTAAATTTAAACTTGGATTTTGATTTAAAGCTTCATTTATCATTGTAAAGATATGTTTGTCTGCAAAACTGAACCCTATGTTAATCAGAGTCGTTGTACCACCTTTTCTAAGTTCAGCTTGAAATCTACTCATCATTTCAAAATAAGGCTGTTCATAGGATGATTCATATTTATTACTATTTGGATATATCATCATAGCTTTTGATGGGTTGTCAATTTGCACTATTTCAGTATCTCTTTTTTCCCAATTTACAGAACCATGTAATTTATATAAATGGAATACATTACTAGCAAAATTTTCTGTTGATGAAGTACGGCTATTTTCTCTAACTACAATGTCATAATCAAAATATTTACCACTAAATTTTCTTGGCTGAGTAAATGAAAAACCATCGATGATTACATAACCACCTTTTGCTCCAGCCTCTTCAAATGCTCTATCGTAATTTGTTGTAAATATTTTTAGTCTTGATTGTTTTGTCTTTCGGCTTGTTAGTTTTTTTATAAAATCTAAATGAATCGATTTATCTATAAGTGAGAAATTACATTGTTGCAAAATTGCTTTTTCTATAGTGTCTACATGAAAATTAATACTACTATCACTTTTAAACTCTAAGTATAGTTTTGCTTTAGATAAAACTATTTCTAAATCTTTCTTTTCTTTTACATCTTCATCAATTTCTAAAGTAGTTAAGAAAGTGTTAAAATTGAAGTCTGGATTCACAAGTGTATATATATGATCCCAAAGTTCAGTCATTAATTTACCACCAAATAATTCGTCATCTTTAGAACTACCAGCACCAGTTAAAACAAGTAGTCTTTCAGCAGATACTAATTTTTCAAGAGCTTTTATATAATAATAGTGAATTAACTCAATAGCCTTGTTTATTAATATCTCTTCAGTTATATCCTCAGATAACATATATTCGATTGTACTATCTTCTTGTCTTTCTTTATAAAGAATACTATTAACTCGTAATTCATCTTCTTTTATTTCTATAATTTTATTTTTTGTACTCAAAAATATTTTGTTATTCAATTTTAATTCCTTAGTCTTATTTGCTAGGTAACGGTTGAAGATAGCCAATAAATTGCCGCTAGGTAATTTATTGGCTACTCTGTTTTGTTAGCTTTTTAATAACTTACTCACTATTTTATCAAGTTTTTTAAATAATGTATCATTTTCAATGTTAGCGATTTTAATATTATAATACAAATCATATTTTTTTAATTCTTGTTCTAATTTTTTTATATCCGACAATTCAAATGTAGCAAAATATATCCAAATTAATACAATAAATAAAGCAAAGCCTATTTCGGTTGCATATAGGGTATATGATATTATTTCAGGGATTTTTAGCATATCAAATAGTGGAATATGATTACTAAGTAAATCTTGTACCCATTGTATTATTTTGTCAAACATGGATTTATATAAGTCCCATAATTTTGTAAAATAAATATTTAATATCAATATAGTAAATATAGTTAATTTTCTCAAAATTGATTTATGCAATATATCAATCCGTTTAAAAATAAATTCTATACGTTTTTCATCATATTCTTTTAATTTCATATATTTGCCTTGTGAAGCTAACGGCGAAGCTGAGCTCCATTAATGAGTATATCAGAAAATTCGCTTGCGATTTTCTGGGATACACTTTGATGTGTGACTCCTGCCATTTGTTGTATGTAGCGTAGCGAAATACGACAAATGGTTGGGGGCACGTTTAGGGCTCAGCTTCGCCGTTGTACGTTTCCGCTCCGCGGGAACGTACAACGGGGGCGCGGGTGAGTAACTGCCGTTGGTAAAACTTTAGTTTTTCCAATGGTTGCTTGCTCCTCCCGCTTGTTATCTGGTGCTGTGCGACAGATGACCAGTGGGTGTTCAACCCGCGCCCCCGTTATCCGGTCACGCAGTGAGCGGATAACGACTGTCTTGAGAAATATGAAGCCGTGCTTTGGCTTCATATTTCTCTCCAAGATTTTGTTATATTTGCTTTTTATTACATTTTTTCATAGCAAATGATTTATCATTATATATTGTATTTAAATTATTATAGGTTTCTAAGCCTAAGATTTTTTTACACTCTTCTTCTGTGACTTTTGTTTTATCATTTTTTATTTCAAATCTAATAGATTCTACCAATTGATTATATATCGTATTAATACCAAATGCTTCTTGAAAACCATTTACATATTTAATATGTCTATTAAGATAAACATTTGTAAGATGTTCGCTTGCTATAGGATGTTTACTGTCTTTATCAGTTAATTTAAAAAAAGTAAGACTATTATTTTCATAAATTACTAATTCATCTTTTTTAATATTTTTATATTTTAGATAATATATTTTTTCATCATTCTTAAACTTCAAAGTTGTTGTAGTTAATCTCTTTTTATCTTCAGAATAATAATAGATTAATTTTTTATTGTTTAATTTTCCTAAAGTCTTGACATTGGGCATATTAGTAGTGTATTTAACAACTTCTTTGTTTAAAAAATCAATTTCCATTTGATCATCTTTGGTATTAATAAGTAAGCCATCTTTGACTTTAAAACTCAAATCTTTATTTTGAATGATAGTTCCTGTTAATAATTTAAATTTTTTATCATAAATCAAATTTTTATGCATGCGAATTTGATGATACTTATAATATTTTATTTTATTATTGTTTTGTACTATATTTTTTTTATTTATACACCCATTAAGTACAAGTATGCTTAACACTAGTATAGTTAATTGTAATTTTTTCACTTAAATTCCTTTTGTTTTAGATATAACGGCAGTCGTGAGCCATAATTTTCCCGCTGGGGAAAATTATTGGTCTCCTCGTTTTTGTTAGCTCTTTAAAAGTTAGTTTACTCTTAATTTATCTAGCTTTGAAGCCAGTTCTGCATAGTCTTTAATTTCATGTTCTTTATTGTAAGATGCATTTTTGAATCCGAAGCTTAAGGTATTTACTATATATTTTTTATTTACTACATTTAAAGCCTTTACATTTTCAATTATTGAGTTTGGCTGACATATATATATAATTCCTAAAGTAAAAGAAGGTTTTTCGTAAGCTGAGTTTGAGGTAGAAGTCAATGTTGATATAAACTCATTTAATACTTTCTCATTTGGACTAGAACAATAATCTTTTTCAAGTAAGTTCAATGCTTGAGTATACTCTTTATACATATAGTTTTCAACTTGTTCTCTTTTGACTTTTTTTTCATTATTGTTGCTTTTGATGGATTCAAGAAACTGAGTATTGAGTTCTTGATATCTTTGAAAGACATGAATAATTTGACTGCTTGTTGTGACAGATTGACAAGCTGTTAAGAAAATAGATAAAATTACTAAAAGTTTATACATGTTCTTATCCTTAATCTATGGCTTGCAATGTAATTCTTGCACTTGGAGAAGTTGAGGCAATCGCATTATAAAAAGTATTTGCACTATTTTTGATCCCAATACAACCTTGAGTTCCTGGGACATTTCCATCAGGATGTATTCCAATACCTGTTCTAATTGTAGAAAAATGAGGTGTTAAAGGAACAAAATAACCTTTACCTGTTTCATCTCTAAAACCTTTTCCTATTGATTTTGTATAGCCTGTGACTTTACGTCTTTCTACAGTATACATTCCTGTAGGAAGTGGCTCTCCCCACCCACCACTTACTGCCGTCCAACTTCCGAACCCTGGCCAATTCAAGATATGTGTACTTTTTGAAAATGTCATTGTTGCCATTTAAAAACCTTTAAATTAATTTGTTATTTTATCTTAAATACTATTCATATTTAAGTACTCTAGTAGCTAACGGGGGCGCGGGTGAGTAACTGCCGTTGGTAAAACTTTAGTTTTTCCAATGGTTGCTTGCTCCTCCCACTGGTCATCTGGCGCTGTGCGACAGATGACCAGTGGGTGTTCAACCCGCGCCCCCGTTATCCGGTCACGCAGTGAGCGGATAACGGTTGACTTGAAAAATAAGCTACCCTTTAATCAAGTCTTTTTGTCTTTAACATATCTTATCTCATTTTAATTTAAACTGCTAAAACGCGGCTGGGTAACTTATTTTTCTTCCAAGGTTTTGTTAAGTGTGTAAACGGCGAAATGTTTAAGCTTTCAGTAGTTCTCTTAGTTTGTTTCTATCTAATGACATATTTGTTCCGTTAATAGTATCAATTTTATATTTAGTATCTTTTGAACTAATGATATTTAAAACATTTTCAAAATGATTCTCTGTTTTATCAAATAGTCTTTTGTATCTGTAAACATAATGAGTATGTTCATTTGATTTAGCTAAACAAAGTTTCAATTTAGGCATTAAATAATCTTCGGCTGTTACTTTTAAAAGTTGATGATACAGTTTTTTTGACATCTTTCGATAATGTATTTTAGTATGTTTTGGATTTAATGCAAGAGGAAATATATCTAAGGTAATAAAGCCATTTTTATGAAAACATTCAAACATAATATTTTTTTGTTCTTGTACAAGTTTAGGTTTTTTAATTGTTTGACCATCTTCCAAAAAAGCTTCTAAGTCTTTAAAATGAAAAAATACACTTGCTGGTGTATTTGGGTTATAAATATATCTTTGAATATCGCCAAATAGTGGTGATTCAGAAATCATTATGATTTTTAATTTATCAATTTTATTGAATTGTTCATCCCAAAGTTTTTCTGTTACCTCAAAAGCATTTTTGAGGTAAATTTCATCTTCTTCAAAATGATGTAATATATTTTGTTCTTGATAAATTTCTTTTAAAGAATTTGAGATTGGTTGCCATTGTATATTTTTCATTTCTACCTAAAGTAATTTTTTTCTTAATGCTTATGCTGTACACTTAACGGGGGCGCGGGTGAGTAACTGCCGTTGGTAAAACTTTAGTTTTTCCAATGGTTGCTTGCTCCTCCCGCTTGTTATCTGGCGCTGTGCGACAGATGACCAGTGGGTGTTCAACCCGCGCCCCCGTTATCCGGTCACGCAGTGAGCGGATAACGGCTATCGTGAGGAATAGGAAGCCGCACTTGGCTTCCTATTCCTCTCCTCGTTTTTGTTATGTCGTCTTGTTCTTTATGTCCTTAAAGTTACAACGGAAGTCCGTTGCGTTTGTAAGGGTTTTTCACTTACTGCGTTTAGTCAGTTTGTTGGCGTTTACCGAGAAGGCTTTTCTTTTTCTTCTTGGCGTTTAAGTTTGTAAACTCTCTCTTTAAAGTTAGTTTTTCTTTGATGAAAACTAACTCTAAGCAAGGTGCTTACGATAGACACATAACGGGGGCGCGGGTGAGTAACTGCCGTTGGTAAAACTTTAGTTTTTCCAATGGTTGCTTGCTCCTCCCGCTTGTTATCTGGCGCTGTGCGACAGATGACCAGTGGGTGTTCAACCCGCGCCCCCGTTATCCGGTCACGCAGTGAGCGGATAACGGTCGAGGAGAGCAATAGTTTTCCCGCTAGGGTAAACTATTGGCTCCTGCGTTTTGTTATGATGTCGTGTTTTTCATCTTCTTACACTTTTAACTTAAGTCTAGTTTTTTCATTAACTCAATTTACTGATTTAGCTTTAGGGGTTTATACTCCTCTTCTCCAATTTTGATTGCAAGCTGTTTATTACTAATACTTGTATTAATATGTTCCATTTTTTTATGAATAAGTTTTTTCCTCTTTTCAGCATCTTCTTGTTGCTTTTTAACAGCTATTAAATCTCTACCTTGACAAGTTTTTTTTAAAGCTTTCCAAGTGTTTATATTATCATCATTAGTCATATTTGCTAAAAATATATAAGATTTTTTTTCATTTAAAGAAGTGAATGTTTTTTTTAATATTTTCATATCTGAATCATAATTATTTTTACTTATCTCTGATTTTCTTTCTTGTTCTGTAGTTGAAGATTTCTTGTAAAAAGAAATAACTTCCTTTATCTCTTTCTCTCCTTTATTAAATGAAGCATCATTGCATTCAAGTGCAAATAAGTTTATAGACATTAGTACTAATATCAATAGTGTTTTTATTTTTAATCTCATGATTTTTCCTTGGTTTCTTTTTATTTTTGATAGACTCATAACGACTGTCTTGAGAAATACGAAGCCGCTCTTTGGCTTCGTATTTCTCTCCAAGTACTTGTTATATCGTATCTTAATTTAGATTTTTAATATCTTTAAATATTGTATTTGCTAAAGCATCTATAAATTCTAATTCATATTTTTTATCTCTTAATGTACCTGCTATAATTTCTAAATTCATTACAAATCCACCTCTGAAAGTTAACTTATCTTTATTTATAGTACCTAATAATTTTTTATTATTCATAATTTTAATAGAATATGAATAGTTTGGATAAGCTAAAGAATCAGTAGGTATTGGTGTTGCATCACCAACAAATCTTCTTTCATAATTTGCGTTAACAATAAGCTTGTTCATATTATTGTTATCAGACAATAAGCCATCATTATCTAATAGTTTTGAAAGTTTAGCATTTAAGATATCTTCGAGCTCTCTTTGTGTGTGGTATATGATTTCTGTTTTAACAAGCTGTGAAAGATTTAGTTTAGCATTACTAAATTGAAACTTTTCCGTTGCTTTTATTTTTGGTATTGTTGGACTATTTGAGCCACAACCTGTAATACTTAATGCTATCATAATTGATAGTAAGCTTAATCCTAATTTCTTCATGAAATTTCTCCTTTAATTTTAGACTAGAAAACTAGCCATATCAAAGAATATTAATTATTCAATATTCTTTGATATAACAGTTGACTCAAGCGACGATTTTACCGTTCGTTTTGAGGTCTCGTTATACTTTCAATGGTGTTTTCTACTTTGCATTTTAGAATAAATCATGCAATATACCATGATATTTTTATACTTATTGTTCTTTCAGTCAGCTGTTCTATAATTAAAATAAATTCACTATATTCATTATCTTGGATTAGCCATATTATTTTTTTATTTTTTGAAAATTTACTCAATAAATTTTGAAATTTTTTATTCTCTAAAGATAAAATAAATTTGTTTTTCTCATTCTTTCCTAGAGTAAAATTTGCTAACCATTTTAAGTTTTTTTGAATATTATCTTTAGTGATATTATCTTGAAAAATTATAGTTTGACCAAAGTGATTACATGAATAATATTGTATTTGTAATACACTTTTATGGATAGTCGTTTTAGCTATTTTTAGTTTATTATTCCATTCAAAGTTTGTTAATTGTGTGTTGTCTAGAACATATTGTTTAGTGATTTGATCAGAATCAAATTGACATTCATTAGCAAGAAGTTGAGATGATAGACTCAAAAATAAAAATAAAAAAATTATGTTGAAAGCTTTCATGGCTTATTTCCCTTCTGTTTTTTGATTTATTATTTCTATGTGAAAAGCAGGGTCTTTTGGTGGTGTGAAAAACTTATTGTTATCAATGTCTTTATTATTTTCTACTGCATCTTTAAATAGTGATTTTTTATCTTTAGGCATTCTAGTTTCACTAATGTCAATAATTTGTTTTGATGCATCATTATTCATATGACTGGATGGTGATTCTTTTTCAATTTGCTTTAACATAGCACTTTTTCGTTCTAAATCATTTTTTAAATCTTTATTTTCATAAGCTTTTATGACTTTATCTCCAGCCTTTCCGTAGAGCTTATATGCAGTTTTTACACCTCTTGATTTTATTAATGAAAACATTGCCTCTAATTGTTCTCCAGCTGTTCTTTCCATACTTGTAACATATATAGTCTTAAGTTTAATTTCTTTTCCAATATTTTTTAGAACTTGAATAGAGTGTTCCGTGATTTTATTTTTATCTTTATTTTTATCAAATAAAATTTTAACTTCATATTTTTTTGTGATTAACCCAGCAGATGATTTTTGTTCAATATCAGAAGAAGCTTTAAAGAAATGTTTGTAATTGTCTTCATCTTCTAGCTGAAAAGTATCTTTGATAAAGATATAACCTTTTTCATCACTTGTTTCAGTAAATTCTTTCTTAGAAACAGTCTCAAAAGGTAATTCTGGCTTGTCTGCTATTCTCTTTTTTTGCTCGATTGCAAAAGTATGTTCAGTATTTGGTAAATCAATTTTAACTCTTAGTTTTACATCTTGCCCTAATCGTTCTATATCAGTACGAATATTATCAAGGTTCTTCTTGTCTTTTTCAAGGTCAACCCATTGTATAGCTTCCATGTAGACAGCTGTGTTATGACAAGTTAAAATAGATATATTTTGAAGTATTGCTTTGTTTTTTCTTTTATAAGGAGCGATTTTTTCTTTAGGTGCAGGTTTGTTTGCTCGTCTTTCAAAGACTTCTTTTCTGTACTTTTCTCTTGGGCTTTCAACGGGAACTATAAATGCAGTGTTTCTTCGCTTTAATTCTTCAGCTTTTTTCTTTTCTTCTTCTCTCTTTTTTTTGGCAGCTAATGTCGGCAATTCATTCTCCAATGTTAGATATGCTTTATTTATAGTTTTATTTGTTCTAGTTTAAAATACTATTTATTCAAACACATTCTATATAAAAAAACCTTAAATACAATAATTAGCTATCACTTTTAATGTATGCTAAAAATGTAAATTTGCTAAAAAATATGACAAAATGACATGCTTTTTAATAAAAAGATAAAAATACTATAAAGTGCTTAAAGATTATGTGTATGTTAAATGTTAGATATCTTACTTAATATACAACATGTAGCTTTAGCGACGGTAGTATCGGCATTTAGTGCCAGACATGTTGTAAGTGAAATGAACAAGGCTAAAGTTATCAGCCCATTAGATTTTTAAGGAGTAAGCTATGAAAAAACTAAACTGTGCTACTTATGAAGGTATAGATGCTAAGGTTGTTGATGTTGAATCTACCTTAACAAAAGGGCTTCCTTCTTTTACTATTGTAGGTATGGCAAACATCTCTATAAACGAGTCAAAAGAGCGAGTTAAGTCTGCACTTTTGAGTAATGACTTTTCTTTTCCTCCAAAGCGTGTTACCTTGTCGCTTTCTCCAAGTGACATACGAAAAGAAGGCTCGCAGTTTGACCTTAGCATCGCCCTTTTGATAGCGTTAAATGCTAGTGATGCAGACTTTAGCGAGTGGTTTGTTTTTGGTGAACTTGGACTAGATGGAAGTGTAAAAGAAAACCTGAAACTATATCCTCTCATCTTATCTCTTGCAAATCAAAAAATCATTACAAAGGCTATTGTTCCTTTTGAGAGTTTAGAAAAACTTTCAAAGATTCCAAATATAGAATTTTACGGAGTAAAAACACTCCAAGATGCAACAGAACTTTTAAGTAACCAAGAAGGGATTTCTCCAAGTATTGCTCAAACAGAGATAGCCTACCCATTTTATGAGATTAAGGGTGAGAAATATTACTACGCTAAAGAGTATGAAGATGATTTTAGTGATGTAAAAGGACAAGAGGTTGCAAAAAGAGCCGCACTTATATCGAGTGCGGGTTTTCATAATATTTTATTTGAAGGCTCTCCCGGTTGTGGTAAAAGTATGATAGCTAAAAGACTTAGGTACATTTTACCTGCCATGAAAACTGAGGAGATACTTGATGTTGCCAAACTTCAGGCCCTTGAAGCTAAACCCATAGAGTTTAAACCACATAGGAACATGCGTTCACCACATCACACTTCTACCCTTGGCAGCGTGTTTGGAGGTGGTTCTTTCAAAGCTCAAATAGGTGAAGTTGGTTTAGCACATAATGGAGTTTTATTTTTTGATGAACTTCCTCACTTTAGTAAAACAATTTTAGAAGCACTAAGAGAACCGATGCAAGACAATCGTATCAGAATTTCAAGAGTAAACACTAAGGTTGAGTATCCAAGTAACTTTTTGTTTGTTGGGGCGATGAATCCTTGTCCTTGTGGAAATCTTTTAAATGAGCATCTAGAGTGTAGATGCAATGAGAAAGAAATTCAAAGATATAAAAACAGACTTTCAGACCCATTTTTAGACCGCATTGACTTAACAGTTGTTATGCAAAGTGTAGATGCTAAAGACAAAGCAAGTGTGAGTTCAAAAGAGTTACACAAGCAAGTTTTAGAGGCACATCATTTTGCAAAAAAGAGAGGTCAAGATAATT
Organism: Sulfurimonas sp.; assembly: GCF_029027405.1. Classification (NCBI taxonomy): domain Bacteria; kingdom Pseudomonadati; phylum Campylobacterota; class Epsilonproteobacteria; order Campylobacterales; family Sulfurimonadaceae; genus Sulfurimonas; species Sulfurimonas sp. Next base: position 283,249 of record NZ_CP093396.1, read on the forward strand.
TTAATGCCAAACTTAGTGACAAGGAAATAGAGAACTTCTGTGCTTTAGACATAGATGCTAAAAGTGTTTTAGATATGGCTGTGAGTAAATTTGCCTTATCTTTTAGAGCTATAAAAAAGACTCAAAAAGTAGCTAGGACTATTGCCGATTTAGAAAAAAGTGAGTTGATACAGAAGAGCCATGTTTTAGAGGCTCTTAGTTACAGAAGACGATGATTGAAGTAGAACTAATCTACTTCAATCTCTTCTAAGTTTGCAGACTCTTCATCTGTAAAAAGTCTAGAGATAGTTATAAATCTTACCCCTAGTGGAATTTCTAAAGAGAAACTAGAGCCTCTTCCTTTAACTATGTCAATAGTGAGATGTGTCGCTTTCATATACTCAAACTGCTCAGGTGACATGAAAAATTCACAACCATGAATCTCTCCTAGTTTTACATCTCGACTGCCAACTATAAAATCACCAACTTCAAAACACATAGGAGCTGAACCATCACAACATCCACCACTTTGATGGAACATGAGTTCGCACTCATGTTCTTTTCTAAGTTGGTCGATGATTTTGTTAGCGGCTTGTGTTGACTCTACTCTTGAAGTTGTCATTGTCTAAAAGAAACCTAAAGCATTTTCATCAAATGAAGTTAAAATATTTTTTGTATGGCGATAGTTGCTTAACATCATCATATGGTTTTCTCTGCCGATACCTGATTGTTTATACCCACCAAATGAAGCGTGTGCTGGATAGTGATGATAGCAGTTAGCCCAAACACGACCAGCTTCAATGCTACGAGTAAGTTTTTGCATCTCATGAACATTCCTTGTCCATACTCCAGCTCCAAGACCGTAAATAGTGTCATTTGCGATTTCTATTGCCTCATCGATATCTTTAAATGTTGTAACACAAAGAACAGGACCAAAAATTTCCTCTTGGAAAATTCTCATTTTGTTATCGCCTTTGAAGATTGTAGGCTCAATAAAATAACCATTAGGATACTCCGCAACACTAGCTTTATTACCACCAATAAGAAGCTCTGCACCCTCAGCTTTACCGATGTCAATATAGTTTAGAATTTTTTCATATTGGTCATTTGAAGCTTGTGCCCCCATCATACAACTAGCATCTAGAGGGTCTCCGCGTTTAATAGCTTTGATTCTTTCTAAAACTCTTGCCATAAATGGCTCATAGATACTCTCTTGGATAAGTGCGCGAGATGGGCAAGTACAAACTTCACCTTGGTTAAATGCAAATAGAACTAAGCCTTCTATCGCTTTATCAAAGAATGCATCATCCTCATCCATAATACTTTGCATAAATACATTTGGAGATTTACCACCAAGCTCAACAGTAGAAGGGATAATATTTTCTGCTGCGTATTGCATGATTAGTTTACCAGTTGTAGTTTCGCCAGTAAATCCGATTTTTCTGATACCTTTACTTAATGCTAGTGGTTTACCACACTCTGGACCAAAACCATTAATGATATTGATTACTCCAGCAGGGAGGACATCTGCGATTACTTCCATCATAAGCATAATAGAAACAGGTGTTTGTTCAGCAGGTTTAAGTACAACACAATTACCTGCCGCAATTGCTGGAGCAATTTTCCAAGCGGCCATTAAAATTGGAAAGTTCCAAGGAATAATCTGTCCTACAACACCAAGTGGTTCAAATACTTCTTGAGAGATTAAGTTGCTATCTAAATCACTAACTGTTCCGCTTTCTGAACGAATAACACTTGCAAAATAACGAAAGTGATCTATTGCTAAAGGTAAATCCGCATTAATTGTTTCACGCACAGCCTTACCATTATCCCATGTTTCTGCAATAGAGAGCATCTCTAAGTTTGCTTCCATGGCATCTGCTATTTTATTTAATACAGAACATCTCTCGGTCACTGAAGTTTTACCCCAAGTCTCAAAACCTTTCCATGCAGCTTTAATGGCTACTTCTACATCTTTTTTGTTAGATTGAGCAACTTTTGTTATTACTTTACCATCTATTGGTGAAGTCGCCTCAAAATACTTTCCATCAACAGGAGCAATCCATTCTCCACCTATAAAGTTTTCGTACTGAGCTTTAAACTCTGGTTTTGCGTATGCCATTTTTTTTCCTTTAATTTTGTCTTGCAAGAAGTATACATTTAAAAAATAGCGATTAAATAGCGTCTTAAAAAATAGGATATAATGGTCTTACTATGAAAACATTTAACTATATATTAAGTCATACACCTATAAAAGACCTCATAGATGCTGAGTATTTGTTATCTAAAAAAAACATATTAATTCAAATATTTTGTGGTTCAGGTAAAGATATTTTAGAAACAACTATCAAAGAGATAAAAAAGTTACTTCCACATGCTGTATCAATAGGAACAACTACTGATGGTGAAATTCAAGAGGGCATAGTTTATACAAAAAAAACTGTTATATCTATTTCTGTATTTGAAACAACGGAGATTAAGAGTACCCATGTTAGTGGTACTGACTATTTTAAAAATGGTAAAGAACTTTGTCAAAATCTTATGCAAGATAATACTAAACTGATTATTGTTTTTACCGATGGAACAACAGCTAATGGAGAAGAGTTCTTAAAAGGTATAGAGTCTTTTAACTCTAGCGTTATGATAGCTGGGGGTATGGCAGGAGATAATGGAGATTTTATTCAAACATTTATCTCTGATGGTACTACTCTGTTAGAACGCGGTGCTGTTGGTGTATCACTAAACTCTGATACTTTATGTATAGATAATGATTATAGTTTTAACTGGTCACCTATAGGAATAGAACATAAGATAGATGTAGTTGAAGCAAATAGGGTTTACAAGATTGATGGGATTACTTCTGTAGATTTTTATGCAAAATATCTTGGCAAAGATGTTGCAAATCATCTGCCTGCAACTGGAATTGAATTTCCTCTTATAGTGGAAAAAGATGGGATTAAAATAGCTCGAGCTGTCATTGCAAAGCATGATGATGGTTCTCTTAGTTTTGCTGGAAACTTAGATGAAAATGACAGTGTAAAATTGGGTTTTGGAAATGCTGAGATGATTATAAATCAACCTTCAAGCTCATTAGAAAAATTTTGTAACAATAATGTTGAATCATTTTTTATTTACTCGTGTATGGCAAGAAGACGCTATATGCCTGACTTTATTCAAGTTGAACTCGAACCATTTAGTAGTCTTGCATCTACGGCAGGTTTTTTTACCTATGGAGAATTTTTTCATCACAAAGGGCATAATAAACTTTTAAACCAAACCTTAACTGTTGTTGCACTCTCTGAGAGTCAAGGCACAAATGTACAAAAATTTAAACTTCAAGATAAACAAACGAAAGGTTTTAGTGAATATACAACTACAATAAAAGCACTCACTCATCTCATAGAACAATCATCAAGAGATTTGCAATCACAAGCAAAATCTTTGGCACAGGAAAAACAATTCTCACAAGAACTTTTAGATAAACAAAAACTTTTTATGCGTCATGCGATTCACGAAACAGTAACACCTTTAGCAGTTGCTATGAGTAATATAGAACTTTATGAATTAGAATATGGCAAAAATGTTTATCTTTCAAATATAGAAGTAGCCATGAAAAATATTTTTAGTGTTTATGATGACTTAAGTTACATGGTAAAAAAAAATCAAATTACTTATCATTCTCGTGAGATAGATTTACTTGACTATATGAGGAGTAGAATAGAGTTTTTTGCAGAGGTTGCTCATATTGAAGGTTTGTCCCTTGAGTTTAAGAGTAATGTAGAAAATGTGATGATAACCTTCAATGAAACAAAGCTTCAAAGAATTGTAGATAATAACTTAACAAATGCGATAAAATACAGTGAAGAAGGTGAGGCGATTAGAATTAGAGTAGATAAAATAAAGACTAAGGTGATTATTACTATAGAGAGTAAATCTACGCATATAATAAATCAAGATAAGATTTTTGAGGCTTATTATCGAGAGAGTAAATCAGCAGAAGGTTTTGGACTTGGTTTAAATCTTGTAAAACAGATTTGTGATGAAGAGGATGTTGAAATATTGGTTTCATCAGATGCACAAAAGACTTCTTTTAGTTACATTTTCAGTGTAGGAGATTAGATGAAAATTTTGTTATTAGAAGATGATTCCATGTTAAATTTGGCAATTGCAAAATATTTAGAAACAACTGGTCATGTAGTTGATTGTTTTAGGGATGGCAATTTAGCTTTAGAAAGTTTAAAAGAAGAATCTTTTGATTTGTTGATTTTAGATATAAATGTACCAGGAATGGATGGGCTTACCTTGTTAGAAAAAGTTTATGAAACTTACCCTCAAATACCTGCAATTTTCATTAGTGCATTGATAGATATTGAAGATATCTCTCGTGCATTTGAACTTGGTTGTTATGATTATCTAAAAAAACCATTTCATTTAAAGGAGTTATCTCTAAGAATAGATAAAATGCTTAGAACTCATAAAGTACCACAAGAACATACCCGTCTTTCAAATGGATATAGTTTCAACATGCAATCACAAGCACTTTACTTTTATAATGAGTTGCAAGTTATTCCAAAAAGACAATTAGATATCATAAATCTTTTGGCAATGAATTGTGGAAATACAGTTGACTACGATAAGTTTAGAAATTATGTATGGAATAATTATGAGATAGACAACTCTACTATTCGAGCAGAAGTAAACAGATTAAAATCAAATTTAAAAGAAGATTTTATACTGAATGTTCACTCTATTGGTTATGTGATTAAGAGAAGATAACAACTTACACATTATAGTAAGTTGCGTTTGGATGGTAAACTACTAAAGCACTTGTAGATTGCTCTGGATGAATTTGAAAAGTTTCGCTTAACTCTATACCAAATTCTTCTGGTTTTAACAAGTCAAAAAGAGGACGATTTAGTTCTAAGTCAGGACAAGCTGCGTAACCAAAAGAGTAACGAGAACCTTGGTATTTGTTCATTTGTACATCACTTAGTTTACTTCCTTCTCCATCTGAAATGTTTAAATCTAGTCTTATTTGCTTGTGAGCTATTTCAGCTAAAGCTTCGGCTAACTCAACTCCAAGTCCATGAAACTGATAATACTCTGTGTAATTTCCCTCATCCATTATGGCTCTTTCTGCATCACTAAGTTTACCCCCAGAACTAACACAAGTAAGGGCTATTACATCGTGTCTGTCTGAGTGAAAAAAGTCACTTAATGCACGGTGAGGTGCTTTTCTTTGTCTTGGAAAATTAAACTCTTTTATTGCATCTGCTCTTACATCTTTTAGCGGTTTGGTATTTACCTCGGCATCTGAGTTGTAGCCATCTTGTGGGTCAAATAGAAGAAGTTTATTGTCATCACTTCTACAAGGCCAATAGCCATAAATGATAGTAGGCTCAAAAAGTTTTTCATCCAAAAACTGTGCTTTTAGTTTTTCATAAGCGGGTAAAATAACTTCATTTACTTGTTTTTGATACTCCTCTTTTGTCATTCCTTTTGAACTATAACCCCAACGAGATTTAAAAAGTATCTTATGGTTTATCCATTCAAATGCCATCTCTATTTGAGTGTCAGTTAGTTTAACTTCTCTTCTTCCCCAAAAAGGAGGAGTAGGAACTTTGACATCCCGGTTAGGCATTTTTAACTCTTCAAAAGGAGGAATAACTATTTCTTTTTTTACCTTTTTTACTTTTTGTTCTTTATCTTTACCATGCAAATCAGTATCAAGATTTCCAGCTTCGATACGACTCATCGCAGTTACACCATCAAAAGCATCTTTGCAGTAAAAGATAGGCCCATCATAAAAAGGACGACAAAATTCATCTATAAAGTTACGAGTTAATGCTGCACCACCAAGTAAAACAGGGATTTTAATATTTTGTTTTTTTAAACTTTTTAAATTTTCTTGCATTACTTGAGTTGATTTTACTAAAAGTCCACTCATTCCAATGGCAGTTGCGTTTGACTCAATGACCGCTTTTGTAAAGTCTTCAAGCTCAACTTTTATGCCTAAGTTCATAACTTTAAAACCATTGTTTGAGAGTATGATATCTACAAGATTCTTACCAACATCATGTACATCTCCTTTAACTGTTCCAAGGGCTAAGATAGTATCTATTTCTTTTGTAATTTTTGGCAAGTAAGGGTTTAGATAATCAACAGTTTTTTTCATAGTTTCTGCACTTTGAAGCACAAAAGGAAGTTGCATCTGACCTGAACCAAAAAGTTCCCCTACAACCTTCATAGCATCTATGAGGATTTTATTTACTATGACCTCTGGAGCGATTGATTGACGAGCTTTTTCAACAAGTGGAATCATTCTTTCTTTATCCCCATCCATAAGAAGTTTGGCTATTTTTTCTTTATCACTCATCGCTAAATATGCTTCATCTTCGGCATCTGTATCGATGGCTTCTTTTGAAGAAAAGTGTTCTATGAAATCAAAAAGGGCATTTTCTTTTTTGTTAAAGATAAGGTTATTACAAATTTTTTGGTCTTCTTCACTTATTTTATTTAGGGGGATAATATGCTTGACATTGATAATAACACTAGTTAAACCAGCATCTATACAGTGATGTAAAAACATAGAGTTAAGGTAAGGTCTTGCATCTTTATCTAAGCCAAAAGAGATATTTGAAAGACCTAAAACAGCACCTACTTCTGGATGTTTTTCTCGTAAAGCTCTTATAGCATCTATGGTATTTACCCCAGCATCTAGATATTCAGCATCTCCACTCGCTAATGTAAAGGTAAGAACATCAAAAACCAAGTCTTCTTTTTTTATGCCATGTCTTGAGGTTGCTAAGTCTATAATTCTGTCGGCTACTGCTAGTTTATTTTCAACTGTTTTTGCCATACCAACTTCATCGATAGTTAAACAAACAAGTGATGTACCAAACTTTTTAGCTAAGGCACATACTTCATCAAACTTATCTTCTCCATCTTCAAGGTTAACAGAGTTTAAAATTGGCTTGCCGCCTATGTTTTTAAGAGCAGTTTCAAGTCCAACAGTCTGAGTAGAATCAGGCATAAGAGGAAGAGCTATTTTTTGGTTATACATGCCAATAACAGCATTCATATCTTTAGTTTCATCTCGACCTGCAAAACCGACATTTACATCTATTGCGTGAGCACCTGCTCTTACTTGTTGCTGAGCAACACTTAGCGTTCCTTCATAGTTTTCTGCTAAAAGTAGTTCACGAAAAGCTTTTGAACCTGTTGCGTTTGAGCGTTCTCCCATAAGTAGAGGAGCAGGTTCTTGCATAAGAGAAGTAGTGTTAAAAAGTGACGCAATAGCATTTGGATGTGAACCTGTTGCTACTTTAGGTTTTATAGCACTAACTCTATCTACAAGAGAGCGAATATGCTCAGGTGTAGTACCACAACATCCACCTAAAAAGCTAACCCCATCAAACTCTAAAAAAGCCTCTTGTTTATCACTAAACTCATCAGGTCCCATCGGATAGTAAGTATATCCACCACGGTTTTGAGGAAGTCCTGCATTTGCATGAACACTTATGGGTTTATGCCAAACTTCACTTAAAGTTTTTACATGTTTTAAAACTTGTTGGGGTCCTGTTCCGCAGTTAAAACCAAGACTTAAAATATCGAAAGGTTCTAAAATAGTAGCTATGGTTGCGGCATCTGTACCTATAAGCATAGTTCCACTAAGTTCTATGGTTACTGAAACCATGATTGGGATGTCAACTTCTTTTTTACGACTTGCTTCTTTACAAGCGTGAAGTGCAGCTTTTATTTGCAGCGGGTCTTGAGCAGTTTCTAGTAAAAAAATATCAACTCCACCGTCTATAAGAGCCTCACAAAAACTGGTATAACCTTCATACATTTCATCATAACTAATATGCCCTAAAGAGGGAAGTTTTGTCCCTGGTCCAACTGAGCCTAAGCAAAATCTAGGATGCTCTTTTGTTGAGAATTTTTCACACTCTTTTTTTACTATCTCTGCTCCAGCTTTTGTGAGTTCATTTGCTCTATGACCTATATCGTACTCATCTAAAACCCAAGAGAAAGAACCAAAAGTGTTTGTAGTTATAAAGTCTGCTCCAGCACTAAGGTAAGCATGTGCAATTTCACTTAAAATATCTGGTGCCGTAACATTTAAAAGTTCGTTACAACCTTCGTTTCCCTCCCAAGCAGATGCAGGGATTTGCTCATCTCGTTGTTGGAGTTGTGTACCTAAAGCACCATCTATAATTAGAGGGCGTTTTTGAATAGTTTGTAAAATATAATCTTGTGTTTTCATAATTGGATTTTAGCGAAAAAGAGCATAAAAATATCTTGTGAAAAAGTTTAAGCAAGATAAAACAAGATATTGATTATCATTAGTTATAACTACGAAAAGGTTTCTTATGTTAAATAATATGTCAATTAAAATAAAGTTAGCGATGATGGTATTTTTGCCTTTATTGGTTATTGTTATTTTAGGAAGTTTAAATAGTTACAAAAATTATAAGCAAACAGTAGAATTCTCAAATATTCAAGAAATTGCAATACTTGCAACAAAAATTGGTGCAATGGTGCATAATACTCAAAAAGAAAGAGGTGCATCTGCTGGATTTGTAGGTTCTAAGGGTGTTAAATTTGTAGATGCTGTACCGAGAATAAGAAAAGATACAGATTTAACAAGAGCGGCGATGGAAGCTTTTTATAAAACTATTGATTTTTCTAAATATCCATCTGCAATGAAAACTCAGATGGATGACGCAATGAGTCGTCTTTCTCAGCTAAACGATAAGCGTTCAAAGATAAGTTCATTGGAGTTAAGTGTTCCTCAAACAGTTGGTTATTATACTCCTTTAAATGGAGCTTTTTTAGATACCATAGCCTATATTGCGAAGATGAGTAATGATAAAACAATGAGTACAGCTTTAAATGCTTTTGTTAATTTTCTTTATTCAAAAGAAAGAGCAGGAGTTGAGCGAGCAGTTATGACAGGAACCTTTGCAAAAGATTCATTTCCTAAAGGTTTTTATGCAAAGTTTATTAAACTTACTGTTGAGCAAGATACTTATATGAGTAGATTTTTATTTTTAGCATCTACTGATAATGCAAATTTTTATAAGAAAACTTTAGTTGGTAAGCCAGTTGATGAAGTAGCAAGAATGAGAAAAATAGCATTTGAGAGATCAGGTGGAGAATTTGGCGTAGATGCTACATATTGGTTTAAGACAATAACAGCAAAAATAAATCTACTTAAAAAAGTAGAAGTACATCTTTCAGATTCTGTTTTAGTGTTAATAGATGATTTGAAGTCTGAAGCTAAATTAAGCATGACAATTGGTATGCTTATTAATGCTAGTGTAACTCTTTTTGTTATTATTTTTGGTTTTATAGTTGCAAATAGTTTAACTACGAGAATTTCTCTTTTTAAAGATGAACTTGATGAAATAATATCTTCAAAAGATTTTTCACTTGAAGTTTCACAAGATGGATATGATGAAATTTCTTCTATTCAAAGTGCGGCAAGCCACATGGTTCAAACAGCAAATGAGGCTATTTTAAATGCAAATGAAAGTTTACAAAATTCTCAAGAGCATGCAAAAGAGAGCGAAATTCAACTAGAAAAAAATCGACTTACCTTATCTTTAACAGAACTTTTAAGCAAGGGTGTTGGACGAGGAATAAAAGCTGTTCAAGAAGATCTTGTTAAAAATATGAATTCATTAAAAGATATAAATGAGAAAAGTTTAGAAACAGAATCTACTGTTGAAGAAGTTAAAACCTCTACAACTGAGATGGGAGACTCTTTGCAAAGCATATCTTTAAAAATGGGTGAGAGTAGAGAAAATTATGAGCAGTTAAATGGAAGTGTTGCTGAGATTACAAATGTCATTTCTCTTATAAAAGACATTTCAGATCAAACAAATTTACTAGCTTTAAATGCTGCCATAGAAGCTGCTCGTGCGGGTGAGCATGGTCGTGGTTTTGCTGTTGTTGCTGATGAGGTTAGAAAACTAGCGGAAATAACACAAAAAGCTACAAGCGAAGTAGAAGTAAATATAAACTTATTAAAACAAAATTCTTCTGCAATGCAAGAATTTTCAGAGCAGATGGATAAAGAGATAGTAATTTCTTTAGAAAGACTAGAGAATTTCAATGGAAGTCTTTATACTTTAGTAGATGTTTCACATGAGATTCAAGCAAGCAATAAGACGATAACAAATGATATGTTTATTAATCTTGCTAAACTTGATCATGTTATCTTTAAGTTAGGTGGTTATGAAGCTGTATTTAAAAATAATAAAGAGTATATCCCATCAAAACATACAGAATGCAGATTTGGAGAGTGGTACACTAAAGTTGGTAAAGAAAGTTTTGGAGATTCACCTTCATACGCCAAAATAGAAATACCACATAAAGCAATACATGAAAGCATAGGTAAACTTCCAAACTATATAGAATCAGACATTATGAAAAATTCTCAAAATATTATAGATTCATTTAAAATAGCAGAAGAAAATGCCAAAGATTTATTTAGATATCTAAATAATATTATTGAAGAAGTAGATAAATAGCTATTATATTTGAAATGATTATATTAATTATAATATAATATTAATATAAAGCTAAACATACATTAGCTACAATATGACAATATTGTGACAATATTAATCTTTTTTGATAATAAGGAGTTTTTATGGTTAAGAATAAATGGAGAATTAAAAGGTACTATGTATTTATAGCAATTACGGTTATAACATTGATATTGCCTTGGATAACAGTTGATGGAAATCACTTCTTTTTACTTAGTTTTGATAAGCTAAAACTACATCTTGCTTTTATTGAGTTTGATATGCAAGAGTTGTATTTGATGCCATTTTTGCTAATGTTTATGTTTTTAGGAATCTTTGGTATGACCGTTTTAGGTGGTCGTGTTTTTTGTGGATGGATATGTCCTCAAACTATTTTTCGCGTTATTTACAGAGATTTGATAGAAACTAAAATATTAGGTCTTCGTTCTCGCATAAAAAACAAGCAAAAAGAACCTGATATGTCAAAGGCAGAAAATAAGGTTAAAAAAGTGATTGCTATTTTACTTTGGATAGCACTTTCTCTTCTTGCAAGTTCTAACTTTTTATGGTTTTTTGTTCCACCTGAAGATTTTTTCAATTATCTTCTTGATTTTAACAATCATTGGACTCTTTTTGGCACAGTTGGTGTTATGACACTATTTTTAGTTTATGACATTGTATTTTTAAAAGAGGACTACTGTATATATGTTTGTCCTTACTCTCGTGTACAGTCTGTTTTATATGATGAGCATACGATAATGGCACTATACGATATTCATAGAGGTGGTAATATCTATGATAAAAATAAACAAAAACAATTTACTTCTCAAAAAGATATTCAAGTGCAAGAGCCTCATGCTGAATGTACCGCTTGTGAAAGCTGTGTAACCGTTTGTCCTACTCATATTGATATACGAAAAGGTCTTCAACTAGAGTGTATAAACTGTCTTGAATGTGTAGATGCTTGTACAACTGTTATGGGTAAACTTGGAAAGCCTTCTTTAGTAACTTGGTCTAGTGATTTTGAAATAATTGAGCAAAAAGGTAAAACACAATATTTTCGTGCAAAAGTTTTAGCTTACATAGTTCTCTTGATTGGAATAATGATTGCCTTAGCTTTTATGAGCAGCACAAAAGAAAACATGCTTTTAAATATAAACAAAGAAACTCGCTTTTACTCAACTAAACTACTCCCAAATGGTAAGGTTAGAGTCGATAATGCTTATGAGTTTTTACTTCAAAACACTCAAAAAGAAAAAATGAAATTTTACTTTGAAGTTATAGCTCCAAAGGGTATGGAAGGAAAGATAACTATAGCTAAACCTTCAAAGGCATTTACAGCAGTTCCAAATATTAAAAAGAAAAAGATTGTTGTTCTTAGGACGACAGAGATTTTAGTTAAAGATGATAGAAAAGATACTATCATTCCTATAACTATTCGTGCTTATGCTTTGGGTCATGAAAAAGAGATAGTTGTTTTTAGAAAATCAATCTTTGTTTTTCCAAAAACTGAGATACTAAAAGCAGCGAAATAATAAACATTTAAATATCAATAGGATAGACTTTAAGTATTCACCCCTTAGAGTCTATCTTGCCTAGTAAAATTAAACAATAAAGATGAGGGTAAAAGTATGAGTAGACGGGGTACCCCTTGAGCAGGATTTAAAACAAAAGTTGTCTTAGAAGTTTCACAAGCTATGCGAAATGAAAAAAATGCCGTTGTAAAGGAATGATTATTAGCTGTTTACATGTTTTGAGACGGAGTACCAAAAGGTGTAATAAAGAAGTTAACGCATAAGGAGCAGCTATGAAGGTATTTGGATAACTGCTTCGGTAGCTTTAATCTCAGTAGTGATCATCTCATTTCATGAAACAGGGAATGCTCTAACAACGATAGAACATTTAAAAATAGTTAGAAAGTATTATGAAAGCCTATCGTTTATCTTATCGACAATGCTTCTTGGTATAAAACAAAAAAAGTATTATAGTATTGTGAAGACAATAATATTGTTTTACTTTTTCTTCCTCCATATATAATGCCCCTAAAAATCAAGACAACTTTCCTAAAGATTTAATTTCATAAGCAACTGTTACCTTACCCTACATTTTTTAGATATTCAAGATAAACATTCATCGGTTTTCTATAATCTAAACTTGAGTGAAATCTCTTAAAGTTGTATTTATAGATATAAGCTTTAACTCCTTCTTTTAAATTTCTAATAGTTTGATAATCATTTATGTAAATATTACCATGTTTAAGGGTTCTAAAAAATCTCTCAATTACTATATTGTGAATACTTCTAGCTTTCCCATTCATTGATATTTGAATATTATATCTTTTAAGTATCTGAGTATGCTCATTGCTTGTATATTGACTTCCTTGATCACTATTAAATATCTTAGGCTTAGGATACTTTGCAAGTGCCTTTTCTAGCACATCGGTTGCAAGTGTTGCATCCATAGAATTAGTACCACAAGGGCATGATAATATTTTATAGGAGAGTATAGCTTTAGAATGCCAGTCTATAACTGCTGCCAGATACATAAAACCTCCGTTAATACGAATATAGGTAATGTCACCACTCCATACTTCGTTTGGAGTAGGCACATAGACAGTATTTTTCTTACCAACTCTAGTCCAATACTTCTTGAGGAGGTACTCATATATTTTATGTTCTTTATTTTTAATACTTGTTAGTTTCTTTTTAGTTGGGTATATTGCTTGTATGCCAAGTATTGCCATATATTTCAAGACTCTATTTCTGCCAATGGCATAGCCATCTTCTTTGAGTTGCTCGTAGATAAACCTATAACCATACTCTGAGTTCTCTGTAGCTATCTCATCAATTTTATGAAGTAGTTTGATGTTTTTTTGACTCATTGGTACTGGTTGATAGTAATAGTGGCTTCTACTAATACCAAATATCTCACATTGCTCTGAAATTGATAATTTTTTATGCTTGGACTCGATCAAAGCTTTTTTATTACATAAGTCCAAGCTCTTTAGCTTTTTTTCAACGAAACCTGCTCTTACAGTTGCTTTTCCTAGTGCCTTAGCTAAGCCATCATTCTCAGTTTTTAACTCTTCTATTTCATCTCTATAAGCTTTCGTCGCTCCACCCAAGTCAAATGCTAAAGATGCATTTTCTAAAAATTGAGTCTTCCATTTTCCTAATGATTGAGAAGTGATTTTATACTTAGTTGCTAACTGACTTATTGTCATATCTTCTTTTAACATTTCTAAGACTATTTTAGTCTTCTGTTTTGCCGTATAAGTTTGCCCTTGTTTTCTACTCATAATTTATCTCCATAATTCTTACTTATTTTAGCTTTTTTGAAAATAAATCCTACTGAATTGGTGTCTTAGATTTTAGGGGCATTATATTTGATATGAGATAGCAATATTGCGGACTATTATTAGTGATATTATACTATTTTACAAGTTTAAAGATGGTTAATCTTAGAATCTTTATGTTATGATTTTTGTAATTTATGGGACTGTTATTTATTTAGTTATTTCACAGTCTCCGCGGGAACATCCAAGAGCGAAGCTGAACTCTAAAATTAAGGATATATTTTGAAATTAATAGTTTTTATTTTACTTGTTTGTAATATTTTAAATGCCAATCAACTTTATAAAAAGGATTGCTATGGCTACCATATATGACCTCAAACCAAAATTTCAAGCTATATTAAGACCTACTGTTAGTTTCCTAGCAAATAAAGGAGTTACTCCAAATCAAGTTACTTGGGTTGCTTTGGTGTTTTCCATGCTCACAGGTGCTTTGATTGGTTTTACTCATGGAGCATCTTGGGTGCTTCTTTTTGTTCCAATATTTATGTTTATACGAATGGCTATGAATGCGATAGATGGCATCTTGGCTAAAGAGTTTGATATGAAAACAGATGCAGGAGCGATGCTAAATGAGATGAGTGATGTAGTTGCTGATACCGTTTTATATCTACCCTTAGCATATGTAAATGGTGTATCGGTAGTGTGGGTTGTTTTGTTTGTAATAGTTGGTATATTTACTGAGATGGCAGGTGTTTTAGCATCTACAATAGGAGGAGAGAGAAGATATGATGGACCTATGGGCAAGAGCGATAGGGCTTTTATTTTTGGTTTAATCTGTTTACTTTTAGGTCTTGGTGTAAGTGTTGGGATATGGGTAACCATCCTACTTAGTATATCTACACTTTTAGGGGTTATAACTACTTTTAATAGATCAAAGGCAGTACTATAATGATAGATATACTTATGGAATTATACTCTGGTAAAAGTGGATTAGTTATTAGTTTTATATTAGGGCTTCTTATTTTTGCTACTGTTATTGTACGACTCTTTTATGCAGACTCTAAAGAGTTAAAGGAGCGAATATACTCTTGGTGGATAATCATAGGGGTTTTTATCTTTGGAACAATGATAAATACAACGATTGCTATGTTTTTCTTTGGACTTTTAAGCTACTTAGCACTTAAGGAGTACTTTACACTCATACCATCTCGACATACAGATAGGAGAGTGATTTTTTATGCTTACCTCTCTATAATTCCACAGTTTTACTTCGCTAGTATTGAGTGGTATGAGATGTTTATTATATGGATACCAGTCTATCTATTTTTATTTTTGCCATTTAGACAAGTTCTCATAGGAGAAAATCAAGGTTTTATCCAAAACACTAGTAAGATTCAATGGGGCTTGATGTTGTTTGTTTTTGGGCTTAGTCATTTGGCTTTTATGATAACACTAGACCCAATTAGGGTAAATGATGTTGGTGGTAAAGAGTTGGTTCTTTATCTTGTTCTTTTAACTGAGCTAAATGATATTTTACAGTACATGTGGGGTAAGAGTATTGGTAAAAGAAAAATTATGCCAAAGGTAAGTCCAAACAAGACAGTAGAGGGATTTATAGGTGCATTTATAACTATATCTTTCTTAGCAATACTCTTCTCTTTTTTAACACCATTTAATTGGATTGAAGCTCTAATAGCTGGGATGATAATCTCTGGTGGTGGTTTTATTGGAGATGTTGTAATTTCTATGATTAAAAGAGATATTGGTGTAAAAGATTCAGGTAGTTTACTACCAGGTCACGGAGGGATACTAGATAGAGTAGATAGCCTTACATATACAGCACCTCTATTTTTTCACTATGTTTATTATCTGTACTATTAGGAGCTTACGATGCTAAAGCAAATCTTTTTTCTTTTTATTGTAAGACCTCTAATCATTTTGATTTCAGGAATTAACCTAAGAAATAGAGAAAAATTACCTCAAGATGGACCTTGTATTATCGTAGCAAATCATAATAGCCATCTTGATACTATGATTTTGATGAGTATATTTTCTCTATCTAAAATCAAAAAAGTGAGACCTTTAGCAGCCGCTGATTACTTCTTAAGAAATAGATATTTAGCTTGGTTTTCACTAAATGTACTAGGAATCATCCCTCTTAGTAGAAAACCAAAAAAAAGTGAGGGTCACCCATTTGCGAAAGTACATGAGGTATTAAGTAATGGAGATATAGTTATACTCTTTCCAGAAGGAAGTCGTGGCGAAGCTGAAAAGATGGTACCTTTTAAAACAGGCATAGCCCATCTAGCAAAATCTTGCCCTAATGTACCAATAGTTTCAGTATATATCCACGGAGCAGGTAAATCACTTCCAAAAGGTGAGGCACTATTTGTACCTTTCATCATAGATGTAAATATTGCAGATGCTATCTACTATAAAAATGATAACATTAAAGATTTTACTATAAAAATAGAAGAAACAATTAAAAAACTACAAAGTGAGATATTATGAATATATTAACGGGAAATTTTAAAACATTTGATAATGAAGAGTTATTTTATAGAGAGTGGAGTCCCCAAGAAGATAACTCAAAGATATTGATTATCCTGCATCGTGGACATGAACATTCAGGTAGAGTAGAAGATATAGCTTTAAGAGATGAGTTTAAAAAGTATAAAAAATACTCTTACGACAATAGAGGTCATGGAAAGAGTCAAGTAGAAGCAAGCTTTGAATTTATGAATCTAGTTCGTGACTTAGATGCCTTTGTTTCATTTGTTTGTGAAAAAGAGCAAAAAACTCCACAAGATATATTTATCATTGCTAACTCTGTTGCTGGTGTTGTAGCATCTACATGGGTGCATGATTATGCACCAAAGATAAGAGGAATGGCTTTAGTAGCTCCAGCATTTAAGATAAAACTATATATACCATTTGCAAAAGAGTTTTTAAAGATGGCTATCTTTTTTAAACCAGAGCTTAATATAAAATCTTATGTTAAATCAAAACTCTTGACACACAACATAGATGAACAAAAAAAGTATGATGAAGATACTTTAATAACACCTAACATACCAGCGAGACAACTAACGACTCTTTTAGATACTGCGATTAGAATTGTTGATGATGCTTATCTTATTGCAACTCCAACGCTTGTTCTTAGTGCAGGAAACGATTACGTGGTTGATTCTAAGATGCAAGGAGATTTCTATGCTAATCTAGCATCTCCTCATAAAAAATTTGTAAAACTTGATGGTTTTTATCATGCTATTTTACATGAAAGCAATAAGCAAGAAGCTATAGATGAAATTTCAAATTTTATGAACGAGTGCTTTAAAAATGAAGGTACACACATAGTAGATGAGATGATAAGAGAGACACAAAAAGAGCAAAATAGAATCACTTATGGAACTCTACCGATGGGTGAAAGTCTAAACTACTTTGTACAAAAAAAAATGATGTCACTTTTTGGTGGTATGAGTAATGGAATCAGTATAGGTCAAAAATATGGTTTTGATTCGGGTGTAACACTTGATTATGTATATAAAAATCAACCAAGTGGAACGAATTTTTTTGGAGAGATGATAGATAAAAATTATTTAGATAGCATCGGATGGAAAGGTATCAGACAGAGAAAAGTGAACCTTATTCAAACTATAAAAGATAAGATAACAATTTTAAAAGATGAGGGTCAAGAGGTTCGTATCTTAGACATTGCAGGTGGACCAGCTCGTTATCTAGTAGAGATTGCTAATGAGTATAGAGATGTTGAGATACAAGTTCGTGATTATCAAGAACAAAATATTCAAGAGGGTAGAAAGTTAGTCAAAGAAAGAAACCTTAGCAATATATCATACAGACAAAGCGATGCTTTTGATAAAAATAATTATGACCCAACAGAGTATAAGCCAAACATAGTGATAATCTCAGGTGTATTTGAACTCTTTAGTGATAACACTCTTATACAAAATGCCATTGATGGAGTATCATCCATTATGGGCGAAAATAGTTTTTTAGTATATACAGGTCAGCCATGGCATCCTCAACTGGCTCAAATAGCTCATGTTCTTGGAAATCATCAGGATACAAAGTGGATTATGAGAAGACGCTCACAATATGAGCTAGACCATATTTTTAATATCTCTGGATTTGAAAAAAAATCTATGAAGATAGATGACTGGGGAATATTTACTGTTTCTTCAGCTAAGTTCGTAGGAAAAAATGTATAAGTTTAACCCAGCAATGGACGCTATAAGTGCAAAAAAAGAGAGATTCGTATGGTTAGGGTTCATGGGAGTGGTTTTTTTCTTACTCTATGGCTCTAGCAATCAATTTGCATCTCTAAATGCTCCAAACCCCTCTCTATTTATGGAGTGGGAGACGCAGATACCATTCATAGAGGTTTTTATCATCCCCTATATGTCATCTGATTTGATGTTTGTTATAGCATTTTTACTTCCATATACACGGCTTGAACTAAGAATTTTGGCTGCTAGAGTACTCTTTATAGTTGCTTTATCTACGCTGATTTTTACACTGTTTCCTCTTGAGTATAGCTTTGCTAAACCTAAAATAGAGGAGTTCCCCATTCTCTTTGGTATGCTCCAAGCAGATTTACCATACAATCAACTACCCTCTCTTCACATAAGTTTTTCCATCGTTTTATGGGCTAGTATGAAGAAATACTTAAAACCTAAATGGCTTAAATATATAGTAGCTTCTTGGTTTTATCTCATAGCTCTATCTACACTTTTTGTTTTTCAACATCACTTCATAGATATACCAACTGGAATTATTATGGGTCTGTTCGCTACTTGGTTTATCTCTAAAGATAAAAATAGTTACTTTATATCCGGATTTAGTACACCAAGAAGTATAAAGATGGGATTTTACTACTTAATAGCTAGTGCTATTTTTATGATACTAAGTTTTTATATTGTAACATTTCAGTGGTTTTTTATATGGATATTTCTCTCACTATTTAGTGTGAGTATAGTTTATGCTTTGGGCTTAAACACTATGCTAGTTGGGGAAAATGCAAAAGCAAATATATGGCAGTGGCTACTATTTTTTCCATATTTTGCAGGAAATTATATCTCATGGAACTATTACAAGAGTCGTATTAGCCTCATGGCAACTGTAGTACCAAAAATCTACCTTGGTCGTTTCCCAACTAAAGATGAGTACAAAGATTTGAGCTCTAAAAGTATAGGTCATACTATAAATCTTGCATCAGAACAGCAGCTTCATAAAGCTAGCATAAAAGAGACAAGGCTACCTTTTCTTGACCAAACAATACAAAGTCCAGAATCTTTACATAGAGGCGTAGAGCTAATAGAACTATATAAAGAGGATGGTGTTTATGTACACTGTGCATTAGGATTATCAAGAAGTGTACTTCTTATATCAGCTTGGCTTTTGTACCAAAAATATACACTTGAAGAAGTAGATGAACTCATAGCGAATATCCGTCCAAACTATATAAAATCAGAATATATGAAAATTAATCTTGAAATATACCAAAACTATCTCAACCTTTATATAGAATGTTAAGATATAGCTATAGATTTTCTATAATTCCAAACTTATTAGTATGAGTACGAGTCTGCTAGTAAGTTTTTTAAGTAAGGTGTCAAACTAACTGCTAAACAAGGCAGCTAAGTTTGTGAAAGTGGAACAGTTGGTGGAACTTATCCAAGTAGTTGGTGACCCTTTTAGGGCTTAGCTTATCCGTTAGCATACATATGAAATATTTAGACTTAATGAAAGATACGGAGGAGGGGGGCTAAAAAGTGCTTGAAAGTATGGTATATTGGAGTAAGCAAAGGTTTATTTATAAATAACTGTACCCCAAGGGCAGGCTTCTCGCTCTTTTTAGATACAAATGCAATAGATGGTGGAGTGTTTTCTCCAATGAAAAAACTGCTAAAAATGGTTGATGATTATCTAGTAAGTTATAAGAAAAAATGATTATTTAGACACACATATTTTCATTAACACCAATTGGGGGCATATTTTAACGCAGTGATTAAAAAACTAAATTAAAAGTTGAAATCAAGTGATACTTTTGTGATATAATGGCTTTTTTAAAAGGAGTGAATGTAGATGCCATTTTCAGTTAAGAAGCGTAAAGGAACCATAAGTGGTGTAGTTTTTGTAGCAATTTTCGCGTTAGCATCTACAATGTTATCAAGTTTAGACTTTTTTAGTTCTCTTGGAATTTCTCCTCTTGTAATCGGTATAGTTTTAGGAATTTTTTACGCAAATACTCTTCACAATCAAACACCAGATGCTTGGCAAGGTGGTATAACATTTTCAGCTAAAAAAATTCTTAGATTTGCTATTGTATTTTATGGTTTTCGTATAACTTTTCAACAAATTGCAGAGGTTGGAATAGATGGATTTATGGTATCTCTTATCATGCTCTCAACAACATTTGTGCTAGGAACATTTTTAGGTCAAAGAGTTTTTAAGATGGATAGAGACACTTCGATGCTAACAGCTGCTGGTGCCGCTGTTTGTGGAGCGGCAGCAGTTTTGGCAACAGAGCCTGTTTTAAAAGCACAAGAGCATAAAACTGCTGTTGCTGTTTCTATGGTAGTTCTTTTTGGAACAATAGCGATGTTTTTATACCCTGTACTTTATAGCTCGGGGATGTTAGATATGAACGCTAGAGAATTTGGCATCTATGTAGGTGGAACTATTCATGAAGTCGCTCAAGTTGTAGCTGTCCCTGCATCTATCC
This sequence comes from Sulfurimonas sp., assembly GCF_029027405.1. NCBI lineage: Bacteria > Pseudomonadati > Campylobacterota > Epsilonproteobacteria > Campylobacterales > Sulfurimonadaceae > Sulfurimonas > Sulfurimonas sp. The sequence continues at coordinate 303,803 of NZ_CP093396.1, forward strand.
CGGGAGCTGGTGATGAAATGGCAAACTCTGCTGTTATTGTAAAAATGACAAGAGTTATTATGATTGCTCCGATGCTAATAATTTTAGGTATTTATCTGTCTTTTTCTGCTAAGAAAAATGGAACGATAGGTGGTGGTGTTAAGTTAGTTATTCCCTGGTTTGCAGTTTATTTTGTTGGTATGGCAGGATTTAATTCTCTTGGATTAGTCCCAGAAAATATAGTAAATACCATAAATGAAATAGACACTTTTTTACTTACAATGGCGATGACAGCACTTGGAATGGGAACAAGATTTGCCAAGTTTAAAGGTCTAGGGCTTGCACCATTGCATACAGCTTTATCTATGTTTGTTTGGTTAGTGGTTGGTGGATATTTTATTACCAAGTGGGTAGTGGCAACTTTTTAATATCACATACTAAGTTTACTGCTCGTTTATTATGTACTTTTACATCAACGGTATATTCATCCATATTTGGCTAATAATTGTTTAAAAGTTTGACAATTTATACATATTTTAGAGCTTTTTTAGCACAAAGCCTACCCTTGTGGTACAGTCATTTGTAAATAAACTCTTGTTTACTCCCAATATGATCTTTTTGTTGTAAGCCCAATTGATTTTACAAATTCAATATTTTCTTTTAGTTTACCCATATGAGCATAATCTAAAGCATTATAGTTCATCTCATCAACAGCATGTTTATTTGCACCATGAGATATAAGATACTTCAGTATAGCTACATCTGAATTTTGAGAAGCATGCATCAGAGGTGTTCTTTTTGTATGTTTTAATGAACAGTGTGTTTTATAGAATACTTCTCCATCATACATAGATTTATCTCTTGTTTTTGAGTCTATATAGGTATCATTTATATTTGCCCCATTTTCAATCATTATCTTAATAAGTTCAAGATTACTAAAACCAATCGCATAATATAAGACCGATTTTCCAAAAGAGTTTTTGTAGTTTATATCTGCACCTTGTTCTAAAAGAAAAGTAAATTGATTTGTATTTTGTAGTGCAAAAAATAGAGCTGATTCATCTCCTGTATTTATAATAGCCCCTTTTTTTAAGAGTTTCTTTATGTAGCTATTGTCTTTTTTGTTAAGTATAGCTATTTTCAACCCATAATCTAACTCTTTTTGAGAGAATTTTTTTAGAAGTTCTTCATCAAGCTCTTTTGATGAATTTTTAGGATTTGCTATAGTTTCTATAAGAGAACCTATATATGGATTACTTTCTAAGATATAAGATGAAAATGAACCAGCAGCTCTAAATAAAAACTCTCTAAGTGCATATTTTGTGTAGCTATTTGCTTCCTCTTTTGTAAATGAAAATGTTTTTTCAAAATGTTTAGATAATAAAGGGAAAGCTTTATCATGCATATGCCAGTATTCCTCAAATAGTGAAAAATTATATAAGCTTTGATATGCCCATAAAGTAAAATATTTTTTTGTATTTTTTACTATTTCTGTCTCATTTGGAGTTATTAATTGTTTCTTTAATATATCTGGGGCTAAACCAGCTTTTAGCAATCCAAATTCATAATATCTAGCATGAGCATAAACTATACTCCCTGAGCATACAGAACCATAAGCTTCACTTCTTATAGCTTCACTAAGATTATAAATATCTTTTAAAAATGTAAGTGAACCTAGGCCACCTTCACAAGAATAATCTACACTTGTAGGAGAACCTCTACCACTACCTAAGTCTATTCCATATTTAGAACCAAATACAAGGTTTGGATATGATTTCATTTCGCTACATGTTATTTTACTATCTTCAAAAATGTCTACCTCTTTTTCCAAAGAAACCTCAAAAGGGAGTGTAGTCTTTTTTTGTTTCCAACTACCTATGATTTGTTTACCTGAAAACCTACCTTCAAATGTTTCCGTGATATTCATTTTTTTATCTTTTACATATGTTGTGATTAGATTATTATCAAAACTTCCCCAAAGGTTAATTTTCTTTTTATACTTATCATAAAAGTAATATCCAGTAACTGTTTTATCGTCTTTTAGTGATAACTCCATAGTTATTGGGTACTCTTGTATATGACCATAGTATATTTTAGTATCTGCATGAACCATACTAAGAACAAAAATTACTTGTAAAAAAACTATATTTATAAATCTCATTTTTTCTCCTGTTATACCAATTGACTATTTTTTTTCGCAGCATCTAACACTTTTTTAGATGGGTTTTTAATATATTGAATTGCACTAGTATATTTTTTTACCGCTACAAGCTGAACAGCTTCAGATGGATTTTCAATATATCGTAATGCATAACTAGTTTTTTTTACTGCTACAAGCTGAACTTCTTCTGATGGATTTAAGATATGATTAATTGCACTACCATCTTCTTTAACTGCTTCAAGTTTAACAGCTTCAGATGGATTTTTGATATGCCTAATTATACTACCACGTATTTTAACCGCAATAAGTTGAAGTTCTTCAGATGGATTTTCAATATATCGTAATACATAACTATTTTTTTTTACTGCTATAAACTGAACTTCTTCAGATGGTTTTTTAATATATTGTAGTGCATTGGCATCTTGCTCAACAGCGATAATCTGAACTTCTTCAGATGGATTTTTAATGTATTGTAGTGCATTGGCATTTTGCTTAACAGCGATAATCTGAACTTCTTCAGATGGATTTTTAATATATTGTAGTGCGTAACCATCTTCTCTAACTGCCGCAAGCTCAACAGCTTTAGATGGATTTTTGATATGCCTGATTGCGTCACCATTTTCTCTAACTGCCGCAAGTTCAACAGCTTTAGATGGATTTTTAATATGTCTGATTGCACCACCATCTACTTTAACTGCAATTAGTTGAAGTTCTTCAGATGGTTTTTTTATATATTGGATTGCATTGCCATCTCGTTTAACTGCAAGAAGTTTTAGTTTTTTAGACGGATTTTTTATATATTGAATAGCCCAATAATGATGCTTAATAGCTTTTGTTTGAACAGCTAAAGAAGGGTTTTTAATATACCCAAGCGCAAATTGATTTTTCACAGCCTCTAGCTGAACAGCTTCTGTAGGATTTTTTATAAATCTAAATGCTAATCCGTAGTTTTTTGCTAAGATCTTAAACTGAAGAATTTCTGATGGATTTGTAATATATCGGATTGAAGATGGATCTTGATTAACTGCAATATGCTGAAGTTCTTCTGATGGATTTTTGATATATTCTATTGCATTACCATCTTGTCTAACCGCAAGAAGTTTTAGTTCTTCAGATGGATTTTTAATACCAAAAATACTTCTTCCATCTTGATTAATAGCCGTTGTTATAACTTCTTGTGATGGATTTTCAATATATTGTATATTAAAACCATTTTTTTTCACAGCGGCTAGTTGAACAACTTCAGAAGGGTTTTTTATATCATTAAATACATAATTATTCTGTTCAATAGCTATAAGCTGAAGCTCTTGCGATGGTTTTTTAATGTATTTTATCGCTTCGCCATCTTGCTTTAGTGCAGCTATTTTAACTTCTTTGGATAGATTTTTGATATATTGTAGTACCTGAATATCTTGTTTAATAGCAACAAGTTGAACAGCTTGTGTAGGATTTTTAATATGTTCAATAAGATTTTCATTTTGTTTAACTGCTTCTAATTGAGCTTCTTCACAAGGATTATCTATATGTATAATGGCATTTGAAGCTTGTTTAACAGCTTCTATCTGAACTATTTTTGATGGATTTTCAATATACTCAATCGCATTTCCATTTTGTTTTACAGATGCTATTTTAACTGCTATTGAAGGATTTTTTATCAATTTAATAAGGTTTCCATCTTGTGTTACAGTCGCTATCTGAATAGTCTCAGAAGGATTTTCAATAAGTGCTATATTTTTTGGATCTTCTATAATCTGCTTGTACTCTTTTAGTAAAGAGGATTGGTTTTTGATGTATTTTATAGAAAAAATATTTTTTTGTATAGCTGCTAGCTGAACACTCTCTGAAGGATTTTCAATAAATTTAATTGTATATGCATTTTGTCTTACAGCTTCTAGTTGAACTTCCTCAGATGGATTTGAAATATATTTGATAGCGCTGGCATTTTGTGTCACAGCTGCTATCTTGACAGCTTCAGAAGGATTAGAGATATACTTAATAACATAAGCATTTTGCTTAACTGCAACAAGCTGGACTTCTTCAAATGGATAATTTATATATTCAATAGCATTAGAATTCTGCTTAACTGCAACAAGTTGGATTTCTTTAGACGGGTTGTTAATATATTCTATCTCATAGCCATTTTGTTTTAGAATTTCAAGTCGAGTTTTTTTAGAACTATCATTTGTATTACCCAGAGCAATATTAAAAAAAATCATAAGAGTTAAAATGGCTATTTTCATTCGTTTCCTTGTAAAAAAATATAATAAAGTTCCCACGAACTTAAATTGAGCATTAAAGCCAACAAATAGGCACTTTCTAGTATAAGTTTGTTATTATATCAACTATGCTATGAAGAGTATATTAAAGAATTCCATTCTTGAAGTTTTACATGAGATAAAAATCACAAAGATACTTAAAGAGAGTAACTTCGTAAAAAGAGTGATAGTGCATTTTGGTAAGGACGCGTATTATAGATTTATAAAGACAAGTCGCTATAATTGGCGAAAGCTTTTGCAAAACATAAAACCATTATATAAACTTAGTGAACACCGATCGACCCTATATGAAAATAGAATTTAAATTTATTTCGATATAATACGAGGTTTTTATAAAAATATAAACTTCGTAGGAATATAAATGTTACTTTTTACGCCTGGACCAACTCCAGTATCCCAAAATATTCGTAATGCAATGAGTGATGAAACTATGCATCATCGTACACCAGAATTTGAAGCAATTTTTGAGCAAACAAGAAAACATCTTTTTAATCTTTTTGCTACGGATGAAATTGTTATGCTTGCATCTACTGGTACAGGTGCTATGGAAGCAGCTGTTATAAACCTTTGTCACAAGACTCTTCTTAGTGTAAACTCTGGAAAGTTTGGAGAAAGATTTGGAAAAATCGCTCTTGCTAATGGACTAAAAAATATAGAGATAAAAAATGAGTGGGATACACCTGCAAGTGTAGATGCTATTGTTGATATGATAAAAACAAATAGCGATATAGATGCTATAGCAGTTCAGATTAGTGAATCAGCAGGAGGGCTTCGTCACCCTGTTGAAGAGTTAGCAAAGGCTGTAAAAGAGATAAATCCTAAGATTATGATTATCGCTGATGGTATTACTGCTGTTGGTGTTGAGAGAATAGATGTATCAAATATTGACTGTCTGATAGCTGGTAGTCAAAAAGCACTTATGCTTCCTCCTGGTCTTTCAATTTTAGGACTTAGTAATGTTGGGATTGAAAAAATTGGAACAGGAAAAGGTTACTATTTAAACCTTGCATCTGAGATAAAAAAACAACGCCAAAACACAACAGCATATACAGCTGCAACTACTTTAATCATAGGACTTTTAGAAGTTTTACAGACAATAGAAAAGCAGGGTGGTATAGGAGTTCTTTATTGTAATACTGCAAGACGCGCAAAAGCTACACAAGCTGCACTTCAAGCGATAGGATTACATATATATCCAACTACTCCTGCAAAAAGTATGACAACTATTGATGATAAAGATGCAGCAAAAATTCGTTCAGCTTTAAAAGAAGAGTACGGTGTAAATGTAGCTGGTGGACAAGATCATCTTAAAGGTAAAATATTTCGCATAAACCAAATGGGATTGATTCAAACACATAAGTCTATTTGGGTTGTAAATTCCATAGAGCTTATACTACATCGTATGGGAAGATTAGAGTATGGCGGAATTGCCTCTAAGGTATATAATGAAACTTATTTTAAATCAGCATTACAAAAGAAAGAGATATAAATGATATTAGAACATGAGATTCCAAATGGAACAAAACTTTACTTTGCAAATAGTGCAAAAGTAAAAAGAAATATAGAAAATATAGCTAGTGAGATTCTTTATGATAATGGATTTGAGGAGATTGTAACTCCTCTTTTTTCATATCATCAGCATCTAAGCATTTCTGATGATAGAGAGTTGATAAGAGTAAATGATGCTCAAAATAACTCTTTATCTCTTCGTGCTGATTCTACTATTGATGTTGTTAGAATTATTGAAAAAAGACTTGGTAGAAATACAGAACAAAAAAAATGGTTTTATATTCAGCCTGTATTTCGTTATCCAACTGGGGAACAATACCAAGTTGGTGCCGAGTTTATGGATGAAAAGAATCTTTCATCTGTCGCAAATTTAGCTGTAAATATTTTTGACAAGTTAGAGCTAAAGCCTTTAATGCAAGTATCAAACATCAAAATACCAAAACTTTTAGTTGAAATGTTTGATGAATTGACATTAGATGATTTTCGTCATATCAACATAGAAAAATTTTTAAATTTAAAAGTTGATTGGTTAAATAAACTTGTTTATCTTCAGTATGTTGAGAGTATTGATGAAGTGATAGATATAGCACCAGAGTCAATCAAAGTAGAGTTGATAAAAATGAAAGAGTTATGCTCACAGATGTCATATAAAGACATTGTTTTAGCACCGATGTATTATGCAAAAATGCTTTACTATGATGAGTTATTTTTTAGATGCATAGAAAAAAATGAAGTTTATGCGAGTGGCGGAAGATACAAAAATGACGATTTAACATCAGTTGGGTTTGCTATTTATACAGATGCACTTTGTGAAAGTTTAACAAAATAATATTGATAAAGAGGAAAATATGAAAAATAATCAAGCAGATTTAATTGTAGGTATTCAGTGGGGCGATGAAGGTAAAGGTAAAATAGTTGATAAACTAGCACAAGAGTACGACATGGTTTGTAGAAGCCAAGGTGGTCACAATGCTGGACATACTATCTGGGTTGATGGAGTTAAATTTGCACTTCATCTTGTTCCTTCTGGTGTTTTAAATCCTAAAGCTATCAATGTTGTTGGTAATGGTGTTGTTTTATCTCCAGAGTCAATAATCAAAGAAATGGTACAGTTTGAAGGTCTTGAAGGTCGTCTTTATATCTCTGATAAAGCACATTTAAATCTTTACTATCATGCTCTTGTTGATCAAGCAAAAGAAAGACTAAAAGGTGATAAAGCTATTGGTACAACGGGTAAGGGAATTGGACCTGCTTATGCAGATAAAATTAACCGTACTGGTTTTAGAGTTGGTGAACTTTTAAATCCTAAAAAACTTTGTGCATCTATCATTGAGATGTTTGAGCAAAATAGACAAATCTTTGATATTTATGAAATAGCTACGCCAATTGAGTCTGAATTACTAGCTGAGCTAGAAGGTTATAAAGCTAAACTTGCTCCGCATATCACAGATACAACTCAAATGGTTTGGAACGCTCTAGATGCTAATAAAAAGATATTATTAGAAGGTGCGCAAGGTACACTTTTAGATATTGATCATGGAACATATCCGTTTGTGACTTCTTCAGCAACTGTATCAGCTGGTGCTTGTACAGGTCTTGGAATCAACCCTAAAAATATCGGTAAAGTTACAGGAATTGTAAAAGCTTATTGTACTCGTGTAGGTAATGGACCTTTTCCAAGTGAAGATTTTGGTGAAGATGGAAAAAGACTTGGCGTACAAGGAAATGAGTTCGGAACTACAACAGGACGAGCTAGAAGATGTGGTTGGTTTGACGCTATAGCTACTAGATATGCAAGTCGCTTAAATGGTTGTGATGAATTAGCATTGATGAAACTTGATGTTTTAGATGGATTTGATGAAGTTAAAGTATGTATAGCTTATGAATTAGATGGAAAAGAGATAGATTATCTTCCATCAAACCTTGAAGATGTAACTCCAATTTATAAAACTTTTAAAGGTTGGGATAACTCAGTTGGTGCTAGAAAGTTTGAAGACCTACCTTCTTCTGCTCAAGATTATGTTAAAATTATTGAAGAAATTTCACAAACTAAAATAGGAATTATTTCAACTTCACCTGAAAGAGAAGATACGATAATTCTTTAACACCAAAGGAAAGTATTAATATGAAAACCCGCTTTAGTCCATTAGTTAAGTTGAAAAAAACTACTATGGAAAAAAGTGAGCGTCTAGTACAAAAAGCAAATGTGGACTTAAATAGTGCTGCAATGGCTTTGCAAATTTCTTACAATTCTTTAGATGATATTGAATCTCCTACAAGTGGTTCAATGTCTGACTTTTTAGCATCTAGGAGTTTACTTTCCTCTGGTAGAGGTTTGATAGACCACAACAAAGAGTGGGTAAATTTTGCTTCAAACCAAGTTAATCAAGCTAAAGAAAAACTAAAAATAGATATGATTGAATTTGAAAAGTTTAAGTATTTAGAACTTCAAGAGATGCAAAAAAAGATAAAAAAGATAAAGAAGCAAGAGGCAAAAGATTTAGATGAAGTTGCTTTAATGACACACTCTTACAAGGAAAAACATTGAAATTATTAGTAATTTTTATATTAACTTTCACATCTCTTATGGCAATTCAAACTAGTGATAGGCTTTTTGATTGTACTGAAATATTTAAAGAAAGAAAGAGTGAACTTTTAGTTGAACTAGAACGAATAGATGAGCAAAAACAAGCTCTAAGCGCATTAAAAATCGCAACAGAAGAGCTTCTTTTAAAAAAAGAAAGTAGATTAAAAATAAAAGAAGAAGTTGTAGATAAAAAATTAGGTGAAATTACAACAAAAGAAGATTCCATTAAAAAAATGTTAAAAAGAAATGAAGAAGTTTTAAAGAAAACAAAAGATATGAAAATGGATAAGGTTGCTCAAACTTTTGCAAAAATGAAACCAGCAGCATCTGCAAATATACTCTCAGATATGGATACTAAAGAAGCAGCATCTATACTCTCTTCACTTAAACCAAAAACTGTTGGAAAAATTCTCACAAAAATGGATGCAAAAAAGGCCTCAGAACTAACATTAATTTTATCAAAATAATCAAAAACTAATTATAATTATTGTATCATTTCTAAAAATTATTTAACAATTAGGGTCGCTACATGAAAATTTCATTAAAAACTATACCTCATATATCAAGTAGAGTCGCAATCGATTTAAATAAAAGTGGTTTTGTTACTATGACAAAAGGTCTTGAAGCAGTCGCACAAGAAGCAGAGAAAGTAATTCGTTTTAGTGTTGAACAAGAGATGGCACTTGAAGATAAAGCCGCAGACATTTGTGATGATAACGAAGAAGAGATAGAGTTTATGCTTGCTGATGAACGACAACTTTTCTTTATGATTAAGAAAAAATTAGCACCAGAATTTGGTGTAATTCTTAACTATGAAGAGAGATATTCAGATATTTCTCATAAGATTTTAGATGAACTTTATGAAGAAGATTTAATTCATTTTGATGTAACTGAAAACAGAATAAAAAACATCATTTATAGTGCGATAACATCTTTTATAGCAGATGCTTCTGAAATGGATGACGCAGTAATGGATAAAATAAGATCTTACAAAAAAAGATATATACCAGGAACTGATGAGTTTGATATTTTATATGAGAAAATATATAGAGAAGAGTTAACTAAAAGAGGCATGGAATAATGAAAGCATACATTTATCTTGAAAATGGAACTTTCATAGAAGCTAAGAGTTTTGGAGCTGAAGATACTGTTGTTGGCGAGATAGTTTTTAATACATCTATGAGTGGTTATCAAGAAATCATGTCTGATCCATCTTATGCTGGTCAGTTTGTTACTTTTACAATGCCAGAGATCGGTAATGTTGGTGTGAATGAACAAGATATGGAAAGTTCAAAAGCACATGCTAAAGGTATGTTAGTTAGAAAATATCAAGCTAGATATTCAAGTTTTAGAGCAGAAGAATCTTTAGAGTCTTTTTTAATTAAGCACAATATCATGGGGATTTGTGATATTGATACAAGATTTTTAACTAAGATGATAAGAAAAGAGGGTGCCATGATGATGGTAGCTTCTACAACAATTAGTGATAGAAATGAGCTAAAAAACATTTTAGAAAATTCTCCTCGCATTGAAGATGTAAATTATATAGAGCAAGTAAGTACAAAAATAATTTACAAGCATGAACGCTCAACTTACTCAAACACAGAGTTCAAATATGATGAAACACCAATAACTCAAGCAAATATCGCTGTTATTGACTTTGGTGTTAAGCGTAATATTTTAAATGAAATAGTAAGTGCTGGTATCGGTGTCGAGGTTATTCCAAATTCGTTTAAAGCAGAAGATTTAATAAAAAGTTATAAGTCTAAAATAATTGATGGTGTGTTTTTGTCAAATGGACCGGGGGATCCACTTGTTTTGAAGCGTGAGCAAGAGCAGATTAAAAAACTCATA